>NZ_NEJX01000007.1:0-249535 GCF_002113245.1 Pseudomonas sp. B13(2017)
GAAGCCCACACCGCCCCCCGCCCCGCCCAACCCCGATCGAACAAACTATCCTTCTGATAGGTCAACCTTTAGGCGCGTCATCGCCGGCCCGTTAGCGCCGGATGACAGACCCGAAGACGATCCCGGAGGGATGCTGATCGTGCACATCGCCGACATCACCATGTTCTACGCCCCCGCCAGTGGCGGCGTACGTACCTATCTTGATGCCAAACACCACCGCCTCGACGCCATCCAGGGCGTCCGCCACAGCTTGCTGATACCCGGTGCCAGTGCCCAACACGCCGATGGCATCTACCAGGTGCCCGCACCGCCGCTGCCGTTCGGCAATGGCTACCGCTTCCCGGTGCGCCTGGCCCCCTGGTGCAATGTGCTGCGCAGGCTCAAGCCCGACCTGATCGAAGTCGGCGACCCCTACCTGACCGCCTGGGCTGCGCTGGAAGCGCGGCGCAAGCTCGATGTGCCGGTGATCGGCTTCTACCATTCGGATCTGCCGCTGCTGGTCAGCAACCGCATGGGTAACTGGTTCACCCCCAATGTAGAGGCCTATGTCAGCAAGCTGTACGGCAATTTCGACCGGGTCCTGGCCCCCAGCCAGGTCATGGCCGACAAGTTGCGCCGCCTGGGGGTGCGCGATGTGCACGTGCAGCGCCTGGGCGTCGACCTGGCCACCTTCCACCCCAGCCAGCGCGACCCGCAGCTGCGTGCCGAACTGGGCATTGCCGACACCAGTCGCCTGCTGATCTACGCCGGCCGTGGCTCGCGGGAAAAGAACCTGCCGGTGCTGCTCGAGTGCATGCAGCACCTGGGCCACCCCTACCACTTGCTGCTGGTGGGTTCGAACATGCCGGCCAACGTGCCGCAGAACGTCAGTGTGATCGATCACTTCTGCCCGGCTCCGGAAGTCGCCCGGCTGATGGCCAGCGCCGACCTGCTGGTGCACGCCGGCGACCAGGAAACCTTCGGCCTGGTCATTCTCGAAGCGATGGCCAGCGCCACGCCGGTGGTGGCCGTGCGCGCCGGTGCTTTCGGCGAAATCGTCAACGAACAGTGCGGGCGCCTGTGCCGCCCCAACGATAGCAAGGCCATGGCGACGGCCGTGCAGGAGGCGTTCGAGGCCGGCGTGCGCAAGCTCGGGGCTCAGGCCCGTCGCCATGCCGAGCAGCAGTATTCGTGGGACCACGTGGTCGCCGGCCTGCTGCAGCACTACCAGGCCGTGCTTGGCCACCAGCCGCAGGTCCGTGCCCATGGCTGAGCCACTGCCGCCAGCGCGCAGCCTGATGCTGGTGCTGCACGATGTTGCGCCCGAGACCTGGCCCGACTATCAACCCTTCGTCCAGGCCGTCGACGCCATCGGCGGCATCCCCATGACCTGGCTGGTGGTGCCGGACTTTCACCACCGCAACCCGCTGCAGCGCTCGCCCACCTTCTGCCGCTTGCTCGAACGGCGCCTGGCCCAGGGCGACGAGCTTGCCCTGCACGGCTTCTACCATGCCGACAACGGCCCGCCACCACGCACGCCCGGCGAATACTTCATGCGCCGCATCTATACCCACGAAGGCGAGTTCTACGCCCTGGACCAGCAGCAGGCCCTGCAACGTCTGGAGCACGGCCTGGCCCTGTTCGCCCAGCAGGGCTGGCCGGTGGCCGGCTTCGTCGCGCCTGCCTGGCTGATGAGCGAAGGCACCCGCCAGGCACTGCGCCGCCTGCCGCTGCGCTACACCAGCACGCCACAGCACTTGTACCGTTTACCAGACTTCACCGCGTTCAAGGCCCCGGGGCTGGTCTGGAGTGCCCGCAGCGCCTGGCGTCGCGGCCTGTCACGGGTGCTGTGCGACTGGCAATGCCGGCGCTGGCACGACGCCCAGACCCTGCGCCTGGGCCTGCACCCGGTGGACATGCGCCATCGCGCCTCCCGCGACTATTGGCTGAACACCTTGAACACGCTACTGGCACAGGGCCGCGAGCCCCTGACCAAGTCCACCTGGCTCGACCGCCAGGCCAACGCATGAACCGCCTGGCCTGGCTGGCCCTGGCACTGCTCGGTGCCGTGCTGGTGCCGGCCCTGCTCGGTGGCAGCGAGTTGCTGCCGAGGCTGCAGCGCTTCGCACCCAGCCTGATGTTGACCCTGCTGGGCATGATCTTGCTGTGCTGGGTCATCAACGCCATCCGCTTGCGCCTGTTGCTCGGCCAGCAAGGAGCAAGGCTTGGGCGCCTGCGCAGCCTGGGTGTGGTGATGGCCACCGAGTTCGCCATCTGTACCACCCCCGGCGGCAGCGGCGGCCCCTTGACCCTGATGGCCCTGCTGGCACGCGACCGGATCGGCCCGGCGCGCAGCGGCGCGGTGTTTGCCATGGACCAGCTGAACGACCTGGTGTTCTTTTTCTGCGCGATGCTGGCGATTGCCGGCTATGCACTGTTCCACAGCCTGGGCCGCAGCCAGGAAAGCATGTTGCTGGGCAGCGCGTTGCTGCTGTGCACGGCACTGGCCGGGGTGATCGGCCTGCTGCGCTACCGGCGCACGGTGATGCGCGTGAACGGCAGGTTGCTGCGCCGCCTGGGCATGAGCCGCCAGCGCAAGTGGCGCTGGGCGCGCAAGCTGCTGCGCTTCATCGACGCACTGGCGCAGACCTGGCGCCTGCCCAAGCGCACGCTGACCCTGGTGTTCACCCTGACCTGCGCCCACTGGGGCCTGCGCTACAGCGTGTTGTATCTGGTATTGAGGGGGTTGGGGGTAGACCTGGCGTGGATTCCCAGCTTTTTGGTGCAGATGCTCTCGCTCAGTGCCGGCCAGTTCAGCCTGCTGCCTGGCGGTGCCGGTGCCGCCGAGCTGACTTCGGCCAGCTTGCTGACGCCACTGGTGGGCAGTTCGACCGCGGCTGCGGCGATCCTGATATGGCGGGCGGTCACTTACTACTTTTATCTGCTGGCGGGTGGGCCGGTGTTTGTGTGCCTGCTGGCGCGCCCGCTGCTGGAGCGCTGGCGGCGTCAGGCGGGTTGAGCTGCTGCCAGAGTTCGGCGGCGCCGGGGAAATCGGTGCCATCGGTGTCGGCCAGGGCTTCGGGGTCGTAGCGGGCCAGGCAGCCTTCACCGAGGGTGGGTGGGGGTGAAGCGGTGGGGTTGTTACGGGTCTTCGCCATTGCATATCCCTCAAGATTGCCGGGGGCGCTTTGCGCCCCTTTCGCCGGCAAGCCAGCTCCCACACCGACCGCATCGACCTCAAGCCAGGTGCAAACCTGTGAGAGCTGGCTTGCCGGCGATGGGCTGCAAAGCAGCCCCAAGGCCATCAATCAAAAACTACAGTCTTGTTGCCATGCACCAGCACCCGGTCTTCCAGGTGATAACGCAGGCCACGGGCCAGCACCATCTTCTCCACATCACGGCCAAAGCGGACCATGTCGTCGATGCTGTCGGCATGGCTGACACGCACCACGTCCTGCTCGATGATCGGGCCGGCGTCCAGCTCTTCGGTGACGTAGTGGCAGGTCGCGCCGATCAGCTTCACACCACGCAGGGCGGCCTGGTGATACGGCTTGGCGCCGACGAACGACGGCAGGAAGCTGTGGTGGATGTTGATCACCTTTTCAGCATAGTCCTGGCACAGTTGCGGCGGCAGGATCTGCATGTAGCGGGCCAGCACCACCACATCGGCGGCATGCTCCTGCACCAGGCGCGACACTTCGGCAAAGGCCGGGGCCTTGTCCTTGGGGTCGACCGGTACATGGAAGAACGGAATACCGTGCCACTCGACCATGCTGCGCAGGTCGTTGTGGTTGGAGATCACGCAAGGGATCTCGCAGTCCAGTTCATCGGTGTGCCAGCGGTGCAGCAGGTCGGCCAGGCAGTGCGACTCGCGGCTGGCCATCAGCACCACGCGCTTTTTCTGCGCCGAGTCGGTAATGCGCCAGGTCATGGAGAACTCTTCGGCGATCGGCGCAAACGCCTCGCGGAAGGCTTCGATACCGAATGGCAGCGATTCGGCGCGGATTTCATGGCGCATGAAGAACCAACCGCTCTGCTCATCGGAGTGGTGGCTGGCTTCGTTGATCCAGCCATTGTACAAGGCCAGGAAATTACTGACTTTCGCCACGATGCCAACACGGTCGGGGCAGGCGATCACCAGACGATAGGTGCGCATGAATGAGACTCCAGAACTTCGCAAAGGCGCTCATTCTAGCGGCCCGCCAGGAAAAACGCAGTATTGATCGCAGCGGCCGTCGCCTGTGTTCCTGACGAGATGCACTGCCGGCATTCTCTGACAGACATGACGAAATGCAGGGTTAATTGTAAATTTTTGTTCACGTAGAGAAATGGTTGTCACAGCTTAGTTAACAGTTAATTGCCCAACAATATGTTTACTTGCGAGTATTGCCTGTCTATTATTGCCCCACACATTTCTGAACACGCATTAAGGAACACTCCATGTCCCTGATCAACGAGTACCGCGCTACCGAAGAAGCCATCAAGGAACTTCAGGCCCGCCTGGCCAACCTGTCGCAGGATGACAAGCTGAAGAAAGAACTGGAGTTCGAAGGCAAACTGCGCACACTGATGGGCGAGTACTCCAAGTCGCTGCGCGACGTGATTGCCCTGCTCGACCCAGAGTCGAAACTGAGCAAGGCACCTCGTGGTGCGGTCAAGACTACCGCCACCAAGCGTGCACGCAAGGTCAAGCAATACAAGAACCCGCACAACAATGAAGTGATCGAAACCAAAGGCGGCAACCACAAGACCCTGAAAGAATGGAAAGCCAAGTGGGGTGGCGATGTGGTTGAAAGCTGGGCGACCCTGCTGGACTGATTGTCCGCACACGCCTGCTGCTTATCGCAACAAGAACGCCGGCATATTGCCGGCGTTTTTGTTTGTCCGCGTTTTGTGTCGGCGCTCAGCCAATTGCAAACTGTGCCTGCAATTGCCGGGCATGTACCTGCCACGCGTCCAGCACGCGCCGCCCCGCCTCGTCGGCGCCCTCCCAGGCCTGCTGCCGCGCCTGTTCGAAGTCGCCCAGCGTATTCGGCGCGCCCCAATGCGGGTCGCTCAGGCGCTGCTGGCAGAAGCTGAACCAGCGTTGCCGCTCTTCGCCGGTCAGGGTCTCGGGGAAGTTGCGCGCCCGATAGCGGAACAACAGTTCAGGCAGGCGCGGGTCATCGAACATCCACTGCCCACGGCCCAACTGCGCCGGTTCCAGTGCACGAACTTGCTCACATAAGCGGCGGTCACGGTCCCCCAGAAAACCGTCATACAACTGTTGTTCCGGGTCTTCACTCGGGGCGAAGTCTTCCTTGCCATAGATGTTTTCCAGCTTGTCTTGCCATTGCGCCTGCTGCTTGGCCAATTCTTCGCCGCGCAATTGTAACAACGTCAAGTCCAGACCCAACCGTTGTTGATCAGCCGGGCGCAATACCGAAAGTGGCGCCAGTACCGGGCAGCGATTGATCTGCACCAATTTGAGCGGCACGGGTAATTCGCCTTCGGCCAGTTCTTCATGGCGGGTATACAAACGCTGGCGTAGAACTTCAGCACTTTCCCGTAGTAACGGTAGGGTTTCCTGATGCAGGTCGCACACAATCAGTGCATTGCGATTACGCGGGTGCCAGGCCAGTGGCAATACGACACCAAGGTAATTGCGTGCCGCCGAGAAGCGTCCGGATATATGCACCAGTGGCTGCAACAAACGGATCTGCTCCATCACTTTATGCTTGCTGCGCAACTGGAACAGCCAGTCATACAACTTGGGCTGTTTTTGCCGGATCAGGCGGGCCAGGGCGATGGTTGCCCGCACGTCGGAAAGCGCTTCGTGGGCATGCCCATGGTCGATGCCATTGGCCTTGCTCAGCAGCTCCAGGCGCAGGCTGGTGCGCCCGTCCTGCTGCGGCCACTCGATGCCGTCCGGGCGCAATGCATAGGCCGTGCGTACGATGTCGATCAGGTCCCAGCGGCTGTTGCCACCCTGCCACTCTCGGGCATAAGGGTCGAAAAAGTTGCGGTACAGGCTGTAGCGGGTCACTTCGTCGTCGAAGCGCAGGGTGTTGTAGCCGGCGCCACAGGTACCAGGGTGCGCCAGTTGTGCGTGCACCCGGGTCATGAACTCGGCTTCGCACAAGCCCTGCTCGGCCAGCAGTTGCGGGGTGATGCCGGTCACCAGGCAGGCGGCCGGGTGCGGCAGGATATCGTCGGAGGGCCGGCAATAAAGGCTGATCGGCTCGTCGATTTCGTTGAGGTCGAAGTCGGTGCGCACGCCGGCCACCTGCAGCGGCCGGTCGCAGCGCGGGTTGATGCCGGTGGTTTCGTAGTCGTGCCAGAAAATGCTGGAGGTCACGGGGTCGTCCTGTATCGAGGTCGACCCGATTCTAGCGCGATTCTGGCGCGACTCCAGCGAGCCTGGGCCCGAGGCTCAGGCAGAGGCGTTGGCGGGGCGGAAACTGAAATAGTCGCGCAACGAGCGGACGAATTCGTCGTACTCGCGGGGCGCCTGCAGCAGCATGAAGCCCGAATCGTAGTGCCCGGGCGTCTGGTCTTCACGGCACCACAGGCAGCTGGCGGTAAGGTTGACGAACTGATGCCCGCCACCAACCAGCGGCAGGCGTAATTGCAGATCGTAGTCGGGCCCGACCAGCACAGGTAGCTGGCTTATCAGCATCAGCCCGTCTTCGGAGGCGTTGCCCAGCTGGCCGATGGCCTGGCCGGTAATGCGGTTGAACACCTTGAGAACACAAGGCAGCTGATGGCGTTCGATGTGGCGCTTGTTGAACATGATCGCAAGTGCAGTCCGTATCCGATGCCAGGAATACGTGGAACTGGCGGTTGTTGTAACAGCTGAGTTACAGATTAGCGCAGCACGCGCGGCAAATCCCGTGAAATAAATCACACCTTGGTGTTAACGCCAAGGTGCGGCGCTCACCGGGTTTGCCACGGCGGCTTCGGCGCCGCGCAAATGGCCGAGTTTCTCCAGGGTCTGCAGGCGAGCCTGGGCGCGATAGGCGTATTCATTGCCCGGGTACTGCTGAATCAGGTACTGGTAGGTCTGCGCCGCATCCACGTACAAGGCCTGGCGCTCCAGGCACTGGCCGCGCAGCAGCGACACCTCGGGGTGGATGAACGGTCGCGCACGGCTGGTGCGGTCGACCTGCGACAGCTCGAGCATGACCCGTGCGCAATCACCACGGTCGTAGGCGCGGTAGGCATTGTTCAGGTGGTGGTCCATGGACCAGCGGGTGCAGCCGACGGCGCTGGCCGCCAGGGCTAAAACGATCAGGGCTCGCATGGGGGTCTCCTTTGATGCCAGTGTATCGGCCTTTGCCGGCAAATCTTCACACCCTTTTGCAAGGATACCCTGCCCGTTCAAATGCCACCCTGCCTTGGTCGCAGGTAGTGCAACGGAACAATGACTACAGCGAGATTCAGGAGTAGCCTTTCGCTGCGCTTCACTATAGGAGTCTGTGCATGAGCATCCGCCGTACCAAAATCGTCGCCACCCTTGGCCCCGCCAGCAACTCGCCGGAAGTGATCGAACAGCTGATCCTCGCCGGCCTGGACGTGGCACGCCTGAACTTCTCCCACGGCACTCCGGACGAGCACAAGGCCCGCGCGCGCCTGATCCGTGACATCGCCGCCAAGAACGGCCGCCATGTTGCACTGCTGGGCGACCTGCAGGGTCCGAAGATCCGCATCGCCAAGTTCGCCAACAAGCGCATCGAATTGAAGATCGGTGACAAGTTCACCTTCTCCACCGCCCACCCGCTGACCGAAGGCAACCAGGACATCGTCGGTATCGACTACCCCGACCTGGTCAAGGACTGCGGCGTTGGTGACGAACTGCTGCTCGACGATGGCCGCGTGGTGATGCGCGTCGAGACCGCCACCGCAGATGCCCTGCACTGCGTGGTGATCATCGGTGGCCCGCTGTCGGACCACAAAGGCATCAACCGTAAAGGTGGCGGCCTGACCGCACCGGCCCTGACCGAGAAAGACAAGGCCGACATCAAGCTGGCCGCGGAAATGGACCTGGACTACCTGGCCGTGTCCTTCCCACGTGACGCCAGCGACATGGAATACGCACGCAAGCTGCGTGACGAAGCTGGCGGCAGCGCCTGGCTGGTGGCCAAGATCGAACGCGCCGAAGCGGTGGCCGACGACGAAACCCTCGACAAGCTGATCCTCGCCTCCGACGCCGTCATGGTCGCCCGTGGCGACCTGGGCGTGGAAATCGGCGACGCCGAGCTGATCGCCATCCAGAAGAAGATCATCCAGCACGCCCGCCGCAACAACAAGGCGGTGATCGTGGCGACCCAGATGATGGAGTCGATGATCCAGAACCCGATGCCGACCCGTGCCGAAGTGTCCGACGTGGCCAACGCCGTGCTGGACAACACCGACGCGGTGATGCTGTCGGCCGAGAGTGCCGCCGGTGCCTACCCGATCGAAGCCGTCCAGGCCATGGCCCGCATCTGCCTGGGTGCCGAAAAGCACCCGACCAGCCAGAAGTCCAGCCACCGCCTGCACACCACCTTCGAGCGCTGCGACGAGAGCATCGCGCTGGCGGCCATGTACACCGCCAACCACTTCCCGGGCGTGAAGGCGATCATCGCCCTGACCGAGAGTGGCTACACCCCGTTGATCATGTCGCGCCTGCGTTCGCACGTGCCGATCTTCGCCCTGTCGCCGCACCGCGCTACCCAGGCCCGTGCCAACATGTTCCGCGGCGTGTACCCGATCGCCTTCGACCCGGCCTCGCTGCCGGCCGACAAGGTGAGCCAGGCAGCGGTCGACGAACTGCTCAAGCGTGGCCTGGTGGAGCAAGGTGACTGGGTAATCCTGACCAAGGGTGACAGCTACCACACCATCGGTGGCACCAATGGCATGAAGATCCTGCATGTCGGTGATCCGCTGGTCGGTTGATCTGCTTCAGAGGGGGCCGCTCTGCGGCCCAATCGCCGGCAAGCCAGCTCCCACAGGTACCGCGCAGGCCCAGGTCTGATGCAATCCTGTGGGAGCTGGCTTGCCGGCGATGAGGCCAGCCCAGGCTACACAAATGCCTCAGGCATGCTCGACAAACACATCGGCAAACACCTGCCCCCGCGGCACCCCGGCAATGAACAGCCGCCGGGCAAACCGCTCGACACTCCCCGGCGCCCCGCACACCAGCGCCACCGTCTGCCGCGATGATGGCCGCAACCCGGCCAACGCTTCATCCAGTTGCTCTGCCAGTACCAACTCGACATTCACATCCGCCATCTCCCGCAACGGCTCGGCCAGATAATGCCCAACGCCCTCGCGCGCCACATGCATGACCCTGATTTCCCCTTGGTGCCCCTGCCGCAGAGCCTCGCGCAAGATGCCCCACAACGGCGCCAGCCCGGTCCCCGCCGCCAGCAACCACAGCGGCCGCTGCTGCCAGTCCGGGTCGTAATGCAAGGCCCCACCCCTTAGCTCGCCCAGGCGCAGCACATCACCCAGCTGCAAGCCACGGGCCTTGTCACAAAAGGCGCCGGGGCGCTGGCAGTCGATATGAAACTCGAGAAAATCATCTTCGCCCGGCAGGCTGGCCAAGGAGTAAGGCCGCGCCACCGCGCCATTCCACAGCACCACATGCTGCCCCGCCTGGTAACGCATTGCCCGTTCGGGCCGCAGCCGCACGCGCAGCACATCGCCGAACCAGTCCAGGGCACAGACCTGCGCAGGCACGCCATCCTGCTGCGGGTCGAACAGCGCCACGCGCAGGTCCTCGACTACCCGGCACTGGCAGGCCAGGCGCCAGCCCTGGGCATGCTTGTCCTGCGCCAGGGCCTCGGGCATGGCATCCAGCGGTTGCCCGCCCAGGCAGTGCACCAGGCAGGCATGGCAACTGCCGGCGCGGCAACTGTAGGGCACGTTCAGCCCGGCCTCGTTCAAGGCATCGAGCAGGTTGCTGCCGGTCGGCACCGCCCAGCGGCGCTCGCCCACGCAAAGTTCGGGCATTTTCAGCTATCTCTTCCAGCTCTTGAGTTTCTGGGGCCGCTTTGCGGCCCTTCGCCGGCAAGCCAGCTCCCACAGTTAATGTGCAGGCTTCAGGCCTGGTGCAATCCTGTGGGAGCTGGCTTGCCGGCGAAGGGGCTGCAGGGCAGCCCCCTCCAAGCATCCTATCTCTACAACAAGTCAGCAAGAACAATGCCTGCCACCTGCCGACCATGGTCCAGACCGGCCGCAGGTGTGCCCGGCACGGATGCGCGCTATACTGCCGCGCCTTTTTCCGTCGGCCTGACCTGCCGGCGCCTTGCAAGGCGCTTCGACACGCTGGTCGGCACCGTCGAGCGCCGTAATGAATGTTCCCGTCTTTAAGAGGAGCGCGCTGCATGACCGTGATCAAGCAAGACGACCTGATTCAGAGCGTCGCCGACGCCCTGCAATTCATTTCGTACTACCACCCCGTCGATTTCATCCAGGCCATGCACGAGGCCTATCTGCGTGAAGAGTCGCCTGCTGCGCGCGATTCCATCGCCCAGATCCTGATCAACTCGCGCATGTGCGCCACCGGCCACCGCCCGATCTGCCAGGACACCGGTATCGTCACCGTGTTCGTGCGCGTGGGCATGGACGTGCGCTGGGACGGCGCCACCCTGAGCGTCGACGACATGATCAACGAAGGTGTGCGTCGCGCCTACAACCTGCCTGAAAACGTCCTGCGCGCTTCGATCCTGGCCGACCCGGCCGGTGCCCGCAAGAACACCAAGGACAACACCCCGGCAGTGATCCACTACTCCATCGTCCCCGGCGACAAGGTCGAGGTCGATGTCGCAGCCAAGGGCGGCGGCTCGGAGAACAAGTCGAAGATGGCCATGCTCAACCCGTCCGACTCGATCGTCGACTGGGTACTGAAGACCGTCCCGACCATGGGCGCTGGCTGGTGCCCGCCTGGCATGCTCGGCATTGGCATCGGCGGTACCGCCGAGAAGGCCGCCGTGATGGCCAAGGAAGTGTTGATGGAGTCCATCGACATCCACGAACTGAAAGCCCGTGGCCCGCAGAACCGCCTGGAAGAAATCCGCCTGGAGCTGTTCGAGAAGGTCAACCAGCTGGGCATTGGCGCCCAGGGCCTGGGTGGCCTGACCACCGTGCTCGACGTCAAGATCATGGACTACCCGACTCACGCCGCTTCGCTGCCGGTGTGCATGATCCCCAACTGCGCCGCCACCCGCCACGCCCACTTCGTGCTCGATGGCTCCGGCCCGGCCGAGCTGGAAGCGCCGTCACTGGACGCCTACCCGGAAATCGTCTGGGAAGCCGGCCCGAGCGCCCGTCGCGTCAACCTCGACGCCATCACCCCGGAAGAGGTCGCCAGCTGGAAGCCGGGCGAAACCATCCTGCTCAACGGCAAGATGCTGACCGGCCGCGATGCCGCGCACAAGCGCATGGTCGAAATGCTCAACCGTGGCGAAGAGCTGCCGGTGGACCTGAAAGGCCGCTTCATCTACTACGTTGGCCCGGTCGACCCGGTCGGTGACGAAGTGGTAGGCCCAGCCGGCCCGACCACCGCCACCCGCATGGACAAGTTCACCCGCCAGATCCTCGAGCAGACCGGCCTGCTGGGCATGATCGGCAAGTCCGAGCGCGGCCCTGCCGCCATCGAAGCGATCAAGGACAACAAGGCCGTGTACCTGATGGCCGTCGGCGGCGCTGCCTACCTGGTGGCCCAGGCCATCCGCAAGTCGAAGGTCCTGGCCTTCGCCGAGCTGGGCATGGAAGCGATCTACGAGTTCGAGGTCAAGGACATGCCGGTGACCGTCGCCGTGGACAGCAACGGTGAGTCGGTACACATCACTGGCCCTGCCCTGTGGCAGAGCAAGATTGCCCAGAGCCTGGCAGTCGAAGTGAAGTAAGCCTGATGTAACGGCGGCGGCCTCTTCGCGGGCTTGCCCGCTCCCACAGGTACAGCGCAAGCCCGAGGGCTACGCGTTACCTGTGGGAGCGGGCAAGCCCGCGAAGAGGCCGCCGCTGTTTTCACAGGACTCTGTCAAACTGCTCCGGCCAATCCCTGCGGGTAAACACCTGCCCTTCCCGCCTCACCCGCCGTACTTCCTCAAGGTCCACCTCACAGACCAGCCACTGACTAGTGGCAGGGCTCGATTCTTCACTCAAGGCCACCACCCCATCCCCCGGCATCCCATGATCCGGCGGCACGAACAGTCCTGCCCGGCCGATATTCTCGTCCAGCGCCGGCGACCAGGGCGCCAGCCCGACCGTAGGGCTCTGCAACACCGCAATCTGGTTCTCCAGCGCCCGCGCCTGGGCACCGATACGCACCCGGTGGTAACCCGCCTCGGTGTCGGTACAGCTCGGGGCGAGGATCAGGTCGGCACCACCCTCGGCCAGGCGCCGCGCCAGCATCGGGAATTCGTTGTCGTAGCAGATCAGGATGCCCAGGCGCCCCAGTTCGGTGTCGAACACCTGCAACCCCTGGCCCGCCGCGATGTCCCATTGCTCCCGTTCGAAACGGGTCATCATCAGCTTGTCCTGGTAACCCAGCACGCCCTTGGGGCCGAACAGCCAGGCACGGTTACGGTAGCGCCCATCGCTGTCCAGCACCGGTACGCTACCCGGTTGAAGGTAGATACCCCAACGCCTGGCAATGCCTTCGCACAGTGCCTTCCAGGGCTCGATCAGCGGCTGGATACCGGCGATGGAGGCCTTCAGGTCACCCCGCTGCTCGGCACTCAGCTGCCCGCTGAGCACCAGCCCGGCGTACTCCGGCAACAGCAGCAGGCGGGCCCCCGCCTCCACCGCTTCGGCACACAGGCCTTGCAGGTGGTCGGCGTAGGCCTCCCAGGTTTCATGCAGCTCGATGGCGTACTGGCAGGCCGCCAGGCGGATCATATCGGCAGTTCCTTGAGCCAGAACGACATCAGCTTGTCGGAGCTTTCCTGCTCGTCCAAGTCGCGCCAGGCGTAGCTGGTGCGCAGCGACGGGTCGTGCAGGAAGCCGCGGTTTCGCCAGAAGCCATGCAATGGCTTGTAGTCCGCTGGCCGCCGTGGATGCACGCCTGGCCGCTCGACCGCACAGAACGCGCAGTAGTCGAACTCGGCCAGCTTGTGGGCGTAGGACTCGCGCTCGATGAAAAAGCGCACCCCCAGGCCCTGGCCACGGTACTCGGGCAGTACCACCGATTCACCAAAGTAGTACACGCTGGCCGGGTCGCGCCCCTGGGCCAGGAACGGCTGCTGGAACTCGGGGGCGACATCCACCAGCGGCAGGCCGGTGGAGGCGCCAACGACCTTGCCGTCGTCCAGTGCCAGCACCACCAGGCTGCGCCCGGAGCGGGCATAGGTGGCCAGGTAGTCGGCCTCGTACTCCGGGGTGCCGTCGTAAAGGTAGGGAAACTCGCGGAACACGGTAAGGCGCAGGCGAGCGAGGTCATCGATGTAAGGCGCGATAGCGGCGCCGTGCAACAGGCGTATTTCCATGCTTGGCGGTCGTTTTGTCGATGTGGATGACGCGCTCGGCTAAGCCGGGCTTGAGGGGAAACCCTATCATCCGGAGCAACGACCCGCCTTTTCCCTCCACGACAGGTATTGTTCCATGACCGCTACCGAACTGGTAAATGCTTACTACGCCGCCTTCAATGCGGGCGACATGCCGGCCTTTCTCGCCCTGCTCAGCGAGGATGTGATCCACGACATCAACCAGGGCGAGCGGCAGATGGGCAAGGCCCGGTTTGCAGCGTTCATGGACAAGATGAACCGCTGCTACCGCGAGCGCCTGGCCGATATCGTGGTGATGCAGAACGCCGACGGCAGCCGCGCGGCGGCGGAGTTCACCGTGCATGGGGAATATCTGGCCGATGACGAAGGGTTGCCGGCGGCCAACGGGCAGACCTATGTACTGCCGGCGGGGGCGTTCTTCTATATCCATTGCGGGAAGATTGCCCGGGTGACCAACTACTACAACCTCAATGACTGGGTCGAGCAGGTGGGTTAAGCCTGGTTGACTGGGCTGCCTGTACTGGCCTCATCGCCGGCAAGCCAGCTCCCACAAGTACTCCACAGGTCTTGAAACCTTCGCTAAACCTGTGGGAGCGGGCATGCCCGCGAAGAGGCCCTGTCAGGCAATACGGGTACCAAGCACCTTGAGGAATGCCGCCAACCACGCCGGATGCGCCGGCCATGCCGGTGCCGTCACCAGGTTGCCCTCCACATGCGCCTGGTCCACCGCGATATCGATGAATGTCCCGCCCGCCAAGCGCACTTCCGGGGCGCACGCCGGGTACGCACTGCATTCGCGCCCTTCCAGCACGCCGGCCGCCGCCAGCAACTGGGCACCATGGCATACCGCCGCGATCGGCTTGCCGGCCTGGTCGAACGCCCGCACCAGCTCCAGCACCCGCTCATCCAGGCGCAGGTACTCCGGTGCACGTCCACCCGGGATCAGCAACGCGTCGTAACCCTCGGCACGCACCCGCACGAAATCGTAGTTCAGGGCAAAGTTGTGCCCCGGCTTTTCGCTGTAGGTCTGTTCGCCCTCGAAATCATGAATCGCGGTACGCACAGTCTGCCCCGCGACCTTTTCCGGGCATACCGCATGCACCGTGTGCCCGACCATGCTCAGCGCCTGGAACGGCACCATGACTTCGTAATCTTCGACGTAGTCGCCGACCA
This sequence comes from Pseudomonas sp. B13(2017), assembly GCF_002113245.1. Taxonomy (NCBI): domain Bacteria; kingdom Pseudomonadati; phylum Pseudomonadota; class Gammaproteobacteria; order Pseudomonadales; family Pseudomonadaceae; genus Pseudomonas; species Pseudomonas sp. B13(2017). The sequence continues at coordinate 14,625 of NZ_NEJX01000007.1, forward strand.
ACATGAGAATTTTCTTCGCCGTCATCGCACCCACTCCTTCGATTGCCTTGAGACAGTCACTGCACGATAGCCGGTCTCAGTCGCGACGGTCGAGCAAGTTGACCACCAACCGGTCCAGCCACCCCCACAACCGCTGCTTCACCCGGCGCCACAGCGGCCGGGCATTCCAGTGGCCCAGGTCGACCACCTCGCTCAAGGCGAAATCACGCTCGAAACTGGCCTGCACGGCAGCCGTCAGCGGCGGGTCGAGTGCCTCGATATTGGCCTCGAGGTTGAAGCGCAGGTTCCAGTGATCGAAGTTGCATGAGCCGATACTGACCCAGTCGTCGATCAGCACCATCTTCAGGTGCAGGAAACACGGCTGGTACTCATAGATGCGCACCCCGGCGCGCAGCAGACGTGGGTAATAGCGGTGGCCGGCGTAACGTACCGAGGGGTGATCGGTGCGCGGCCCGGTCAGCAGCAGCCGCACATCGACCCCCTTGCCGGCAGCCCGGCGCAGCGACCGGCGCACGCTCCAGGTCGGCAGGAAGTAAGGCGTGGCCAGCCAAACTCGCTGCTTGCCACTGTTGATCGCCCGCACCAGCGAATGCAGGATGTCCTGGTGCTGGCGGGCGTCGGCATAGGCCACCCGGCCCATGCCCTGCCCCTGCGCAGGCACCTTGGGCAGGCGCGGCAGGCCAAAGCCCTCGGCGGGGCGCCAGGCGGTGCGACGGTTGTTGGCGTGCCACTGGCGGTCGAACAGCAACTGCCAGTCGCTTACCACCGGCCCCTGCAGCTGCACCATCACCTCGTGCCATTCACTGGTCGCCTCGCCCGGTGTCCAGAACTCGTCGGTGACGCCCGTGCCGCCCACCACTGCCCAGCGCTCGTCCACCAGCAGCAACTTGCGGTGATCGCGGTACAGGTTGCGCAGGCCACGCTTCCAGCGCAGGCGGTTGTACCAGCGCAGGTACACACCTGCGTCCAGCAGGCGCTGACGCAACTGGCTGTTGAAAGCCAACGAGCCATAGTCGTCGAACAGGCAGCGCACCCGCACGCCACGTCGGGCAGCCTGCTCCAGCGCTTCGACCACCGCATCTGCGCAGTCACCGGCCTCGACCAGGTACAGCTCCAGGTCGACCTGGAACTCGGCGCGCATGATCGCCAGGAGCATGCGCGGAAAAAACTCGGGGCCGTCGATCAGCAGTTCGAACTGGTTGCCATCCCGCCAGGGAAAGACCGGCCCCGGCATGTCAGCGGGCGGTGAAGATCAGCACCGCGCTAACCGGCACCGACGGGTTGATGGACTTGAGCCCGGCGAGCTTGCGCAGGCGTTGCAGCCCCGGCAGCAGGCCGAAATCCTCGGCGCGCAGCACCAGGGGCTCAAGGGTCACCACCTGGAAGCGTCGCTCGTCCAGGCGGGTGGCCAGCAGCAAGGCGTTGTAGCTGTGCGACTGGCCATGCAGGGTCACGGTCAATGGCAGGCGCAGTTCGATCTGGGCACCATTGGCCAGGTCGTTGATCGGCCGCAGGTCCAGTTGCGCCTGCACCTTGGCTTCGGCAAAGCGCTCGACCTCGAACAGGTCCTCGCGCATGCGTTCATCACGCAGCGGAATACCGCTGCTCACGGAGTCCATCTCGATGCTCAACCCGGCCACACCCTTGCGGTCGACCGTGCCATGCAGCACCAGAAAGCGGTGCACTTCGGCGGTGTTACCGTTCTTGCCGGTAATGAACGAAAGGCGCGAAGACTCGCCATCGAGGTGCCAGTTGGCATGGGCGGGCAGGCAAAAAGCCAGCAACAAGGCGGGCAGCAGGCGGGGCAGCTTGAACATGACAGATCTCGTGAAACCAGGCCGCCAACCTTACCCGCCCGCCTTCACGGCAGCAAGCGGCAGCCCTCGCGCGGGCCTTGCCAGGTGGCCTGATTGCGACGGCCCAGGCCTTCGGCGGTAACCTGCCGCTTTTGGCTGTCTTCCTCCAGCAGGCTCAGCGGCAGCCATTGCTTCACGTAGCCTTGGCAATACGCCGGCTCGAACCCCATGACGAAGCGGCACGAGCAATATTCCTTGGCCGAGTAGGCCGAAAGGATACCGGGGAAGTCCGCCAGGGCCTGGCGCTCGTGCCAAGCCCAGTACACCAGCCCCAGCAACACCACCAGCAGCACCCGCTTCATGCCCCCTCCCCGGCCAGCGCCGCGAGTATCCGCTTGAGCAGTTCGTCGTGCTGGTAGCTGCCGTCGCGGTCATCGGCGTAACGCACGATCACCAGCTTTTGCGCGGGCAGCACGTACAGCGCCTGGCCCCAGTGGCCAAGGGCGGCATAGGTGTCTGTGGGTGCACTCGGCCAAGGCCGTGCAGCGCCGGCCAGCGGCTGGTTGAGCCACCAGTGGCCACCGGGGTTGGCCTCGCCGGGCAGCGCTTGGGCCGCGGCAAACGGCGTGCGGTTGAAAGCCACCCAGGGCTTGGGCAGCAATTGCCGATCCTGCCAACGCCCGTCGCGCTGCATCAGCAGGCCGATGCGCGCCAGGTCGCGAGCGCTGAGGTACAGGTAGGACGAACCCACATAGGTACCCGCGCGGTCACGCTCCCATACCGCGCTGTCGATTCCCAACGGGGTGAACAGTGCATGCCAGGGGTAGTCGGCGTACTGACCGGCATCGAGCATGCCGCGCAACGCGGCGGCCAGCAGGTTGCTGTCGCCACTGGAATAGAGAAACCGCTGGCCCGGGCTGGCCACCGCTTCCCGCGCCGCCGTATAGGCCGCCATGTCCTCGCGGCCACGGGTATACAGCATGGCCACCACCGAGGACTTGAGCGGGGCGTACTCGTAGTCTTCCTGCCAGTCCAGGCCGCTGGCCCAATGCAGCAGATCGGCCATGCGCACGCCGGGATGGGCGTGCATGGCCGGGTAGAAGCGGGTGACCGGGTCTTGCAGCTGGAAGCGGCCTTCGCCCTGGGCTACGCCCAATAGCGTGGCGAGTACGCTCTTGCTGATCGACCAGGTCAGGTGGGCGGTGGCGGCAGTGCTGGGGGCGGCGTAGCGTTCGTGGAGGATGCGGCCGTCGCGGATGATCAGCAAGGCGTCGGTGCGGATGCCGCTGCGTTCGGGGGTGGTGTGTGTGGGGAAGGCGTAGGCGTCGACGGCTTGCCAGTCGAGGGGGGCAGGGTCGTCATGCCAGTCAGGGTCAGGCCAGACCTCAGCCTTGGCAGGGGCCATGGCCATGCAAAAAAACAGCAGCAGACCTTTCAGCATCCCAGTACAGGCTCGCGTTTTTGGGGCTGCCTTGCAGCCCTTCGCGGGCCCGCCCGCTCCTACAGGGATCGCACCATTCATGGGGTAGGCGACATACCTGTGGGAGCGGGCAAGCCCGCGAAGGGCCGCAAAGCGGCCCCAGGATTCATCGGATCACACAAACCTATCAGGCATTCATGACAATCCCGCAGCAGCCCAAGCCTTGTTCAGCCGCTTCTCCCGCGCCGCCGCCGCCAGCGCCATCACCCCCTGGTCACGCTGCCAGATCTGCGCCCACTGCGCCGGCCCCGCCGCCAACGCAGCATCGATCTCCCCTCGCAGCGCCTGGAACTGTGCAAACAATCCCCCCAGCAACAAATGGCAACCAACGCTATCGGCGCACTGCCGGCTACCTTCGGCACACCCGGCCAGCAGCCCAAGCAACTGCAGGCGCAGGGCCTGCGGCCAGGCGCACTCCTGCCCCACGCCATACAGCCAGGCCGTCAACGCCGTAAGCACATACAAGTCCTCCAGCGAACGGAACGGCTTCACATAGGCATCCCAACCATCACCGGCCAGCAACTCGCACGCCGCCTGGTCCAGCACCAGTCGCCCATGGCCCACCTCCGGCATCAGCGGCAGGGTCGGTAGCGCTTCCAGCGTCACACCTGGCTCCCCGGGGTAGACCACCGCCAGGTTCAACTGCGGCGCCGCGCCCGTCGCCTCGCAGCGCGCCGCCACCAGCAGCCATTCCGCCTCCAGGCCGGCAGTGACGAAGTCCTTGCTGCCGGTCAGCCGCAAGCCGTCCAGGCGCGTGCGCATGTCCGCCGGCCGCACGCTGCGCCGCTCGGTGGCGCACAGGGCACCAAGGCTCGGTGGAGCACTGGGCCACAGCACGCGCAAGGCGGCCTGGTAGCCGACCAGGAAGGCCAGGCCCGGGGTGGCCATCGCGCGCCCGCCGCGCACCGCCAGTTCGAACGGGGCAACCGGGCCAAGGCGTTCGAGCAGCGCGGCATAGGTTTCGCCCAGGGTGCCCGCCAGCGCTTGGCGAAGCGGGTCGTTGAGTCGTTGCAACCAGGCCATCGGTCGGCTCCTTGCTGAAGGGCTTTCAGTTGAGGCTCAGGGGGTGTCACGCAAGCATCACCAAAGATTCACAGGGGTGACACCCCATCTACCTAGGCTGACTTTGCACAACAAAGCCGACCGGCCGCAACCCTTCATGGCTGGCTTATGGAGACTCGTAATGACTCGGATCGCTCACGCTGGCGACAACAGCACCGAACGCCGTCTGCAAGCCGAACGCCTGGTTGGCGCCGCGGCCCTGCAGGAAGCCCAGGCCCTGCGCTACAAAGTGTTCAGCGCCGAATTCAAGGCCAAGCTCAAAGGAGCCGAGCAAGGCCTGGACATGGACGACTACGACGTGCACTGCCGCCACATTGGCGTACGCGACCTGAGCACCGGCGAGCTGGTTGCCACCACCCGCCTGCTCGACCATCAGGCCGCCAGCAGCCTGGGCCGCTTCTATAGCGAAGAAGAATTCAGCCTGCACGGCCTGTTGCAGCTGCAGGGCCCGATCCTGGAGCTGGGCCGCACCTGCGTAGCCCCCGATTACCGCAACGGCGGCACCATCGCCGTGCTCTGGGGCGAACTGGCCGAAGTGCTCAACGAAGGCCGCTACAGCTACCTGATGGGCTGCGCCAGCATCCCGATGCAGGATGGCGGGGTGCAGGCCCACGCGGTGATGCAGCGCCTGCGTGACCGCTACCTGTGCACCGAGCACCTGCGCGCCGAGCCGAAGAACCCGTTGCCCAACCTGGCCCTGCCGAACAACGTCATCGCCGAAATGCCACCGTTGCTCAAGGCGTACATGCGCCTGGGCGCGAAGATCTGCGGCGAGCCGTGCTGGGACGAAGACTTCCAGGTGGCCGATGTGTTCATCCTGCTCAAGCGCGACGAACTGTGCCCACGCTACGCCCGCCACTTCAAGGCAGCGGTCTGATGCCGAAGCTGCGGGTAATGGCCCGCCTGACTCGACTGCTGCTGGTACTGCTGCTGGGCATGCTGATGGCCAGTGTGATCGCCCTGGGCGAACGCCTGGGGTTCAAGGCGCCCATCGAGCGCCGCCAGCGCTGGACCTGCCTGTTCATGAAGCGCCTGGTCGCGGCCCTGCCCTTCGATGTGCGGGTGGTCGGCGAGCTGCCGCAGCGGCCGATGCTGTGGGTCAGCAACCACGTGTCCTGGACCGATATCCCGCTGCTCGGCATGCTGCTGCCGCTGTCGTTCCTGTCCAAGGCCGAAGTGCGCCACTGGCCGGTGGCCGGCTGGCTGGCGGAAAAGGCCGGCACCCTGTTCATCCGCCGCGGCGGGGGCGACAGCCAGCGCCTGCGTGAACAGATCGCCGGGCAGCTGGGCCTTGCCCGGCCGCTGCTGATCTTCCCGGAAGGCACCACCACCAGCGGCCGTACCCTGCGCACCTTCCATGGTCGCCTGCTGGCAGGCGCCATCGACCGTGGCGTGGCGGTGCAGCCGGTCGCTATCCAGTACCTGCGCGATGGCCAGATTGACCCGATTGCACCGTTCATTGGTGACGATGACCTGGTGTCGCACCTGATTCGCCTGTTTGCCCTGCCGCGGGGCGAGGTATGCATTCACCTGCTACAGCCGATCGGCAGCGTGGGCAAGGAGCGAGCGGTGCTGGCGTTGCAGGCGCAGCAGGCGATTCACCTGGCGTTGTTCGGGGTTGAAGAAGTTGAGCTGGCGCCACGGCGGCAAGCACGGGCTGCCTGAATTCTTGCACTGCCAGTACCGGCCTCTTCGCGGGCTTGCCCGCTCCCACAGAGACCGCGCATATCTTGAGAACTGCGCCAACCTGTGGGAGCGGGCAGGCCCGCGAAGAAGCCAGCGCAGGACTAACTGCCAGACAACCGGCCAGCCGCTGCAAACGCCTGCAACTGTGGATAAAACTCCCTGAAGTCCGCCAGCAATGGCTCATACAGCCGCTCCAGCTCCCCCATCACCCCAACCATCCCCTCCGGCCGCGACAAGCGCCGGGCAATGCCGTTGAACACCTGCTCCAGCGTGGCAAAGTCGCCATACGCCCCCAGCCAGTCATCCGCCGCCATGAACGGCGCAATCCGCGCCAGCCGCCCCGGCAACTCGGGCTCCGCCAGCAACACCCGATAAAAGTCCCCGGTGAACTGCGCCAGCGGCTGCTCGGCATAATCCCGCCAATGCCGGGCCAGGCAATGGTCGAAAAACACATCCAGAACAATGCCGGCAAAGCGCCGCCGCTCCCGCGGAAAGCGCGCCAGTGCCGCCAGCACCAACGGGTGCTGGTCGGTATAGCTGTCGATATGCCGGTGCAGCCGGATGGCCGCCTCCAGCGCAGGCGGGAAGCGCCCTTCCAGCGAGCCTTTGACGAAGTCGCCATACAGGCTGCCAAGCAGTTGTTGCGGCGCCGGGCCGCCGAGGTGCAGGTGTGCGAGGTAGTTCATGAGCGCAGTCTAGCACCGCAGCCCCTATATCGTTATAACGCGATATAGCGATTCGTGCTCAGCTCAGAACCTCTTCATATTTGTATATCGGTAATCCACGATTTACATTTCGCCCTATCGCGATATACCGCTACAACGAGCCTCAACCCATGCCTCTCGATCTCGACGAAATCATAAAAGCGCTGGCCCACCCGGTCAGGCGAGAAATCCTCAGCTGGCTGAAGGACCCGGCAACGCAATTCCCCGACCAGTACCACAGCACCGAGAACGGTGTGTGTGCCGGGCAGATCGACCAACGCTGCGGCCTGTCGCAGTCGACCGTCTCCGCCCACCTGGCCACGCTGCAGCGCGCCGGGCTGATCAGCAGCCAGAAGATCGGCCAATGGCACTTCTTCAAACGCAACGAAGCCACTATCCAGGCGTTTCTCGAACAACTGCGCCAAGCACTCTGAACAGGCAGGTAACCGTCATGACCACGCTTTTCGATCCGATCACCCTGGGCGACCTGCAACTGCCCAACCGCATCATCATGGCCCCGCTCACCCGCTGCCGGGCCGACGAAGGCCGCGTGCCCAATGCGCTGATGGCCGAGTACTACGTGCAGCGCGCCAGCGCCGGGCTGATCCTCAGCGAGGCGACCTCGGTCAGCGCCATGGGCGTCGGCTACCCGGATACCCCTGGTATCTGGAACGACGAGCAAGTGCGTGGCTGGAACAATGTGACCAAGGCCGTGCATGCCGCTGGCGGGCGCATCTTTCTGCAGCTGTGGCACGTTGGCCGCATCTCCCACCCCAGCTACCTGAACGGCGAGCTGCCGGTTGCCCCCAGCGCGATCCAGCCCAAGGGCCATGTAAGCCTGGTGCGCCCGCTCAGCGACTACCCCACCCCACGCGCGCTGGAAACCGAAGAAATCATCGACATCGTCGAGGCCTACCGCAGCGGTGCCGAGAATGCCAAGGCTGCCGGTTTCGATGGCGTGGAGATCCACGGTGCCAACGGCTACCTGCTCGACCAGTTCCTGCAGAGCAGCACCAACCAGCGCACCGACCGCTACGGCGGCTCGCTGGAAAACCGTGCGCGGCTGCTGCTGGAAGTGACCGATGCGGCCATCGAGGTGTGGGGCGCAAACCGCGTGGGCGTGCACCTGGCGCCGCGTGCCGATGCCCATGACATGGGCGATGCCGACCGTGCCGAAACCTTTACCTACGTGGCCCGTGAGCTGGGCAAGCGGGGTATTGCCTTCATCTGCTCGCGGGAAAAGGAAGCCGATGACAGTATCGGCCCGCTGATCAAGGAAGCGTTCGGTGGCCCGTACATCGTCAATGAGCGGTTTGACAAGGCCAGTGCCAATGCAGCCCTGGCCAATGGCAAGGCCGACGCCGTGGCGTTTGGCGTGCCGTTCATTGCCAACCCTGACCTGCCGGCGCGGCTGGCGGCGGATGCGCCGTTGAACGAGGCGCGGCCGGAGACTTTCTATGGCAAGGGGCCGGTGGGGTACATCGATTATCCGCGGTTGTGATTCAGGGCCATTCGCGGGCACGCCCGCTCCCACAGGGTCAGCACAATCCTCAAGCTTGTCGCTGTACCTGTGGGAGCGGGCGTGCCCGCGAAGAAGGCTCAGGTGATCTCACGGCCGGGCATTGATCTGCTGCTGCAGGTTCTGGATCTGGCTCTGCAAGGTATTCAGGTTGCGGGTCGTCTGCGCCCGGAAGGCGTCGAATTCCTGCACCGAAGCACCACTGGACGCCGCCGCGGCCGGGCGGTTGTCGATCTGGCTCTTGAGCACCAGGATGTCCTGCTCCAGGTCCTGGATGGCCGCGCTCGGGTTACCCTGCTTCTTCAGCGCTGCCACCTCGTTGCCCAGGCTCTTGAGCTGCCCGTCCAGCTTGGCGCCATCAGCCTGCGCGGCCTTCAGCGCAGCAACCTGTTCGTTCAGGCCCTTGAACTGCGTATCCAGCTTGCCACCATCGACCTGCCCCGAGCGCAACGCGGCCAGCTCGCCATTCACCGCCTTGAGCTGCGCCTGCAACTGGGTTTGCAGCTGGGTCACGACCTTCTGCTGTTCACGGGTATCGGCCAGTACCTGCTCCAGGCGCTTGCCCAGGTCGCCGGTCTGCCCGGCCACACCCTTCTGCAACTGGCGCAGCTGCAGCTTCAACGCCTCGCTGTTGGTAGTGGCGCCGGATTCGCTGGCTGCCACCTTGCCGCTGATCGCCTGCAGGCGCCCGGCAGCCTCTTCGCTGATGCGGGCGAAGCTTTCCTGGGTCGCCACCAGTTGCTGCTCCATCAGCGAGATCTGCTGGAAGCTCCACCAGCCAAGGCCCGCCAAGGCGATGAACGAGGCCCCGAGCAATGCCCACAGCGGCGCCGTGCTGGCACCGCGAGCGGCTTTCTGGCGGCTGCGCACCACGTGCGCCGGCATCAGTTCGTCATCGTCATGGGTGCCGGCCCGCAGGCTAGGCACGTCATCGTAGTCATCGTGAGCATGGTTACGCATGGATACATTCAACCGCGGTAGTCGCAAAGAGGCACGAGTATAAACCGCCAGCGCAGCGCGTTGATGACCATTGTCAGCCGAGAGGCTTCACTGCCCCGGCGGCTGGTGCTTCCACCAGGCACAGAATTCATCCAGCGCCGTCCACAGGCTGACCTTGGGCTGGTAGTCCAGGTACTGCCGGGCGCGGCTGATATCCAGGGTGAAATCGCGGCTCATCACCTGCATCCCCAGGCGCGACAGGGTCGGTTGCGGGCGCCCCGGCCACAACATGCAGGCCGCCTCGTTCAGCGCGGCCAGGCTGTAGGCCAGGCCGTAGGAACGGTAGCGGGTAACCTGCGGCAACTGCATCTGGCGCATCACGTAGTTGACCACGTCCCACAGCGGCAGCGGCTGGCCGTTGCTGATGTTATAGGCCTGGCCCAGCGCCCGGTCGTCGGCGAACAGGGCACTGAGCAGCGCTTCGTTGAGGTTGTGCACGCTGGTGAAATCGACTTTGTTCAGGCCGTTGCCGATGATCGCCACACGCCCCTTGCGCTGCATCTGCATCAGCCGCGGGAAGATACTGGCATCGCCGGCGCCAGTGACGAAGCGCGGGCGCAGCGCCAGCACCTCGAGGCCGAACTCCTGGGCACCGAACACTTTCTGCTCGGCCATGTGCTTGGTCTGCCCGTAGTGGTCATGGAAGCGGCGCGGCACCTGCTCTTCCCGGATGTCCAGGCGCGAGCGGCCATTGAAGTAGATCGACGGCGACGACAGGTGTACCAGCCGCCGTACGTGCTCCTTCAAGCAGCCCTCGACCACGTTTTCGGTGACCACCACATTGCCTTGATAGAAGTCCTGGTAGCGCCCCCAGTTGCCCACTGCGCCAGCGCAGTGCACCACCGCCTCGACGCCCTGGCACAGGCGGCGTGCCAGCTCGGCATCACCCAGGTCGCCGGGGATGAACTGGGCGCCGCGCTTGACCAGGTGCTCGACCCCTTCGGCTCGACGGCCGCTGACCCGCACGTCCAGGCCCTGCTCCAGGGCAAAGCGCGCAAAGCGCCCGCCAATGAAGCCACTCGCGCCGGTGACCAGAATTCGCATGTAAGACTCCGTCTTGCCAGATTTCAGATGCAACTGACGCCAGCCGTGGCTACAAGGGCACCAGCCATTGCCGTGCGGTGTGCCGCAGGTGGTCGGTCAGTTGCGCGAGCAGTTGCCCGCCATTGCGCCAATGATGCCAGTACAGCGGCACATCGATGGGGGTATCGCTGCAGATTTCCACCAACTGGCCGCTGGCCAGTTGCTCGCGAGCCTGCAGTTCCGGCACCAGGCCCCAGCCCAGGCCGGCTTCGGTCATGCGCAGGAAGCCTTCGGACGACGGGCACAAGTGGTGCAGGAAGCCATCCTCGATGCCCAGCGATGCCAGGTAGCGGTGTTGCAGGAAGTCGTCCGGGCCGTACACGATCGCCGGGGTACGGGCCAGGCGGCTGGCAGCGAAGCCCTGCGGAAAATGCCGCGCCATGAACCCGGGGCTGGCCAGCGCCCGGTAGCGCATGGCGCCCAGCGGCAGGCTGCGCGCGCCGGCGACCGGCCGCTCGCTGCCACACAGGCAGGCCGCCACTTCGCCCGCACGCATGCGTTTCAGGCCCACTTCCTGGTCTTCCACCACCAGGTCGGTCAGCACGTTCTGCTGTGCGCAGAAGTTGCCCACTGCGCCGGCCCACCAGGTAGCCAGGCTGTCGGCGTTGAGGGCGATGCGCAGGCGCTCCGGCATGCCCTCCTCGTCCAGCGCCGGCACCTGGCGCTGCAGGTCGCGTTCGAGCAGGCGCACCTGCTGCACATGGTTGAGCAACTGGCGGCCGACTTCGGTCGGGCTTGGCGGTGTGGCACGCACCAGCACCGGCTGGCCGACCCGCGCCTCGAGCAGCTTGATGCGCTGGGAGATGGCCGACTGCGACAAGCCCAGCACCTGCGCCGCGCGTTCGAAACCGCCCTGCTCGATCACCGCGGCAAGGGCGGCCAGCAGCTTGTAGTCGAACATCGATTTTCCTAATGACGGATCAGCTCTATTTGTTTTTCTTATACAGCGTGGTTCATCACAATGACCAGCATCTTTTGGACTCTTTGGAGAGCACGCCATGTGGCAAAGCTATCTCAACGGCATGCTCGTGGCCTTCGGCCTGATCATGGCCATCGGTGCACAGAACGCTTTCGTCCTCGCCCAGAGCTTGCGCCGCGAGCATCATTTGCCGGTGGCGGCACTGTGCATCGTCTGTGACGCCATCCTGGTGGCGGCCGGAGTGTTCGGCCTGGCCACCGTGCTGGCGCACAACCCGACGTTGCTGGCGGTCGCCCGCTGGGGCGGTGCGGTGTTCCTGATCTGGTACGGCGCCAAGGCTTTGCGCAGCGCCTGCTCCAGGCAGAGCCTGCAACACCAGCAAGGCCAGGGTGCGCGCTCACGCCGCGCGGTACTGCTCAGCGCCCTGGCGGTGACCCTGCTGAACCCGCACGTATACCTCGACACGGTGCTGCTGATCGGCTCGCTGGGCGCCCAGCAGGCTGCGCCTGGCGCCTACGTGGCCGGCGCTGCCAGCGCCTCGCTGCTGTGGTTCTCGACCCTGGCGATCGGTGCGGCCTGGCTGGCACCGTGGCTGGCCCGGCCGGCGACCTGGCGCATGCTCGACCTGATGGTGGCGGTGATGATGTTCGCGGTGGCGGCGCAGTTGATCTTCAACTGACCTCAAGGGCCCTATCGCCGGCAAGCCAGCTCCCACAGGGATATCACCAGGCCTGAGGTCGGTGATATCCCTGTGGGAGCTGGCTTGCCGGTGATGAGGCCCTTGCAGGCAATAGCTGACGCCACTGGTCGGCACGCCCCAACCGCTCTGGAACCTCTATTCCCTATCTTTGTTGCGTGGTTATGCGCCGGGCCCGGTGCTATGATCCAGCCCTTGCGTCGCAAAGAGTACAAACTCGCCGACGCTCATCGGGCCGCCCGTGATCGGCCTTGCGCAAACCGCAAACAGACCTGAATCAGGAGATCCACCATGGCTTTTGAATTGCCGCCGCTGCCGTACGCCCACGATGCCCTGCAGCCGCACATCTCCAAGGAAACCCTGGAGTATCACCACGACAAGCACCACAACACCTATGTCGTGAACCTGAACAACCTGGTCCCAGGCACCGAATTCGAAGGCAAGACCCTGGAAGAGATCGTCAAGAGCTCTTCGGGCGGCATCTTCAACAACGCCGCTCAAGTCTGGAACCACACCTTCTACTGGAACTGCCTGGCACCAAACGCCGGTGGCCAGCCGACCGGTGCCCTGGCTGACGCCATCAACGCCGCTTTCGGTTCCTTCGACAAGTTCAAGGAAGAGTTCACCAAGACTTCGGTTGGCACCTTCGGTTCCGGCTGGGGCTGGCTGGTGAAGAAGGCTGACGGTTCCCTGGCCCTGGCCAGCACCATCGGCGCCGGCTGCCCGCTGACCAGCGGCGACACCCCGCTGCTGACCTGCGACGTCTGGGAACACGCCTACTACATCGACTACCGCAACCTGCGTCCGAAGTACGTCGAGGCGTTCTGGAACCTGGTCAACTGGGCCTTCGTTGCCGAACAGTTCGAAGGCAAGACCTTCAAGGCCTGAGTCATTCAGCCCTGAACGAAAAACCCGGCCCGGTGCCGGGTTTTTTTATGCCTGTACCGGCCTCTTCGCGGGTGAACCCGCTCCCACAGGTACGGCGCAGCTTGTGGACTTGATGCTATCCCTGTGGGAGCGGGTTTACCCGCGAAAAAGCCAGCACGGTTTTGCTTGCTCAGCCCGCATAGCACGCTAACATCAAACCTCTGGAAGATTGTTACAGCGCATTCAAGTTGCGGGGTCAGGCAACCGATACACTATTGATGGTCGGCCGATAGTGTATCGTCATCGTTGATGGCAAAATGATGCCATGCGCATGGATTAAGGAAACCCCATTGAAGCTGGAATTGCGGAACAGCTTGTCGGTCAAGTTGCTCAGGGTCGTGCTGCTGTCGGCGCTAGCGGTCGGTGTCGTGCTCAGCTGTGCGCAAATCGTCTACGACACCTACAAGACCCGCCAGGCCGTGAACAACGATGCCCAGCGCATCCTCGACATGTTCCGCGACCCCTCGACCCAGGCGGTATACAGCCTCGACCGCGAAATGGGCATGCAGGTGATGGAAGGCCTGTTCCAGGACGAATCGGTACGCATGGCCTCCATCGGCCACCCCAACGAAACCATGCTGGCGGAAAAGTCCCGCCCGTTGCAGGACATGTCCATGCGCTGGCTGACCGACCTGATCCTCGGCCAGGAACGTACCTACACCACGCAACTGGTCGGCCGCGGCCCCTACAGCGAATACTACGGCGACCTGAGCATCACCCTGGACACCTCGTCCTACGGCGAAGATTTCCTGATCAACGCCGTGATCATCTTCATCTCCGGTGTGCTGCGGGCCCTGGCCATGGGCCTGGTGCTGTACCTGGTCTACCACTGGCTGCTGACCAAACCGCTGTCGAAGATCATCGAGCACCTCACCCAGATCAACCCCGACCGCCCCAGCCAGCACCAGCTGCCGCTGCTCAAGGGCCACGAGAAGAACGAGCTGGGCCTTTGGGTAAATACCGCCAACCAGTTGCTGGCCTCGATCGAGCGCAACACCCATCTGCGCCACGAGGCGGAAAACAGCCTGCAACGCATGGCCCAGTACGACTTCCTCACCGGCCTGCCCAACCGCCAGCAGCTGCAGCAGCAACTGGACAAGATCCTGGTCGACGGCGGCCGCCTGCAACACCGCGTGGCGGTACTGTGCGTAGGCCTGGACGACTTCAAGGGCATCAACGAGCAGTTCAGCTACCAGGTCGGCGACCAGTTGCTGCTGGCCTTGGCCGACCGCCTGCGCGCCCACAGTGGCCGCCTGGGCGCCCTGGCACGCCTGGGTGGTGACCAGTTCGCCCTGGTGCAGGCCAATATCGAGCAGCCCTACGAGGCGGCCGAACTGGCGCAGAGTATCCTCGACGACCTGGAAGTGCCGTTCGACCTCGACCACCACCAGCAGATCCGCCTGCGCGCCACCATCGGCATCACCCTGTTCCCGGAAGACGGCGACAGCACCGAGAAGCTGCTGCAGAAAGCCGAACAGACCATGACCCTGGCCAAGGCCCGTTCGCGCAACCGCTACCAGTTCTACATCGCCAGCGTCGACAGCGAGATGCGCCGCCGTCGCGAGCTGGAAAAGGACCTGCGCGAAGCCCTGCCGCGCAACCAGCTGTACCTGGTGTACCAGCCACAGATCAGCTACCGCGACCACCGCGTGGTCGGTGTCGAGGCATTGCTGCGCTGGCAGCACCCGGAGCTGGGCATGGTGCCGCCAGATCAGTTCATCCCCCTGGCTGAACAGAACGGCAGCATCATCAGCATCGGCGAATGGGTGCTCGACCAGGCCTGCCGGCAATTGCGCGAATGGCACGACATGGGCTTCAGCGAGCTGCGCATGGCGGTCAACCTGTCGACCGTGCAGCTGCACCACAACGAACTGCCGCGGGTGGTCAACAACCTGCTGCAGGCCTATCGCCTGCCGCCGCGCAGCCTGGAGCTGGAAGTCACCGAGACCGGCCTGATGGAAGACATCAGCACCGCCGCCCAGCACCTGCTGAGCCTGCGCCGCTCCGGAGCACTGATTGCCATCGACGACTTCGGCACCGGCTACTCATCGCTCAGCTACCTGAAATCGCTGCCGCTGGACAAGATCAAGATCGACAAGAGCTTCGTCCAGGACCTGCTGGACGACGATGACGACGCCACCATCGTTCGCGCCATCATCCAGCTGGGCAAGAGCCTGGGGATGCAGGTGATCGCCGAGGGCGTGGAAACCGCCGAACAGGAAACCTACATCGTCGCCCAGGGCTGCCACGAGGGCCAGGGCTACCACTACAGCAAGCCGCTGTCGGCCCGTGAGCTGACCAACTTCCTCAAGCAGGCACAGCGAAACCAGGTTTCGATGTTCTGAGCCGCCTGCCCGGTTACAGGCCGTGACCGGCATTTACACGAATTGCATGCCCGCCCCCTTTACAGCAAATGCAAATCTTTCGCATGATGTTGCGGTTTCGCGTGCCACGGCGCACGGTCCACCCCTTGGTCCAACCACACGACGCAGGAAAACCAATAATGATTCGAATGCCTCTGGCCTCCGCCAGTCTGCTGGCCATTGCCATCGCTCTCGCCGGTTGCGGTGAAGGCAAGGACGACAAGGCCGCCGCGCCGCAAGCCCAGGCACCTGCTGCCGCCAGCACCACCGCTGCGGCGCCCGGGGCTGTCGACGAAGCCGCCGGCAAAGCCGTGGTCAAACATTACGCCGAGCTGGTCTACGCCGTGTACAGCGACTCGCTGAGCACCGCCAAGACCCTGCAGACCGCAGTCGACGCGTTCCTGGCCAAGCCCAACGACGAAACCCTGAAGGCAGCCAAAGAAGCCTGGGTCGCCTCGCGCGTACCGTACCTGCAGAGCGAAGCCTTCCGCTTCGGCAACACCATCATCGACGACTGGGAAGGCCAGGTGAACGCCTGGCCGCTGGACGAAGGCCTGATCGACTACGTCGACAAGAGCTATGAGCACGCCTTGGGCAACCCGGCGGCCAACGCCAACATCATCGCCAACACCGAGATCCAGGTGGGCGAAGAGAAGATCGACGTCAAGGACATCACCCCCGAGAAGCTGGCCAGCCTGAACGAACTGGGCGGCTCCGAGGCCAACGTCGCCACCGGCTACCACGCCATCGAGTTCCTGCTCTGGGGCCAGGACCTGAACGGCACCGGCCCGGGCGCGGGCAACCGTCCGGCGTCGGACTACCTGGAAGGCAAGGGCGCCACCGGTGGCCACAATGAGCGCCGCCGTGCCTACCTGAAAGCGGTCACCGACCTGCTGGTCAAGGACCTCGAAGAGATGGTCGGCAACTGGGCACCGAACGTCGCCGACAACTACCGCGCCAAGCTGGAAGCCGAGTCGGTCAACGACGGCCTGCGCAAGATGCTGTTCGGCATGGGCAGCCTGTCGCTGGGCGAACTGGCTGGCGAACGCATGAAGGTTTCGCTGGAAGCCAACTCGCCGGAAGACGAGCACGACTGCTTCAGCGACAACACCCACTACTCGCACTTCTACGACGCCAAGGGCATCCGCAACGTCTACCTGGGCGAGTACACCCGCCCGGACGGCAGCAAGGTGACCGGCCCGAGCCTGTCGTCGCTGGTGGCCAAGGTAGACCCGGCCGCCGACGCCACCCTCAAGGCCGACCTGGAAGCCACCGAAGCCAAGATCCAGGTGATCGTCGACCACGCCCTCAAGGGCGAGCACTACGACCAGCTGATCGCTGCCGACAACGCAGCCGGCAACCAGATCGTGCGTGACGCCATCGCCTCCCTGGTCAAGCAGACCGGTGCGATCGAGCAGGCCGCGGGCAAGCTGGGCATTGCCAACCTGAACCCGGATACCGCGGATCACGAGTTCTGATCCTGCTGTAGAGGTTCTGAAAGAGGCGGCCTTCGGGTCGCCTTTTTTGCTTCCGGCCCTATCGCCGGCAAGCCAGCTCCCACAGGGCTCAAGGGCTGTGAAGTACCTGTGGGAGCTGGCTTGCCGGCGATAGGGCCCGACCAGGCAACCACAGACCATGGCCAACTGACACCGATTTCATCCAGCAATTGCAAATTGCTCTTATTCAAACTCCCTCACCCTGCTAAGCTTGCACGCCGGTTTTTCGCTCACGCCCAGGATTCTCGATGTCCTTGTCGCTGTCCCGACTCTCCCCCCTGCTGCTGGCCTTTGCCCTCGCCGCCTGTGACGACGCCCCGCGTTTCACCCAGGCCGAGCCCGGCGAAGCGTTGTCGGGCGGCAAAGCCACCGTGCAGCGCACTGACCGCAATGCCTATTCCCTGCCCTCGGCCAACCTCTCGCCCGAGCGGCGCCTGGACTTCGCCGTAGGCAACAGCTTCTTCCGCAACCCCTGGGTGATCGCCCCGTCCACCACCACCGCCCGTGACGGCCTGGGCCCGCTGTTCAACACCAATGCCTGCCAGAACTGCCACGTGCGCGACGGCCGCGGCCACCCGCCAGAGCCGGGCGACAGCAACGCCGTATCGATGCTGGTACGCCTGTCGATCCCCGACCAGCCCTACCTGGCCAAGGTGGTCGAACGCCTCGGCGTGGTGCCGGAGCCGGTCTATGGCACCCAGCTGCAGGACATGGCCATCCCCGGCGTGACGCCGGAAGGCAAGGTGCGGGTGAGCTACACCAGCGAAACGGTGTCGTTCGAGGACGGCCACCAGGTCGAGCTGCGCAAGCCGGCCCTGCAGATCACCCAACTCGGCTATGGCGTGATGCACCCCGACACGCGCTTTTCGGCGCGGGTGGCGCCGCCAATGATCGGCCTGGGCCTGCTCGAAGCCATCCCCGAAGCCGATCTGCTGGCCAACGAAGACCCGGATGACCGCAACCGCGACGGCATCCGCGGCCGGGCCAACCGGGTGTGGGACGACGCCCAGGGCAAGACCGTGGTCGGCCGCTTCGGCTGGAAGGCCGGGCAGCCCAACGTCAACCAGCAGAACGTGCACGCCTTTGCCGGCGACATGGGCCTGACCACCACCCTGCAGCCCAACGACGACTGTACCCCGGCGCAGGCCGACTGCCTGGCCGCGCCCAACGGGGACGGTGCCAATGGCGAGAAGGAAGTCAGCGACAACATCCTGCGCCTGGTCACCTTCTACACCCGCAACCTGGCCGTGCCGGCCCGCCGCGACGTGGGCTCGCCGCAGGTACTGGCAGGCAAGAACCTGTTCTACCAGGCCGGCTGCCAGGGCTGCCATACACCGCAGTTCACCACCGCCGCCAATGCCGCCGAGCCGGAGCTGGCCAACCAGCTGATCCGTCCCTACAGCGACCTGCTGCTGCATGACATGGGCCCGGGCCTGGCCGACGAGCGCACCGAATTTGCCGCCAACGGCCAGGACTGGCGCACCCCGCCACTGTGGGGCATCGGCCTGAGCGAAACGGTCAGTGGCCACAGCCAGTTCCTGCACGACGGCCGCGCCCGCAACCTGCTCGAAGCCGTGCTCTGGCACGGTGGCGAGGCCGAGGCGGCACGCAATTTCGTACTCACTTTCAATGCCGAGCAGCGTGCCGCGTTGCTGGCTTTCCTGAACTCACTTTAAAAAGCGCAAAGGAGCCGGGCATGTTCCGACCCAAACTGTTGTTCACCAGCCTCGCCGCACTCGCCCTCGGCGCCTGCTCGCCGCAGGACCCGCAAGCCGTGACCTCCGCTGCCATCGCCAAGCAGGTGATCCTGCCCACCTACAGCCGCTGGGTCGAAGCCGACCGCACGCTGGCCGCCAGCGCCCTGGCCTACTGCGAAGGCAAGGAAACCCTGGACAAGGCCCGTGCCGACTTCCTCAACGCGCAAAAGGCCTGGGCCGAGCTGCAACCGCTGCTGGTCGGCCCGCTGGCCGAAGGCAACCGCGCCTGGCAGGTACAGTTCTGGCCCGACAAGAAGAACCTGGTCGGCCGCCAGGTCGAGCAGCTGGTCAACGCCGACCAGCCGGTCGATGCCGCGGCCCTTGGCAAGGCCAGCGTGGTGGTACGTGGCCTGTCGGCCTACGAGTACATCCTGTTCGACAGCAAGCCGGACATCGCCACAGCCGAGCAGAAAGCTCGCTACTGCCCGTTGCTGGTGGCCATTGCTGAACACCAGAAGGCCCTGGCCGAAGAGATCCTCAAGGGCTGGAACAGCACCGACGGCATGCTCTCGCAGATGACCAAGTTCCCCAACCAGCGCTACGCCGACTCCCACGAGGCCATCGCCGACCTGTTGCGCGCTCAGGTCACCGCCCTGGACAGCCTGAAGAAAAAGCTCGGTGCGCCGATGGGCCGCCAGAGCAAGGGTATCCCGCAGCCACTGCAGGCCGAAGCCTGGCGCAGCCACAGCTCGCTCAAGAGCCTGGAGGCCAGCCTCAAGGCCGCCGAAGCGGTCTGGGTCGGGGTCGACAACCAAGGCCTGCGCGGCTTGCTGTCCAGCGATCAGAAAGCCCTGGCGGACAAGATCGATGCCGCCTACGCTGCCTCGCTCAAACTGCTGGCCGCCAACCAGAAGACCCTGGGCGAGCTGCTGGCCGACGACGCCGGCCAGCAAACCCTGAACCAGATCTACGACAGCCTCAACGCCGTCCACCGCCTGCACGAAGGCGAGCTGGCCAAGGCGTTGAACATCCAGCTGGGCTTCAATGCCAACGACGGTGACTGATCATGCTGCGACGCCAGGCCCTCAAACTCGGTAGCGTATTGCTCAGCGCCCTCACCCTGGGCGGCTGGAGCCTGTTCCGCAACAAAGGCAGCGAGCCCCTGCTGCTGTCGGCGCGTGACGACGGCGACGGCAAGCACTATGCGGTCGGGTTCCGCCTGGACGGCACCCAGGTGTTCAGCACCCAGGTCGCCCAACGTTGCCATGCCATCATCCATCACCCGGACCTGCCGATCGCCCTGTTCGTCGCCCGCCGTCCCGGCACCGAAAGCTACCTGGTCGACCTGCGCGACGGGCGCCTGCTGCAGACCGTCACCTCGCAGCCGAACCGGCACTTCTACGGCCACGCGGTCATCCACAAAGGTGGCGAATGGCTGTATGCCACCGAGAACGACACCACCGACCCGGGGCGTGGCGTACTCGGTGTGTACCGCTTCGAAGGCGAGCGCCTGGTGCACAGCGGGGAGATTCCGACCCACGGTATCGGCCCGCACGAAGTGGCCTGGCTGCCGGACGGCGAAACGCTGATCGTGGCCAACGGCGGTATCCGCACCGAAGCCGAAAGCCGGGTGGAGATGAACCTCGACGCCATGGAACCGAGCCTGGTGCTGATGCAGCGCGACGGTACCCTGCTGAGCAAGGAAACCCTGGCCCAGCAGATGAACAGCGTGCGCCACCTGGCGGTAGGCAGCGATGGCACCATCGCCGCCTGCCAACAGTTCATGGGTGATGCCGATGAAACCGCAGAGCTGCTGGCGATCAAGCGCCCGGGCGAGCCGTTCAAGGCCTTCCCGGTGCCGGAGCGGCAGTTGCAGGCCATGGCCCAGTACACCGCCAGCGTGGCTATCCACAGCGAGCTGCGGCTGGTGGCGCTGACCGCGCCACGGGCCAACCGCCTGTTCGTCTGGGACCTGGACAGCGGCGCGGTGCGGCTGGATGCGCCAATGCCCGATTGCGCGGGGGTGGGCGCGGTACAGGACGGCTTTGTCGTCACCTCCGGGCAGGGCCGTTGCCGGTTCTATGATTGCCGCAAGGCCGAGCTGGTCGGGCAACCGATGAACCTGCCGTCCGGTTTCTGGGACAACCACCTGCATCTGGTCTGATTTTTCTGCTGCCTTCACCGGCCTCTTCGCGGGCACGCCCGCTCCCACAGGGACCGCGCAACCCACTGACTGCGCGGTTCCTGTGGGAGCGGGCGTGCCCGTGAAGAAGCCGGCCCAGGCATTCCACTCCCCTTCCCCCAAAAAACAGTCAATACTTCCCCCATCCACACGTGGGCAGGATCGCCCGTTGTCGTGTCTAAGCGAATAACAACCGCATCCAAGGAACCGGACTATGCTGCGCCGCCGCATGCTCATCATGTTGGCCGTGGTTCTGCTGATCGTGCTGGCCCTGGGGGGCTACAAAGCCTTTTCGATCTACCAGCAGATCCAGATGTTCACTGCCCCCAAGCCGCCTATCACCGTGGCGGCCGCCTTGGCCGAACAGCGCCCGTGGCAAGAGCGCCTGCCCGCCGTCGGCAGCCTCAAGGCGCTACAGGGCGTGGAGCTGAGCCTGGAGGTGGAAGGTATCGTCAAGGCCCTGCACTTCGACTCGGGCCAGCAGGTCAAGGCCGGGCAACTGTTGCTGCAACTCAACGACGACCAGGAAACCGCCCTGCTCGGCACCGCCCAGGCTGACCTGGGCCTGGCCAAGGTCGATTTCGGCCGTGGCAGCCAGCTGGTCGGCGACTCGGCCATCTCCCGCGGCGAGTTCGACCGCCTCACCGCCCAGTACCGGCGCAACCAGGCGGTGGTCGACCAGCTCAAGGCATCGAAGACCAAGAAGAGCATCAGCGCCCCGTTCAGCGGCACCATCGGCATTCGCCAGGTGGACGTCGGCGACTACCTGGCCGCCGGCACGGTGATCGCCACCCTGCAGGACACATCCAGCCTCTACGTCGACTTCAACGTACCGGAACAGGCCCTGCCGCACCTCAGCCTGGGCCAGCAGGTGCTGGTGCAGGTGGCCGCCTACCCGGGCCAGACCTTCCCCGCCAGCCTCAGCGCCATCAACCCCAAGGTCGAGGAAACCACGCGCAACCTGCTGGTGCGCGCGACCATGGCCAACCCGGACGGCAAGCTGCTGCCGGGCATGTTCGCCAGCCTGCTGATCCTGCTACCCAACCCGCAGCCACAAGTGGTAGTGCCGGAAAGCGCCATCACCTACACCCTGTATGGCAACTCGGTGTACGTCGCCACGCCGAAAAAGGACAAGGACGGCAAGCCGGAAAACGACGACAAGGGCCAGCCGCAGCTCACCGCCGAGCAGCGCACGGTGCAGACCGGCGAGCGCCGTGACGGCGTGGTGGTGGTCAGCAAGGGCCTGCAGGCCGGGGAACAGGTGGTCACCGCCGGCCAACTGAAGCTCACCCCCGGCGCCGCGATCCGCATCGGCCAGGACAAAGCCCTCAAGCCCGCACAGGGCGCGCCGGGCAAGGACTGACAGGAGGCTGGCATGGCGTTCACCGACCCGTTCATCCGCCGACCGGTGCTGGCCAGCGTGGTCAGCCTGCTGATCCTGCTGCTGGGCTTCCAGGCCTGGAACAAGCTGCAGATCCGCCAGTACCCGCAAATGGAAAACGCCCTGATCACGGTGACCACCGCCTACCCCGGCGCCAACGCCGAGACCATCCAGGGCTATATCACCCAACCGCTGCAGCAAAGCCTGGCCAGCGCCGAAGGCATCGACTACATGACCTCGGTGAGCCGGCAGAACTTCTCGATCATTTCCATTTACGCCCGCATCGGCGCCGACAGCGACCGGTTGTTCACCGAACTGCTGGCCAAGGCCAACGAAGTGCGCAACAAGCTGCCCCAGGACTCGGAAGACCCGGTACTGAGCAAGGAAGCCGCCGATGCCTCGGCGCTGATGTACATCAGTTTCTACAGCAAGGAGATGAGCAACCCGCAAATCACCGACTATCTGTCACGGGTGATCCAGCCCAAGCTGGCGACCCTGCCGGGCATGGCCGAAGCGGAAATCCTCGGCAACCAAGTTTTCGCCATGCGCATCTGGATCGACCCGGTGAAACTGGCAGGCTATGGCCTGTCGGCCACCGACGTGACCAATGCCGTGCGCCGCTACAACTTCCTTTCCGCGGCCGGCGAGGTGAAGGGCGAATACGTGGTCACCAGCATCAACGCCAGCACCGAGCTGAAGTCGGCCGAGGCGTTCGCCGCCCTGCCGGTCAAGACCAGTGGCGACAGCCGCGTGCTGCTGGGCGATGTGGCACGGGTCGAGATGGGGGCGGAAAACTACGACACGGTCAGCTCGTTCGACGGCACCCCATCGGTGTACATCGGCATCAAGGCCACACCGGCCGCCAACCCGCTGGATGTCATCAAGGAAGTGCGGCGCATCATGCCCGAGCTGGAAAGCCAGCTGCCCTCGGCACTGAAGGTATCGATCGCCTACGACGCCACGCTGTTCATCCAGGCCTCCATCGACGAAGTGATCAAGACCCTCGGCGAAGCGGTACTGATCGTCATCGTGGTGGTGTTCCTGTTCCTCGGTGCCCTGCGTTCGGTGCTGATCCCGGTGGTAACCATTCCGCTGTCGATGATCGGTGTGCTGTTCTTCATGCAGATGATGGGCTACTCGCTCAACCTGCTGACCCTGCTGGCCATGGTGCTGGCCATCGGCCTGGTGGTGGACGACGCGATTGTCGTGGTGGAGAACATCCACCGGCACATGGAAGAAGGCAAGTCACCGTTCGACGCCGCCCTCGAGGGCGCCCGCGAAATCGCCATGCCGGTGGTGTCGATGACCATCACCCTGGCGGCGGTGTATGCACCGATCGGCTTCCTTACCGGGCTCACCGGCGCGCTGTTCAAGGAGTTTGCCCTGACCCTGGCCGGTGCGGTGATCATCTCCGGCATCGTTGCCCTCACCCTGTCACCGATGATGTGCGCGCTGCTACTGCGCCAGGAACAGAACCCCAGCGGTCTGGCCCACCGCCTGGACATGCTGTTCGAACGCCTGAAGGTGCGCTACCAGCGCCTGCTGCACACCACCCTCGACAGCCGGCCTGTAGTGCTGGTGTTTGCCGTGATCATCCTGTGCCTGATTCCGGTACTGCTGAAGTTTACCCAGAACGAACTGGCGCCCAACGAGGACCAGGGGGTGATCTTCATGATGAGCAGTTCGCCGCAGCCGGCCAACCTTGATTACCTCAACGCCTATACCGACGAATTCACCCCGCTGTTCAAGGCTTTCCCCGAGTACTACTCATCGTTCCAGATCAACGGTTTCAATGGCGTGCAGACCGGCATCGGCGGCTTTCTGCTCAAGCCCTGGAACGAGCGCGAGCGCACGCAGATGGAGCTGCTGCCGCTGGTGCAGAGCAAGCTCGAGGAAATCAGCGGCCTGCAGATCTTCGGCTTCAACCTGCCGTCGCTGCCCGGCACCGGCGAGGGCCTGCCATTCCAGTTCGTCATCAACAGCGCTGGCGACTACCCGGCACTGCTGGATGTGGCCCAGCGCATCAAGGCCCGCGCCCAGGAATCCGGCAAGTTCGCCTTCCTCGACATCGACCTGGCCTTCGACAAGCCCGAGGTGGTGGTGGATATCGACCGGGCCAAGGCGGCGCAGATGGGGGTTTCGATGGACACCTTGGGCAGCACCCTTGCTACCTTGCTGGGCGAGGCGGAAATCAACCGCTTCACCCTCGAAGGCCGCAGCTACAAGGTGATTGCCCAGGTCGAGCGGCCGTACCGCGACAACCCCGGCTGGCTGAACAACTACTACGTGAAGAACGACCAGGGCCAGCTGCTGCCACTATCCACCCTCATCACCCTCACCGACCGCGCCCGCCCGCGCCAGCTCAACCAGTTCCAGCAGCTGAACTCGGCGATCATCCAGGGCGTGCCCATGGTCAGCCTGGGCGAGGCGCTGCAGACCGTGCAGGGCATCGCCCGCGAAGAGGCTCCGGAAGGCTTCGCCTTCGACTATGCCGGCGTGGCGCGCCAGTACGTACAGGAAGGCAGCGCGCTGTGGGTGACCTTCGGCCTGGCGTTGGCGATCATCTTCCTGGTGCTGGCGGCGCAGTTCGAAAGCTTCCGCGACCCGCTGGTGATTCTGGTGACGGTGCCGTTGTCGATCTGTGGCGCGCTGTTGCCGCTGTTCCTGGGCGTATCGAGCATGAACATCTACACCCAGGTCGGGCTGGTGACGCTGATCGGGCTGATCAGCAAGCACGGCATCCTCATTGTCGAGTTTGCCAACCAGTTGCGTGAGGAGCGCGGCCTGAGCGTGCGCGAGGCGATCGAGGAAGCCGCGGCGATTCGCCTGCGGCCGGTGCTGATGACCACGGCGGCAATGGTGTTCGGCATGGTGCCGCTGATCCTGGCGACCGGGGCGGGGGCGGTCAGCCGCTTCGACATCGGTACGGTGATTGCCACCGGGATGTCGATCGGCACGCTGTTTACCCTGTTCGTGTTGCCTTGTATCTACACCCTGCTGGCGCACAAGGCGGTTGCCAGGGAAACATCGGTTGCCTGAACCGGCCTCTTCGCGGGCTCGCCCGCTCCCACAGGTGCGGCACCAGTTTCAGGACCGGAGTCATACCTGTGGGAGCGGGCAAGCCGCGAAGAGGCCGGCAAGGCATTTCCATCTCCACAGGTGCGGCACCAGTTTCAGGACCGGTGCCATACCTGTGGGAGCGGGCAAGCCCGCGAAGAGGCCGGCAAGGCAGATGCAAAAATGCCAGAGGCCCCGCAATCGCGAGGCCTCTGGCATTTCCATCTACACCGGGTTCAACCGAACGGCCGCAACCCCTGGCGCATGCCGAACAGGAACAGCAACAGGTCCTGATCCGGCGCGGCCTCGGCCTGTTGCTGCGGTTTCACATCCCGCGGCAACGCGCACTGGTCGGCCAGTTCGGCCTTGCTGAACACTGTCGGCCTCGGCTCTTCCCACGCAGCCACCGCCGCGGTGGTCACCGCCAGGCCAGCTACCAGGAACAAAGCTCGAGCTATTTCTAGTTTCATTGCCCTAACCCTTTGACAGCGCTGCCAAACGCCATCTGGTAAAAGTAGAGCAGTGTTTGCCATTCCGCGTCATTGATCGACGAATGGCGACGCAGCTGGCGCAGGTCATTGCCCGCCGCGCGCTGGCAGCTGATGCGCCGCCGGCATTTTTCCAGGTCCAGCAGGGCGACCTCGACCCGGGCCTGCTCGCCCTCGCCAATCACCTTGATGAACACGTGCTTGCCATACAGGCAGCCGTGCTGCCAGTGCCCCAGGTGCATGCGCGCCAGGTTGTCCGCCAGGTCCTTGAGCATGCGCTCATGCACCACCTGCGGGTAACGCTCGCGGGCACCTTCGGCATGCCAGGTGTCGAGTTCGACGAAGCCGTCGAGTGCTTCGCTCACCAGCAGCGCACGCCACTGCTGGTCGGCACCACGCTCGGCGCCACAGAAGACGATGCGCGGTACACGTACGCCCAGTTGCTCGAAGCTGTTCAACGCATCGAGTTCACGCAATACCGTCGGCCGGCCGAAAGGGTGCAGCAGGCTACGGTAGATATGCCCGACCTGGCGCTTGGCATACAGCAACTTGCCATTGCCATCGTCGAGGCGTTGCACACCACTCTCGCCACCACGGCGCTGGTTAGGCTCCTCGACCCACTCGCCCTGCTGGCGCCAGTAAAAATCGAACCGCGACTCCCCTCTCTGGGCTACAGCCATCAAACACTACCCCTTACGCAATACATATACCCGCCACATGGCATAGAACGGCAGGAAGTCGAGGCGTTCCTGGATTCTGAAGCCGGCGGCTCGGAATTCTTCTTCGACCGTGTCGGCCGGTAACACAAAACGGTTCTGGTAATTGTCCTGGTCGCCCTTTCTGGCGCTGCGACGCTGTTCCAGTTTTTTCCGGCGCCAGGCCTTGAAGTTACCATCCACCCACAATGACAGGATCACACTATCACGGCTAACCCGTTGAAATTCCGAAAGAATGGTCTTTCTGTGCGCCGCTTCGCCAATGTGGTGGAACAGGCGCATGCAGAAAATGCTGTCCACCGAGTTGTCCGGCAAGTCGATGGCAAATGCCGAAGTCTGCAAAGGGCGTACCCGTGCAACCACCTCTGGCGCTTGCGCGGTACAGGCTGTCTCGATCATCGCTTCGGAGTTGTCGGCGCCGATGATCACCCGGTTGGGCTTTTCTGCCAGCAATGGCCAGAAGCGGCCGGCACCGCATGGCAGGTCGAGGACTAGCCCAGGCTCACCAGCCAATGCCAAGGCGCGACGCGCCAGCTGCTCATCACGCTTGTGGGAAAGGCGTCGCGCCAGGCCATCCTGGTGCTTGAGAAAGTACTCGCGCGCATGTTCTTTGTCGTACTTCTCGGAAAATTCAAGCTTGATGGGGCTACGCATTGGGCATCTCCTGACTCCATTCCGCCCACATTAGGTAAGCAAGCGTAGGAATCAGGTCATGCCGATGTGAAAAATATGTTGAGCGCCGAATGACCTGTTACAACAGATTACTCGACCAAAGCCTCCGGGTCGCCCTTGGCCGCGGTATTGCTCAGGTCCACCATGAAACGGCAGCCGTGCGGCAAGGTCGAGGTCAGGGTGACATGCCAGCCCTGGTCGTCGCAGATCCGCTGTACCAACGACAGGCCCAGGCCCAGGCCCTCGCCGCGCCGCTCGTCGCCGCGCACGAACGGCCGGAACATCGCCTCGCGCTGCTCCTCCGGGATACCTACACCGCTATCCTCCACGCTGAAGCCGTTGGCTTCCAGGCTCAGGCGGATGTAGCCGCTGTCGGTGTAGTGCGCGGCATTGCGCAGCAGGTTGCCCATCACCGATTGCAGGAAGGTGGCGTTGTACAGCACCGGGCTGGCACTGACGCGACCATCGAAATACAGGGCCAGGCCCTTTTGCTCGATGGTGTCGCGCCAGACCCCGACCAGTTCGTCCGCCACTTCCCGCAGGGTGGCCCGCGAAGCCACGGCGCCCTCGTCGCGCTGTGCCCGGGCCAGCATCAGGAAGGTCTTGACCAGTTCGCGCATTTCTTCCGTGGCCCGCGCCACGCGCTCCACCTGGCTGCGCGAGCGGGCGTCCAGCGTCGGGTTTTCCATCAGCAGTTCGCACGAGGTGGCCAGCACCATCAAGGGCGTGCGCAGTTCATGGCTGACATCGCTGGTGAACAACCGTTCGCGGGTCAGCGCATCGCGCAGGCGGCCCAGGGTATCGTCGAAGGCTACCGCCAGCTGGCCGACTTCGTCCGCGGCATAGTCCGGCGCCAGCGGCGGGGCCAGGCCCAGCAACTGATCACGGTGGCGTACCTGGCGCGCCAGGCGGATCACCGGCGCCATCACTCGGCGCGCCACCAGCCAGCCGAGGATGGCCGCCAGCACCAGGCTGAGCAGGAAGCCCACCACCACCACCGCGAACAGCACGCGCTCGCGTTCCTCGAAGTCGCTCTGGTCCTGCAGCAGCACATAGCGGCGGCCATCGACGATCTCGACCATGGCGTGGTACGACAGCTGATCGCGGAATACCTCGTGGAAGCCGCGGTCGAGGTGGCGCAGGTCCTTGGGCAGCTCGAAGTCGTCACGCCCGCCGCTGAAGTAGAACAGCTGGTCGGGGCGTGGCCGGTGGCTCCAGTCGCTGACGCTGTCCATGCGCAGCAGGCGTTGCAGGTCACCGCCCAGCACCGAGGAAATCAGCCGCTCTTCGACCAGGTGCACGGTGCCGACGATGCCGAAGGCGAAGGCCCCGGCCACCAGCGCGCTCATCAGGGCAAAGGCGATGATGATGCGCTGGGCAAGGCTTTGCTTAAACTCCATCACGGCCCTCGGCGAGGCGATAGCCGACGCCATGGACGGTATGCAGCAACGGTTTTTCGAACGGCTTGTCGATCACCTGGCGCAGCTGGTGCACATGGCTGCGCAGGCTGTCGCTGTCAGGGCAGTCATCGCCCCACAGGGCTTCTTCCAGCACTTCGCGACGCAATACGTGCGGGCTCTTCTGCATCAGCACCGCCAGCAGCTTGAGGCCGACCGGGTTGAGCTTGAGCAAGCGGCCCTGGCGGGTGACTTCGAGGGTGTCGAGGTCATAGCTGAGGTCGGCCACCTGCAAGGTGCGGCGCCCGCCGCCTTGGGCCCGGCGCAGCACCGCTTCGATGCGGGCGGCCAGCTCCGACAGGGCGAAGGGCTTGAGCAGGTAATCGTCGGCACCGGAGCGGAAGCCTTGCAGGCGGTCGTCCAGTTGGTCGCGGGCGGTGAGCATGATCACCGGCGTATCGCGGCGGGCGTCTTCGCGCAGGCGCTTGCACAGGGTGTAGCCGTCGATGCCCGGCAACATGATGTCAAGCACGATCAGGTCGTAGTGCTCGGTGGCAGCCAGGTGCAGGCCGGACAGGCCATCCTGGGCGCAGTCGACGGTGTAGCCCTTCATGCCCAGGTAATCGGCCAGGTTGGCCAGGATATCGCGGTTGTCTTCAACCAAAAGAATGCGCATCGGTTTCTCCTGTGCGGCGCTTCTCGCTGTGGTGCGCGGCAGGCGCAGCTTAAGGCCTATGCCTGCAGGGTGCCAGCCCCAGGGAAAATTCAGCGCACTTGACGGTTTTTTCACTGATCCTTCACGGACACAGGATAGCGGGCGGCCGACAATGCCCGTTCTTTTTCGCGCCCTGGAGCCGTCATGCAGCAACCAACCCGCCCTCGCCCGATCAATTTCTGGCTGTACCTTGGGCTACCCCTGGCGACCGCGCTTGGCTTGATCCTGCTGGAACTGACCTCGGTCGACATGGACATTGCCAACCTGTTCTTCGACCCTGCTGCCGGGCAATTCATCGGCCGCCACAGCTATTTGCTGGAGAACATCCTGCATGACCGGGTCAAGCAGGGGGTGATCCTGCTGGGGGTGATGTCACTGGTGACCTTTGCTGCCAGCTTCTTCTGGAAGCGCCTGTTCGGCTGGCGCCGTGAGCTGGGCTGCCTGGTGCTGGCACTGGGCCTGTCCACGGCGTTTGTCACACCGCTGAAGAAAGTGACCCAGGTGCAATGCCCGTGGAGCCTGACCCAGTTTGGCGGGAAGGAAACCTACAGCAAGCTGCTGGAGCCGCGGCCGGCGACCGACAAGCCCGGGCTGTGCTGGCCGGGCGGGCATGCCGCCACCGGGTTCTGCCTGTTCGGGCTGTTCTTCATGTTGCGTGATCGCAAGCCGAGGCTGGCGCGGGTCGCGTTGGCGGTGGCCTTAGTGGCCGGGTCGGTGCTTTCGCTGGGGAGGATGATGCAAGGGGCGCACTTTCTTTCGCACAACGTGTGGACGGCGGTGTTCTGCTGGTTGATCGGCTTGGGGTCGTATTACCTGGTTCTGTATCGTCGGGGAATGGCTGAGGTGCCTGCTGCCGAGCGTAGCGTCGCCTGAACCAGGGGCCGCTTTGCGGCCCTTTCGCCGGCAAGCCAGCTCCCACAGGTACAGCGCAAGTCCCAGTGTTGGCGCAATCCTGTAGGAGCGGCCTTGTGTCGCGATGGGCTGCAAAGCAGCCCCAATGGCCCTCACAGGAAAACAAAAAAGCCCCGACTCTCGCGAACCGGGGCTTTCTGATGGTGCAGGGGGTAAGGCTGGCTTACGGCATGCCAGCATGCCTGCAGCATCGCCTGAACCAGGGGCCGCTTTGCGGCCCTTTCGCCGGCAAGCCAGCTCCCACAGGTACAGCGCAAGTCCCAGTGTTGGCACAATCCTGTGGGAGCTGGCTTGCCGGCGATGGGCTGCGCAGCAGCCCCGATGGCCCTCACTGGCAAACGAAAAAGCCCCCGACTCTCGCGAACCGGGGCTTTCTGATGGTGCAGGGGGTAAGACTGGCTTGGCATGCCAGCATGCCTTCAGCATCGCCTGAACCAAGGGCCGCTTTGCGGCCCTTTCGCCGGCAAGCCAGCTCCCACAGGTACAGCGCAAGTCCCAGTGTTGGCGCAATCCTGTAGGAGCGGCCTTGTGTCGCGATGGGCTGCAAAGCAGCCCAAAAGGCCCCAACAGGAAAGCAAAAAAGCCCCGGTTCTCGCGAACCGGGGCTTTTCATGGTGCAGGGGGTAAGGCTGGCTTACATCATGCCGCCCATGCCACCCATGCCGCCCATGTCAGGCATGCCAGCAGCTGGCTTGTCTTCCGGCAGGTCGGCAACCATGGCTTCGGTGGTGATCATCAGACCGCCGATCGAAGCAGCAGCTTGCAGCGCCGAACGGGTGACCTTGGCTGGGTCCAGAATGCCCATCTCGATCATGTCGCCGTATTCGCCGGTAGCAGCGTTGTAACCGAAGTTACCCGAACCTTGCTTGACCTTGTCAGCGACAACGCTTGGCTCGTCGCCGGCGTTGGCAGTGATCTGGCGCAGCGGCGCTTCAACGGCGCGACGCAGCAGGGCGATACCGACGTTCTGGTCTTCGTTGTCGCCTTTGAGGTCGGCAATGGCAGCCAGGGAGCGAACCAGGGCCACACCACCGCCAGGCACCACGCCTTCTTCAACGGCTGCACGGGTAGCGTGCAGGGCGTCTTCAACGCGGGCTTTCTTCTCTTTCATTTCAACTTCGGTGCCAGCACCGACCTTGATCACGGCAACACCGCCAGCCAGCTTGGCCAGACGCTCTTGCAGCTTCTCACGGTCGTAGTCCGAGGAAGTCTCTTCGATCTGGGCACGGATCTGCTTGACGCGTGCTTCGATCTCGGTGTCGGCGCCAGCGCCGTCGATGATGGTGGTGTTTTCCTTGGACAGGATGACGCGCTTGGCGTTACCCAGGTGCTCCAGGGTAGCGGTTTCCAGGGACAGGCCGATTTCTTCGGAGATGACCTGGCCGCCAGTCAGGACGGCGATGTCCTGCAGCATGGCCTTGCGGCGGTCGCCGAAGCCCGGAGCCTTGACCGCAGCAACCTTGACGATGCCGCGCATGTTGTTGACTACCAGGGTAGCCAGGGCTTCGCCTTCAACGTCTTCGGCAACGATCAGCAGTGGGCGGCCGGCCTTGGCAACGGCTTCCAGAACTGGCAGCAGCTCACGGATGTTGGAGATTTTCTTGTCGACCAGCAGCAGCAGCGGGCCTTCCAGCTCGGCAACCATAGTGTCCGGCTTGTTGACGAAGTAGGGCGACAGGTAGCCACGGTCGAACTGCATGCCTTCCACGACCGACAGTTCGTTTTCCAGGCCCGAGCCTTCTTCAACGGTGATCACGCCTTCTTTACCGACTTTTTCCATGGCTTCGGCAATGATTTCACCGATGGAGTTGTCGGAGTTGGCGGAGATGGTACCTACCTGGGCAATGGCCTTGGAGTCGGCGCATGGCTTGGACAGGTTCTTCAGCTCGGCGACGACGGCAGCGGTGGCCTTGTCGATGCCGCGCTTCAGGTCCATCGGGTTCATGCCGGCAGCGACGGCTTTCAGGCCTTCGTTGACGATGGCCTGAGCCAGGACGGTAGCGGTGGTGGTGCCGTCACCGGCAGCGTCGTTGGCCTTGGAAGCAACTTCCTTGACCAGCTGGGCGCCCATGTTCTCGAAGGCGTCTTTCAGCTCGATTTCTTTGGCGACGGAAACGCCGTCCTTGGTGATGGTCGGCGCGCCGAAGCTCTTGGCCAGCACCACGTTACGGCCTTTCGGGCCCAGGGTCGCTTTTACCGCGTCAGCCAGAACGTTGACACCAACCAGCATTTTCTTACGAGCGGAGTCGCCGAATTTTACGTCTTTAGCAGCCATGATCGTTTAATCCTTGGAATTCTTTGGAGTAACGGGAAGTCGGGGAAATCAGCCTTCGATAACGGCGAGGATTTCGTTCTCGGCCATGACCAGCAGGTCTTCGCCATCGACTTTCACGGTGTTGCTGCCCGAGTAAGGGCCGAAAACCACTTTGTCACCCACTTTCACGGCCAGCGCGCGAACTTCGCCGTTGTCCAGGATGCGACCGGTGCCGACGGCGACGACTTCGCCGCGGTTTGGTTTTTCAGCGGCCGAACCCGGCAGGACGATACCGCCAGCGGTTTTCGATTCTTCTTCGCTGCGACGGATAACGACGCGGTCATGCAGAGGACGAAGCTTCATTGTCGATCTCTCCCAAATAGTGGTTTTCATCGGCCGGTGTCGACACCGGCGGTTTGATGCAGTCCGGCGTTGCCGGGGGTGATCCGCAATGGGCGAAGCACCTGTGTAATGTCTGGTGTCGCCACCAGAAACCTTGCGGTGACCACATACATGAGGCCGCCATATTCAATTACAAGGCTTGTTTCAGAAAATTTTTCATTAGCGCCTTGGCCCCGCAAAAAGCTGGGGCCGCTGCGCGCCCCTTTCGCGACACAAGGCCGCTCCCACAGGAGGTGTGCATTCCCTGTGGGAGCGGCCTTGTGTCGCGAAAGGGCCGCGAAGCGGCCCCCGGCTATTACTTGTCGCGGCGCTCGTACTCGCCTTCGATCACATTCGGCCGATGCCCGCCATCCTGCGGCCGGGCCTGGAACGGGTCGTCCTGGAAGGCGCGCTGGCGCATGGCCTGGGCCTCGGCACGCTCGCGCATCTTGCGCGCGGCCAGGTGACGGGTGAATGGCAGCAGGCACAGCAGGCCCAGCACGTCGCTGATGAAACCTGGCAGCAACAGCAGGCCACCACCAACGGCCAGCATCATGCCCTGGAACATGTCCTCGGCGGGCAGTTCGCCACGCTGCAGGCTTTCACGGGCGCGCAGTGCGGTGGCCAGACCGGCCACGCGCATCACCAGCACACCCAGGGCGGAGCCGGCGATGATCAGCAGCAGCGCCGGGAAGAAACCGATGGCGGCACTGACCTTCACGAAGACGAACAGCTCCAGCACGGGAAACAGTAGAAACAACAGTAGAAAAGCACGCATCAAAGCATTCCTCGTCGGAAGAGACCCTTCCTGTAAGACCAACAAATGGATGCGGGCGCTCGGCTTTTCAACCCTCGACTTCCGTCGCAACTGGCCACTGGTCGGCGCGTGCCAGCAAAACCAGGGCTTCGCGGACTTGTGTCGGCGTGTTGCAAGTACTTGGGAAAGGCAACCAGTGCACCGCCTGGCCGATACGCAGGTGCATGCCTTCGCTGTCTACCCCGACCATCTCCGCTGGCGCATGGCTTGGCAGCTCGGTCAGTTGCACATAGTGGGCGATGGCGTTGGCGTGGTCGTTGTTCATGTGCTCGACCATGCTCGCCTCGGCTTTACCGGCGAACGGGTTGGCCAGGGTTACCTGGTCAAGCCAGTGGATCGCGCCGAAGCCGCCGATGTAGCGGTGGCGCACCGGCTGCAGCACCCAGAAGTCGAAGTCGTGGGCCTTGTGGTAGTTGGCCGCGTCCGGGAAATAACGGTAGTAGCGCTCGGCGGCGGCCTCGATGGCGGCCTCCTCCACCAGCTTGTGCGCCTCGGCCATCACCGTCAGGCGCCCCACGGCCTGCACGTCCTCGGCTTCGCGTTCGCCCACCAGCAGCGAGCACTTGGGGTCTTTCTGCAGGTTGTGGGTGTGCTGGGCGATGCGGCTGATGAGGATCAGCGGGTTGCCCTGAGCGTCCAGGCAGTACGGCACGACCGAGCCGAAGGGGAAGCCGGGCATCGACTTGGAATGGGTCGAGAGCACGCCGCGGTACTCCTTGAGCAGCAGCTCCCGGGCGGGGCGGATGGCATTGGTACTCACTTGGGGGCGGCTCCTGATATCGGGCTGGATGGGACAAGATAAGCATTATCAGATCCAGTGCCAATGGGGCTGCTACGCAGCCCTATCGCCGGCAAGCCAGCTCCCACACTGACCGCGCAATGCCAAGGCCTGTGCAGTACCTGTGGGAGCTGGCTTGCCGGCGCTAGGGGCGCAACGCGCCCCCGGCGGTTTACCAGGTAACGCCGAAGCCTGCGGTATAGCGGGTCTTGTCCAGGTCACTGTCCCGCGTACCGGTGATGACGTCCTTCTCCGCCTTGAGGTTGAGCGAGGCCCACTCCGTGACCTTGTAGCGCAGGCCAATCTCGGCATCCAGCGCGTAGTCGGCCACGCCACCCAGCGGCTTGGCGAACTCGCCGTTGGTGAACAGCTGCACGTTCTTGCCAATCAGGTAGCGGGTGTAGTCCCACTTCACCGCCGCGGAATAGAAGTTGTCCTTGGCGCCATCCTGGTATTCGAAGTCGGTACGGTTGATCAGCGAACCCAGCGAGAATGCGCCCAGTTCGTCGTCCCAGAACTGGTAACCCGGGCCGGTACCCACGGTGCGCTGGCGGGCGAGGTCTTCGATGCGGTCGCGCTTGTACTCCACGCGCCCCTGCCAGAACCACTTCTCGGTGAGGAAGCGGTCCAGGGCGTACTCGGCACTCCAGTTGTCGGTGGTGGTGACGTCGTCCTTGGTCTCGCGGTTGTATTCGCCTTCGGCGTTGTGCCGCCAACGGCCATGGCGGGCGCTGGTCTTGAAGCCGACGTCGTAGTCGTCGGTATCGTTCTCGGCGCGCTTGTAGTCCAGCGCCACGTCGACGTTGCCCTTCCACACGAAGTCCTCGACCAGTGGCTTGGGCTTCATGATCTGCTCGATGCTGGCCAGCTCCACGGTCTTCGGCGCCTCGCCATTGGCCAAGGTCACCTTGCCGGGCTCGGCGGCCTTCAGCGACTTGGCGCGCTCACCGCTGTAGGCGTCCTGCTTGACCAGCATCTCCTGGTCGCTCTCCAGGGTCTGGACTTCTTTCCAGTCCAGGGCGATGGAACCGCCATAGGGGGTTTCCAGCAGCAGCTTGCCGCCGTCGAAGACTTTGATCTTGCCGCTGAGCCGGTCGCCGTTCTTCATCCACACGGTGTCGGCGAACACCGGGGAGGCGCACAGGGAAACAGCAAGCAGGCACAACAAGGATCTAGAATACATAAGCGGGCTATGATTTGCGGACTACGGGTTCGATTTGACGAAAAAAGCCGGGCATTATCCAGATAACCACGACCAGAGCAAGGAAAGACCGGGAGCATGCCGTTGAGTTCAACTCTCATTTGCCAGACCGCCGGTCCGGTTTCATCTGCAGCCCAGTGGGGGCCTGATGTCTGACGGATATGAGCACGCCCTGGACTCCGCCGAGGGCCGACGAACGGCGCTGTATTCGGTACTCGGCCAAGTGCCGGCCGGCAAGGTAGTCAGCTATGGCCAGTTGGCCGAACTGGCGGGGCTTGGGCGGGCGGCACGCTGGGTCGGGCGTACCCTCGGGCAACTGCCCGCGGACACTCGCCTGCCCTGGCACCGGGTGCTTGGCGCAGGTGGCCGGCTGAGCCTGGCACTGGGTACCCCGTCTGGGGATGAACAACGGGCGCGACTGCGTGCGGAGGGTGTAAATGTAACCAACAATCGTGTGGATATGACGCGCCATGGCTGGCGCCCGATGGAGCACAGCGGTTAGAGTGCGCGCTTTGTTTTCGCAAACTTGAGGCAGATGTTGGCCCATGCCCCGTAAAACCTGGCGCGCTGCGCTTGCTGCCTATGCCAGCCCGTCAACCTTGGTACTTTTGCTGCTCGGCTTCGCTGCCGGTCTGCCTTACATGCTGGTGTTCTCCACCCTTTCGGTGTGGTTGCGCGAAGCCGGCGTGGCCCGCGAGACCATTGGCTACGCCAGCCTGATCGGCCTGGCCTACGCCTTCAAGTGGGTGTGGTCGCCGCTGCTCGACCAATGGCGCCTGCCACTGCTCGGCAGCCTGGGGCGTCGGCGTTCGTGGCTGCTGCTGTCGCAGGCGCTGGTGGTGGTCGGGCTGGTCGGCATGAGCCTGTGCGATCCGCAGCAGCACCTGTCATGGCTGATCGCCCTGGCGGTGCTGGTAGCCTTCGCCTCCGCTACCCAGGACATCGCCGTCGATGCCTACCGCCTGGAAATCGCCGACGACCAGCGCCAGGCTGCGCTCGCTGC
Organism: Pseudomonas sp. B13(2017); assembly: GCF_002113245.1. Classification (NCBI taxonomy): domain Bacteria; kingdom Pseudomonadati; phylum Pseudomonadota; class Gammaproteobacteria; order Pseudomonadales; family Pseudomonadaceae; genus Pseudomonas; species Pseudomonas sp. B13(2017). The sequence continues at coordinate 51,007 of NZ_NEJX01000007.1, forward strand.
CAGCTACATGGCCGGCTACCGCGTGGCGGCCCTGCTGGCCACGGCTGGTGCACTGTTCTTCGCCGAGTGGTTCGGCTCCACCGGTTTCAGCTACCTGCACAAGGCCTGGGCCGGCACCTACGTCATGTTCGCGGTGATGATGCTGCCCGCCGTGTTCACCACCCTGATCATGCGCGAACCGCCCGTACCCATGCGTACCCAGCTGTCGGCAGCGCGCTATGGGCTGGTGCACCAGCTGGCCTCGGTGTTCGTACTGATCATCCTGCTGGTTTCGGTACCGGCCAGCTTCACCCAGATGTTCAATACCGGCTGGTCCAGCGTCATCTCCGGTGATGCCACGCCACTGGACCTGCTGCTGGAAGACCGCGCCTTCCTGCGCCTGATCCTCTACGTGCTGCTGACCTGGGCGTGCCTGTCGAGCCTGGGTCGTCGCGGCCTGGCCCCAGTACTGACCCCGGTCAACGACTTCATCGCCCGCTACCGCTGGCAGGCCCTGCTGCTGCTCGGCCTGATCGCCACCTATCGCATGTCGGACACGGTGATGGGCGTGATGGCCAACGTGTTCTACATCGACATGGGCTTCACCAAGGACCAGATCGCCAGCGTCAGCAAGATCTTCGGCCTGATCATGACCCTGGTCGGCGCCGGGGTTGGTGGCCTGCTGATCGTGCGCTTCGGCATCATGCCGATCCTGTTCATCGGCGGTGTGGCCTCGGCGGGCACCAACATCCTGTTCCTGATGCTGGCCGACATGGGCCCGAACCTGCAGATGCTGGTGGTGACCATCTCGCTGGACAACTTCAGCTCCGGCATGGCCACCTCGGCCTTCGTCGCCTACCTGTCGAGCCTGACCAACCTGAAGTTCTCGGCTACCCAGTACGCGTTGCTCAGTTCGATCATGCTGCTGTTGCCAAGGCTGATCGGGGGTTATTCGGGGGTGATGGTGGAGAAGTTCGGTTACCACGACTTCTTCCTGATCACTGCCCTGCTGGGCGTGCCGACCTTGATCCTGATTGCCCTGCAGTGGCGCCAGGAGGCCGGGCCGGGCAAACCGGTGGCAGAGGAAGGTTCGGCGGCCGAGCGGCCCTGACAGATTTGTATTGCCTGTACCGGCCTCTTCGCGGGCTTGCCCGCGAAGAGGCCGGTACAGGTAATCAAAGATTATTGAGTGACAGCCCCTTCCCCAGGCCTTCCACCCACCACAAACCACAGCGGCCACAGCGCCAAGGCCCCCGCCACACCCGCCGCCAGGGCAAAGTGCAGCAAGCTGGCCCCGGCGCCAATCATCGCCAGCACCGCCCCACCCAACCCCAGCAAGGCGATGGTGATCATCCCCAGCATGGCCGAGACCAGGCCCTTGCTCTGCTCGCTGGCGAACAGCGTCATGCGATACAGCACCGCGTTGGCCACGCCCAATCCCAATGCGTACAGCGACATGCCCGCCACCACGCTGGTCACGCTCGGCCAGTACCAGGTCGCCAGCACCATCAGGCACAAGCCGGCCAGGTATGGCCACAACGCACCCCGCACCAGCGCCGGCAGCGGATAGCGGTCGGCGATGCGGTTGATGATCAGGTTGCCCAGGATCAGCCCGCCAAACACCGGCAACTGCCACAAGGCGTACTCCATGGTGCTCAGCCCCTCGTCGTGGATCAGCAGCACCGGCGACAGGCCGATCCAGCCAATCAGCGGCAGACCGACCAGGCCCAGGGCCGCGCTACCAGCGACAAAGCGGCGGTTGGCCAGCAACTGGCCGTAACCGGCCAGCAGCGGCAGCAGGTGGATGGGCGTGAATGCCAGGCGCGAGCCATCACGGCGTTCCACGCCAAGGGTTTCCGGCATCAGCCGGTGCAGCAGCAGCCAGGCCAGAACCGCGCCGATGGCAAAGGCCACGAACAGCCAGCGCCAGTCCAGCCACTGCAGCAGCAAGGTGCCCACCAGCGGCCCGAGCAGTGGCGAGAGCAAGGCGATGTTGGCCAGCAGGGCCATCATACGCACGGCGTCCGCTTCGCTGAAGGCTTCGTTCAGGGCCGGGTAGCTGACCGTGACCACAAAGCCCAGGCCGATGCCCTGCAGCAGGCGCAGCAAGTTGAACAGGCCGATGTCGTGGACCCAGAAGGTGGCCAGGCAGGCCAGGCCGAAGAACGCGCAGCCAATCAGCAGCAACGGGCGCCGGCCATAACGGTCGGCCAGCGGGCCGATCAGCCATTGCAGCACCACGCCACCCAGCAGGTACAGGTTGAGGGCGTGGGGAATGTATTCGGGGCTGGCGTTCAGGTCGCCGACCACCACCGGCATGGCCGGCATGACGGCATCGCTGGCCAGGTAGGTGAGCAGCTCGAACAGCGCCAGGGTCAGGCCGAACAGCAAGGCGCGCAGGGGGGTGATGTACAGCAGTGGTTTCATGATGGCGTATCGGGTGTGGCAGGTGGGGTCAGGCTATATGCCAGAAATGGCGGGGTATTGCTGTGAACAAGTGTAAAAAGCCGGGGCCGCTTCGCGCCCCATCGCCGGCAAGCCGGCTCCCACAGGTACGACACAGGCCTGAAGACTGTGATAACCCTGTGGGAGCTGGCTTGCCGGCGATGGGGCGCGAAGCGGCCCCGGCTTCAACGCGGTATTACTGCGCTGCAGTCTCCTGCACCACGCGAATCACCCGCTGCGGGAACGGAATGTCGATCCCTTCAGCCTTCAATCGGTCGCGCGCATGCTCGTTGAGCATGAACATCACATCCCAGTAATCGGCAGTCTTGGTCCACAAGCGCAACGACACGGTGATCGAGCTGTCGCCCAGGGTCGCGACCACCGCCTGCGGCGCCGGGTCGGGCAGTACACGCGGGTCCTGCGCCAGCTCCAACAGCACGTTGCGGGCCTTCTGCAGGTCGGCCTCGTAGTCCACGCCCACATCGAACACCACCTTGCGCGTCGGCTGGCGGTTGGTGTTGGTGATGATGCCGTTGGACAGGCTGCCGTTGGGCATGATCACAGTCTTGTTGTCACCGGTGCGCAGCACGGTGTGGAAGATCTGGATGCTGTCGACGGTGCCAGCCACGCCTTGCGCCTCGATCCAGTCACCGATGCGGAACGGGCGGAACATCAGGATCAGCACACCGCCGGCGAAGTTCGCCAGGCTGCCCTGCAAAGCCAGGCCGATGGCCAGGCCCGCGGCACCGATGGCGGCAACGAACGAGGTGGTCTCGATACCGATCATCGATGCCACGCTGACGAACAGCAGCACTTTCAGCACGATATTCGACAGGGTGCTGATGAAGCCCTGCAGCGCCAGGTCGGCGTTGCGCAGGCCAACCAGCCTGCCCAGGCGGCCGCTGACCTTGTTGATGATCCACCAGCCGACCGCCAGGGTCAGCAGCGCCAGCAGCACACGGCTGCCGTATTCCATGATCAAGGGAATCCAGGTCTGGGATTGGCGGACCAGCTGATCGACTTCAGCGTTCAAATCCATATTCATCTCCTGATGCCGAGCGGCAAGTACACGGTAGAACAGGCCGCGCGCGATTGCGCAGCCCCGGCCCCCATGGACATCATTTCGCCATCGGGGTTCCGGGTGGTGCCCACATCAGTCGCGGAAGTTGTTGAACTGCAACGGCATGTCGAATTCCTTGGTACGCAGCAGGGCAATGGCTTCCTGCAGGTCGTCACGCTTTTTACCGGTAACGCGTACCTGTTCGCCCTGGATGGCGGCCTGCACTTTCAGCTTGCCATCCTTGATGGTGGCGACGATCTTCTTCGCCAGGTCCTTGTCGATGCCTTCGCGGAACTTGGCTTCCTGTTTCTTTTCCTTGCCCGAGGCGTACGGGTCCTTGGTTTCCAGGCACTTCACGTCGATCTTGCGCTTGACCAGCGCCAGGCGCAGGATTTCCAGCATCGCTTCGAGCTGGAACTCTTCCTCGGCGGTGAGCATCACGGTCTGCTCTTTGTCCTTGAACTCGAAGGTACCCTTGCCCTTGAGGTCGTAGCGGCGGTCCAGGTCCTTGATGGCGTTGTCGACCGCGTTCTGCACTTCGTGCTTGTCCAGTTCCGATACCACGTCGAACGAAGGCATGGTTGTTCTCCCAAAATAAAAGCGCGCTCAGGCTGAAGATGGAGCGCGCTGGGTTTGACGGTTAAAATGCGGGCTCATTATAACGGGTTGCGAAACGCATATGAGCAGCACCTGGCATATTCTCGGCGCCGGTAGCCTGGGCAGCCTGTGGGCTTGCCGCCTGGCGCGCGCGGGCAAGGCAGTACGCCTGATCCTGCGCGACGGGCAACGGCTGCAGGCCTACCAGCAGGCCGGCGGCCTTACCTTGGTCGAACAGGACCAGCCCCGCCACTACGCCATCCCCGCCGAAACCGCGCAGGCACACGGCCCGATCCACCGTCTGCTGGTGGCCTGCAAGGCCTACGACGCTGCCCCGGCCATTGCCGGCGTGGCAGCGCGCCTGGCCGAGGGCGCCGAGGTGGTGCTGCTGCAGAACGGTCTGGGCAGCCAGGACGAAGTCGCCGACCTGGTGCCCCACGCGCGCTGCATCTTCGCCTCCAGTACCGAAGGGGCGTTCCGCGAGGGTGACTGGCAGGTACGCTTTGCCGGCCACGGCTTCAACTGGCTGGGCGACCCACGCAACCCGACGATCCCGACCTGGTTCGATGACCTGCACGAGGCCGGCATACCCGCCGAATGGACGGTGGATATCCTCACCCGCCTGTGGCGCAAGCTGGCGCTCAATTGCGCCATCAACCCGCTGACCGTGCTGCACGACTGCCAGAACGGCGGGCTGCTAGGGCACCTGGGCGAAGTGGACGCCCTGTGCGTCGAGCTGGCCCAGCTGCTGCGCCGTTGTGGCCAGCCAGAAGCGGCAGACGGGCTGAACGAAGAAGTACAGCGGGTGATCCTTGCCACCGCAGCCAACTACTCTTCCATGTACCAGGATGTACGCGCTGGCCGGCGCACCGAGGTGCACTACCTGCTTGGCCACGCCTGCCGCGCCGCTGGCCGTCATGGCTTGCAGCTGCCACAGCTGGAACGCCTGCTGCAGCACCTGGTCGATAACCTGCGCGTGCGTGGTTTGCCCTGCGACTGACGCGACCCTTTCAACCGGATATGGACATTGCCTAGCCCATGACCTTGCGCCAACGCCTGGAAAACCTCCCGGTCGGGCAGAAGCTGCTGGCGGCCCTGCTGGTGTTGCTGGTGACCATCCTGCTGGTGGCCAACCTCACCTTCATCAGCGCCGCCTACTGGATCACCCAGGAAAGCATGGCGCCACAGGCGCTGCACACCATCGGCCGGCTGGTGGCCAACCCGCAACTGGCAGCCCGCGCCAGCGACAGCCCGGACACCGCCAGCGCCCTGCTCAAGGAACTGGACAGCTACACGCCGCTGCGCGCCGCCGCCGTCTACGGTGGCGATGGCCGCATACTGGCGCAACTGCAGCACGGCGAGCCGCTGGCGTTGCCCAGGCGTTTTCGCGACATCGACGGCTGGCGCCTGATGGAGTTTCGCAGCACCCAGCTGATCCGCATGCCACGTGACGCCAACCCGCCCGCGCATCTGCTGCTGGTGGCCAGCAGCGAACTGCCCACGGCTTTCTACACCGGCACCCTCAGCGCCAGCCTGGGTATCCTGGTGTTCAGCATCCTGCTGTGGATCGTCATCGCCCGGCAGATCAAACGCCTGATCACCCAGCCGATCAACCAGCTCGAAGAGCTCAGCCGCCAGGTCACCCGCGAAGAAAGCTATGCCCTGCGTGCGCATCGCGGCAACGACGACGAAATCGGCAGCCTGGCCGAAGCGTTCAACACCATGCTTTCGCGCATCGAGGCCCGCGAACAGCAGCTCAAGCGCACCCGCGACGAGTTCCAGGAGGCCTATGACCAGGCCCAGGGCCTGGCCGAGGAAACCCGCCATACCAACCGCAAGCTGGAGCTGGAAGTCCAGGTGCGCAGCAAGATCGAGAAGAAACTCACCGGCTTCCAGAATTACCTCAACAGCATCATCGACTCGATGCCTTCGGCGCTGATCGCCCTCGACGAACAGCTCTACGTGACCCAGTGGAATCACGAAGCCACGGTGCTTTCCGGCACGCCACTGGACGAAGCGCTGAACCAGCCGATCTTCATCGCCTTCGAACCGCTCAAACCGTTCCTGCCACAGCTGAAGGAAACCGTGGAAAAGCATCGGGTGGCGAAGATCGAGCGGGTCACCTGGCCCAAAGGCGACGACCTGCGCCACTACGCCCTGACCTTCTACCCGCTGACCGGTGGCGGCGGCCGTGGCGTGGTCATCCGTATCGACAACATCACCCAGCGCCTGTCGCTTGAGGAAATGATGGTGCAATCGGAGAAGATGCTTTCGGTCGGTGGCCTGGCCGCCGGCATGGCCCACGAGATCAACAACCCGCTAGGCGCGATCCTGCATAACGTGCAGAACATCCGCCGGCGCCTGTCACCCGAGTTGCCGCGCAACCAGGAGCAGGCCGAGGAACTGGGCATCGACCTGCCCACGGTCAACCGTTACCTGGAGAGTCGCGAAGTGCCGCTATTGCTCGACGGCATCCAGCAGGCCGGAGCGCGTGCGGCGAAGATCGTCACCCACATGCTCAGTTTCAGCCGCCGCAGCAACCGCCAGTTGGCGCCGTGCGACCTGCCGGCGCTGATCGATCAGGCGGTGGAGATTGCCGGCAACGACTTCGACCTGGCCATCGGCTTCGACTTCAAGGGCCAGGCCATCGTGCGCCAGTTCGACCCCGAACTGGGGCAGGTGCCGTGCACCGCCAACGAATTGGAGCAGGTGCTGCTCAACCTGCTGAAAAACGCCGCCCAGGCCATCCACCAGCGGCCGCAGCCGAGCGAGCCCGGGCGCATCACCCTGCGCACCCGCTTGAGCCCGCCATGGGCGGAAATCCAGGTCGAGGACAACGGCGTCGGCATGCCCGAGGGGGTGCGCAAACGCACCTTCGAGCCGTTCTTCACCACCAAGGAAATCGGCCAGGGCACCGGGCTGGGCCTGTCGGTCTCGTACTTCATCATCACCAACAACCACAAGGGGCAGATGGAAGTGCAATCCACGCCCGGCCAGGGTACCTGCTTCACCCTGCGCCTGCCCCTCGGCCAGCCGGCAGCGGTGGCGCCGGCCAAAACGGAGAAATGACATGGGTTACCGCCTGTCGAAGATCTACACCCGCACCGGCGACAAAGGCGAAACCGGCCTGGGCGACGGGCGTCGGGTGCCCAAGGACCACCCACGGATCGAGGCGATTGGCGAGGTGGACAGCCTGAACAGCCAGCTGGGTTTGCTGCTGGCGGGGCTGGCCGAACAAGGGTTGGATGAGGTGAGCGCAGTGTTGGCGCCGTGTCAGCACCGCCTGTTCGACTTGGGCGGTGAGCTGGCGATGCCCAGTTATCAGGCGTTGAACCTGGCGGAAGTGGAACGCCTGGAAGCAGCGATCGATGTGTGGAATGAAGAGCTGGGGCCGTTGAAGAACTTCATCTTGCCCAGTGGCTCGGCGCTGGTGGCACAGGCGCATGTGTGCCGGAGCCTGGCGCGCAGTGCGGAGCGGCGGTGCCAGCAGCTGAATGCGCTGGAGCCGTTGGCGGGGGTTGGGTTGGCGTATATCAACCGGCTTTCGGATCTGCTGTTCGTGGCGGCGCGGATCATTGGGCGGCGGCAGGGGGTGGCTGAGGTTTTGTGGCAACCTGCTGAAAAGCCGCTGGGCTGATATTTTTGGGGCTGCTGCGCAGCCCATCGCCGGCAAGCCAGCTCCCACAGAGCCCGGTCTGTGCTGCCTCTGTGGGAGCTGGCTTGCCGGCGATGGGCCGCAAAGCGGCCCCAATTACAGGCAACTCAGATCTCAGGCCAGAACGCCCGGATCCCGGCCACACCCTGTGCCCCCGCTTCCCAGGCCTGCTCGCGCTCACCCGGGCCTACCCCACCCAGCAGGTAGACCGGCTTGTTGAACCCGGCAATCAACCGCTGTGCCTCGTCCCACCCCAGCAGCACCGCCTCAGGGTGTGTCAGGGTTGCCTGCACCGGCGACAAGGTGACGAAGTCCACGCCCATCTGCTCCGCCAGCGCCAGCTCTTCGGCACTGTGGCAGGACGCCGCCAGCCAGCGCTCCTTGGGGAACGGCCGGCCGTTGGCGGCATACTTGCGCAGTTGTGCAGCCGTCAGGTGCCAACCCGCGGCTGGGAAGTCACCCAGCCACTCCAGCGGCCCCTTGAGCATCAACTGCGCCTTGCCCGCGCACAGGCCGACCGCATCCACCGCCACATCGCGGTACTTGGGGTCGTACATGTCCGGGGCACGCAACTGGATCAGGCGAATGCCGCTGGCCACCGCCTTCTGGATGCCCTTGAGCATCTGCGGCACTTCCAGGCCATCGGGGGTGATCAGGTACTGGTCCGGCAGGCGCGCGGCTGCAACGATCGGTTTATTGGCCTCGGGGAATTCGTACTGGGGCAAATCACGTGGGGCAACCCATTCCAGCGGCTGGCCCTCGGCGCCATGCGGCTCGCCGGTGAACGCCTCGACCTCGCGCACGTCCAGCAGCACCTGCTTGTCCGGGTAGTCGTGGCTGACCTTGATCAGCGCACGCGAACGGCTTACCTCGATGCCCAGCTCCTCGCGCAGCTCGCGGGCCAGCGCCGCCTCGACGCCCTCACCCTCTTCCACCTTGCCGCCCGGGAATTCCCACAGGCCGCCCTGGTGCTGGGTATCGGCACGCCGTGCGATCAGAATGCGGCCGTCAGTACCACGAATGACAGCGGCTACAACATGAATCCGTTTCACCCTTCACGCTCCGCCAGGCCAGCCTGCTGCCAGGCCTGGAAGGCCGGCCAATGGTAAATGGTTTCGATATAGGCCGCCGCCTCCGCAGGCACTTCCACGCGGTAGGTGCGCAGGCGTACGGCCACCGGGGCGAAGAAGGCATCGGCCAGGCTTGGCTTGCCGAACAGGAACGGGCCGCTGTCCTTGGCCACCAGGCGGCATTCGGACCACAGTGCAACGATACGGTCGATATCGATTTGAACCTCCAGCGGCACGCTGTCCAGCGCCTGGTCGCGCGACAGGTCGAACGGCATGGCACCGCGCAGGGCGAAGAAGCCGCTGTGCATCTGCGCGCAGGCCGAACGGGCCTGGGCCCGAGCCGCCACGTCGGCAGGCCACAGCTGGGCGTCGGGGTGGCGTTCGTTGAGGTATTCGGCAATGGCCAGCGAGTCGGCGATGACACCGTGCTCGGTCTTGAGCAGCGGTACCTTGCCGGTGGCAGAGAAGGCGAGGATGCGCTGACGGGTGTCAGGCTGGTTGAGTTTGATCAGTGTTTCTTCGTAAGGCACGCCAGCCAGCTCGAGGGCCAGGGCGCCACGCAGCGACCAGGAGGAATACAGCTTGTCGCCGATGATCAGGTGATAGCTCATGGTTCGGCTCCATCGTTTGGGAATTTTGGGGCTGCTTTGCAGCCCTTTCGCGACACAAGGCCGCTCCCACATGGGGCGGTGTACGCAGGTCCTTGTGGGAGCGGCCTTGTGTCGCGATGGGCCGCAACGCGGCCCCAATTACATCAGGTACGGTACTCGGCGTTGATCTTCACGTACTCGTGGGACAGGTCGGTGGTCCAGATGGTTTCGCTGCACTGGCCACGGCCCAACTCGATGCGGATGGTGATCTCTTCCTGGGCCATTACCTTGGCGCCCTGGTCTTCGGTGTAGCTCGGGCTGCGGCCGCCTTTGCTGGCAATGCACACGCTGTCCAGGTACACATCGATCAGGCTCACATCCAGCTCCGGTACGCCGGCACGGCCAACGGCGGCGAGGATACGGCCCCAGTTGGGGTCGGAAGCGAACAGCGCGGTCTTGATCAGTGGCGAGTGGGCCACGGCGTAGCCGACGTCCAGGCACTCCTGGTGGTTGCCACCGCCGTTGACCTGCACGGTAACGAACTTGGTGGCGCCTTCGCCGTCACGGACGATGGCCTGGGCCACTTCCATGCACACTTCGAACACCGCCTTCTTCAGCGCTTCGAACAATGCGCCGCTGGCTTCGGTGACTTCCGGCAGGTTGGCCTTGCCGGTGGCGATCAGCATGCAGCAGTCGTTGGTCGAGGTGTCGCCATCGATGGTGATGCGGTTGAACGACTTGTTGGCGCCGTCCAGCATCAGGTCCTTGAGTACCGCCGGGGCAACCTTGGCGTCGGTGGCGATGTAGCCGAGCATGGTAGCCATGTTCGGACGAATCATGCCTGCACCCTTGCTGATGCCGGTGACGGTAACGGTCACGCCATCGTGCTGGAACTGGCGGCTGGCACCCTTGGGCAGGGTGTCGGTGGTCATGATGCCGGTGGCGGCTTCGGCCCAGTGGTTTTCCGACAGGTTGTCGAGGGCGGCCTGCAGCGCGCCTTCGATCTTCTCGACCGGCAGCGGCTCGCCGATTACGCCGGTGGAGAACGGCAGTACCGACTCGGCCGGTACGCCAGCCAGTTCGGCCAGCTTGGCGCAGGTGCGCTCGGCGGCGGCCAGGCCTGGCGCGCCGGTGCCGGCGTTGGCGTTACCGGTGTTGGTCAGCAGGTAGCGCACGGTGCCCTGCACACGCTGCTTGGACAGGATCACCGGCGCTGCGCAGAAGGCGTTGAGGGTGAACACGCCAGCCACGCTGGAGCCTTCGGCGCAGCGCATGACCACCACATCCTTGCGCCCCGGGCGCTTGATGCCGGCAGAAGCGATGCCGAGTTCAAAACCCGGAACCGGGTGCAGGGTGGGCAAAGGACCAAGACCAACAGCCATTAGAGCGCTCCTAGAAAATACGGTTGATATCGAAAAACGGGGCCGCTTCGCGCCCCATCGCGACACAAGGCCGCTCCCACATAGGACGGCGCAGCGTTGCGGCTGTGCGCTATCCCTGTGGGAGCGGCCTTGTGTCGCGATAGGGCCGCACCGCGGCCCCAATTCAGGTCAGATCACTCGATCTGCCCGTGGCAATGCTTGAACTTCTTGCCCGAACCACACCAGCACGGCTCGTTGCGGCCCAGCTTCTGCTCGTTGCGCACCGGTGCCGAGGCGACGGCCACTTCGGCGCCCTCCTCGTTCAGTTGCTCGCTTTCCAGGCCCGGGGCAGCGGCATGCTGGAACTGCATGCGGCTGGCCAGTTCCTCGGCCTCGCGGCGCAGGCGGGCTTCCTCTTCGACCGGGTCTTCGCGGCGTACCTGAACGTGCGACAGCACACGGATGGTGTCGCGCTTGATCGACTCGAGCAGCTCCTGGAACAGGCTGAAGGATTCGCGCTTGTACTCCTGCTTCGGGTTCTTCTGCGCATAACCACGCAGGTGGATACCGTGACGCAGGTGGTCCATGGTCGACAGGTGGTCTTTCCACAGGTCATCCAGCACGCGCAGCAGGATCTGCTTCTCGAAGGTACGCAGGGCTTCGATACCGGCCTGGTCTTCCTTCTCGGTGTACGCGGTGGTGATTTCGTTCAGCAGCTTCTCGCGCAGGGTCTCTTCGTAGAGGTGATCGTCCTCGTCGAGCCACTGCTGGATCGGCAGCTTCATGGCGAAATCGCTGGCAAGCGAAGCTTCCAGACCGGCCACATCCCACTGCTCTGGCAGCGACTGCGGCGGAATGTGCTGGCTGATGGTAGCGTCCAGTACTTCCTTGCGGAATTCGACGATGGTGTCGCCAATGTTCTCGGCGGCCAGCAGGCTGTTGCGCATGTGGTAGATCACCTTGCGCTGCTCGTTGGCCACGTCGTCGTATTCCAGCAACTGCTTGCGGATGTCGAAGTTGCGGCCTTCGACCTTGCGCTGGGCCTTCTCGATGGCGTTGGTGACCATGCGGTGCTCGATGGCCTCGCCGGACTGCATGCCCAGCGCCTTCATGAAGTTCTTCACCCGGTCAGAGGCGAAGATACGCATCAGGCTGTCTTCCAGCGACAGGTAGAAGCGGCTGGAGCCCGGGTCGCCCTGACGGCCGGAACGGCCACGCAGCTGGTTGTCGATACGGCGCGATTCGTGGCGCTCGGAAGCGATCACGTGCAGGCCACCCGTCTCGATCACCTGCTGGTGACGCTTCTGCCAGTCGGCCTTGATCTGGGCGATCTGCTCGGCGGTCGGGTTTTCCAGGGCAGCCACTTCGGCTTCCCAGTTACCGCCCAGCAGGATGTCGGTACCACGGCCGGCCATGTTGGTGGCGATGGTAAGGGCACCTGGCGCACCTGCTTGCGCGATGATCTCGGCTTCCTTCTCGTGGTACTTGGCGTTGAGCACCTTGTGGTCGATACCTTCCTTCTTCAGGAGGTTGGACATGTGCTCGGAGGTTTCGATGGTCGCAGTACCCACCAGCACCGGGCGGCCCTGCTTCATGCTTTCCTTGATGTCGGCGATGATCGCGGCGTATTTCTCGTCGGCGGTCAGGTACACCAGGTCATTGAAGTCTTTACGCGCCAACGGCTTGTTCGGCGGAATGACCATCACGTTGAGCCCGTAGATCGACTGGAACTCGAACGCTTCGGTGTCGGCGGTACCGGTCATGCCGGACAGCTTGGTGTAGAGGCGGAAGTAGTTCTGGAAGGTGGTCGAAGCCAGGGTCTGGCTCTCGGCCTGGATGTTCAGGTTCTCTTTGGCTTCGATGGCCTGGTGCAGGCCTTCGGACAGACGACGGCCCGGCATGGTACGGCCGGTGTGCTCGTCGATCAGCAGGACCTGGCCGTCCTGGACGATGTATTCGATGTTGCGGTGGAACAGCTTGTGCGCGCGCAGGCCGGCGTAGACGTGGGTCAGCAGGCTCAGGTTATGCGCCGAGTACAGGCTCTCGCCCTCGGCCAGCAGGCCGGACTGGGTGAGCATCTCTTCGATGAACTGGTGACCGGCTTCGTTCAGCTCGACCTGACGGCTCTTCTCGTCGATGGTGAAGTGGCCTTCCTGGGTGACCTGGCCCTCGACCTCTTCGATGTGCTGGGTAAGGCGCGGGATCAGACGGTTGATCTCGATGTACAGCTTGGAGCTGTCCTCGGCCTGACCGGAGATGATCAGCGGGGTACGCGCTTCGTCGATGAGGATGGAGTCGACTTCGTCGATCACGGCGAAGTTCAGTTCACGCTGGAACTTCTCGTCCTGGCTGAACGCCATGTTGTCGCGCAGGTAGTCGAAACCGAATTCGTTGTTGGTGCCGTAGGTGATGTCGGACGCGTAGGCGGCGCGCTTTTCTTCCGGCGGCTGGAAGGCCGAGACGATGCCGACCGACAGGCCGAGGAACTCGTACAGCGGGCGCATCCAGTTGGCGTCGCGGCGGGCCAGGTAGTCGTTGACGGTGACCACGTGCACGCCCTTGCCAGACAATGCGTTGAGGTACACGGCCAGGGTACCGACCAAGGTCTTGCCTTCACCGGTACGCATTTCTGCGATCATGCCCTCGTGCAGGGTCATGCCACCGATCAGCTGCACGTCGAAGTGGCGCATGCCCATCACGCGCTTGCCGGCCTCACGGGCCACGGCGAAGGCTTCAGGCAGCAACTGGTCCAGTGTCTCGCCTTTGGCCAGGCGCTCCTTGAACTCTGCGGTCTTGCCCCGCAGTTGCTCGTCGGAGAGGGCCACCATCTTCTCTTCGAGAGCATTGACGATGTTCACCGTCTTGAGCATGCGTTTGACTTCACGCTCGTTCTTGCTTCCAAAAAGTTTCTTTAACAAAGGCGCAAACATATCGGCAGGATCTTCCACACGTAGGGATGGAGGGCGGCCCCATGAGTCGCCCGTGCAGCCCTGAGGCCGCATGCGAACGAGCATTCTACCCGGAAACGATGGTGAGGAAAGTGGTGGATTTCCACGATGCTTGTACAGCGTTTTGGCGGGGGCTTGTTTTAGATAGGGGCATTTTCCCTGAGTTCAAGGTTCGGGAAGATGAAACGTATCGAGAATGAGTCTTGTCCTTGGTTGCCTGCACGGGCCTCTTCGCGGGCTTGCCCGCTCCCACAGGATCACCACAGGTCTCAAGTGTTGCGAAATACCTGTGGGAGCGGGCAAGCCCGCGAAGAGGCCGGTGCAGGCTACAAGAGGTGTTAAACTGCCGATCTTGTAACCTCATGCACATACCCATGGCCTACAAACCCTCCCCCGCCCAGCCGCCCTCGGCCCTGCTCCGCCAGGTCCGCCCGCTGCGCCTGCTGCTGAACCAGGCCGAACGCCTGGAGCACCTGCAGCGCCTGCTGGAAAGCCAGCTGCAACCAGCCGCCCGCGAGCACTGCCATGTGGCGTCGTGGCGCGATGGCACATTGTTGCTGGTGGTAACCGACGGCCACTGGGCAACCCGCCTGCGCTATCAGCAGAAACGCCTGATGTCGGCATTACAGGCCATGGAGGCGTTCGCCAACCTCAGGCGCATCCAGTACAAGGTCCAGCCCCCGCTGGTGCCAGCCAAGCGTGGTGGCCATGCTGCAGAACTGTCCAATAACGCAGCCGAGAGCCTGCGCGATACCGCCGAGGGCATCACTGACCCCAAGCTGCGCGCAGCACTGGAAAGGCTGGCAGCTCACGCCCAGGACAAGCGCTGACACCTTCGGGACTGCTGCGCAGTCCATTCGCGGGCACGCCCGCTCCCACAGGGTGCCCACTGCCTCTGGAGCGGCGCAGGACCTGTGGGAGCGGGCGTGCCCGCGAATGGCCGGACCTGCCGGGCAAAATGCGTCAGCCATAAAAAAGGCCACCCGAAGGTGGCCTTAATGAACTAGAGAGTGTTCGAACTTACACGGCCGCAACAGGGCGCATGTACGAGATCGGTGCCGTGCTGGCATCTTCGAAGGTGACCACTTCCCAGGCATCGGTTTCGGCAATCAGCTTGCGCAACAGCTGGTTGTTCAGCGCGTGGCCGGACTTGTAGCCCTTGAACTCGCCGATCAGGCTGTTGCCCAGCAGGTAAAGGTCGCCAATGGCGTCGAGGATCTTGTGCTTGACGAATTCGTCATCGGAACGAAGGCCGTCTTCGTTGAGCACACCGGTCTCGTCGACCACGATGGCGTTCTCGACACTGCCACCCAGCGCAAGGTTGTGCTTGCGCAGGTACTCGATGTCACGCATGAAACCGAAGGTACGGGCGCGACTGACTTCCTTCACGAACGAGGTGCTGGAGAAGTCGACGACCGCACTCTGGGTCTGGCCCTTGAGGACCGGATGATCGAAGTCGATCTCGAAGCTCACCTTGAAACCGTCGAAAGGCAGGAAAGTGGCGCGCTTGTCGCCCTCTTCCACGGTTACCTCACGCAGGATGCGGATGAACTTCTTGGCTGCGTCCTGTTCTTCCAGGCCGGCAGACTGAATCAGAAATACAAAGGGTCCGGCGCTGCCATCCATGATCGGCACTTCCGAGGCGGAGAGCTCGACGTAGGCGTTATCGATGCCCAGGCCCGCCATGGCGGAGAGCAGGTGCTCGACCGTATCGACCTTGACGTCACCGTTGACCAGCGTCGTCGACATAGTTGTCTCGCCGACGTTGGCCGCGCGCGCCGGGATTTCGACCACAGGGTCGAGGTCGGCGCGGCGGAAGACGATGCCGGTGTCAACAGGTGCAGGCTTGAGGGTCAGGTAAACCTTCTCCCCGGAGTGCAGACCGACACCTGTGGCACGGATGGTATTCTTCAGGGTGCGTTGTTTAATCATGGCATTGGCCGCTTCAGCGCAAATTGCGAACAGGTATCAACAAAGGCTGGGGATGATAACAGACCCAACCTTTGATGAATACCAATCACCTTTATACCCCTGATAAATTCCATTAATCAGCCTGACGACGCAGGAATGCCGGGATATCGAGGTAGTCCAGGTCATCCTGAGGGTTCAGTTTAGCGGCTGCAGCAGCACCTGCATGGGCCTGGTTGCGCATTACGGTCGGGCGCTCCAGGTCACGGTAGTTGACCGCAGGCTGCTCCTGGCGAACCGGAGCCGGGTTGGAAGCCTCATATGCCTGCTGGGCAGTCTGCAGGGTGTTGTCGACCACCTTCACAGGCTTCTCGATGCGCGCGCCCAGGCCGGTGGCCACTACGGTCACGTGCAGCTCGTCACGCATGTCCGGGTCGATCACGGTGCCGACCTTGACCATGGCGTGGTCGGAGGCGAAGGCTTCGATGATGCTACCCACGTCGGAGTACTCGCCCAGCGACAGGTCAGGGCCTGCGGTGATGTTCACCAGGATGCCGCGGGCGCCCTGCAGGTTGACGTCTTCCAGCAGCGGGTTGCGGATCGCTGCCTCGGTGGCTTCACGCGCACGGTTCGGGCCGCTGGCGCAGCCAGTACCCATCATGGCCATGCCCATTTCACCCATCACGGTACGCACGTCGGCGAAGTCGACGTTGATCATGCCCGGGCGCTTGATGATATCGGAGATACCGCGCACGGCACCGGCCAGTACGTCGTCGGCCTTGGCGAAGGCGGACAGCAGGCTGGCATCCTTGCCCAGGATGGTCAGCAGCTTCTCGTTGGGGATGGTGATCAACGAGTCGACGCTTTCGGCCAGCATGCGGATGCCTTCATCGGCGATCTGCATGCGCTTGCGGCCTTCGAACGGGAACGGACGGGTCACCACGGCAACGGTGAGAATGCCCATTTCCTTGGCCACTTCGGCGATGATCGGCGCTGCACCGGTACCGGTACCGCCGCCCATGCCAGTGGTGATGAACACCATGTTGGTGCCCTGCAGCACTTCAGCGATGCGCTCACGGTCTTCCAGCGCGGCCTGGCGGCCGACTTCCGGATTGGCACCGGCACCCAGGCCCTTGGTCACGCCAGTGCCCAATTGCAGGATGGTGCGCGCGCCGATGTTCTTCAGCGCCTGAGCATCGGTGTTGGCGCAGATGAATTCCACGCCTTCGATGCTGCTCTTGACCATGTGGTTGACGGCGTTGCCGCCACCACCGCCAACACCGATCACTTTGATGACCGGGCTTTGCGGGACGTTGTCTACGAGCTCGAACATTTTCCCTCTCCTTACAGTTCTCTAGTTGTCGCGCCTACCACTACTGCTTTGAAACTTAGAAATTGCCCTGGACCCAGCGCTTGAAGCGTTCAAGCACTGGAGCCTTCGGTTCATCGCCATAGCTGTTGTTGCTGCTGTTACCGGTCAGGGGCAGGTCTTCGGTCTGCTTCTGCAGGCCGTAGGTGAGCAAGCCCACGCCGGTGGAATAGATCGGGTTGCGAACCACGTCGCTGAGCCCCCGAACGCTGTGCGGCACGCCCAGGCGTACCGGCATGTGGAAGATTTCCTCGGCCAGTTCCACGGCGCCTTCCATCTTGGCGGTGCCACCGGTGAGGACGATGCCGGCCGGCACCAGGTCCTCGTAGCCGCTGCGGCGCAGTTCGGCCTGGATCAGGGTGAAGAGCTCGTCGTAACGTGGCTCCACCACCTCGGCCAGGGCCTGGCGCGACAGCTCGCGCGGTGGGCGATCACCCACGCTTGGCACCTTGATGGTCTCGCCAGCGCCAGCCAGTTTGGCCAGGGCGCAGGCGTAGCGGATCTTGATTTCTTCGGCGTACTGGGTCGGGGTACGCAGGGCCATGGCGATGTCGTTGGTCACCTGGTCGCCGGCAATCGGGATCACCGCGGTGTGACGGATCGCGCCCTCGGTGAAGATGGCGATGTCGGTGGTGCCACCACCGATGTCCACCAGGCACACGCCCAGCTCTTTTTCATCGTCGGTCAGCACCGAGTAGGCCGAGGCCAGCTGCTCGAGGATGATGTCGTCGATTTCCAGGCCGCAGCGGCGTACGCATTTTTCGATGTTCTGCGCCGCGTTGACCGCGCATGTGACCACGTGGACCTTGGCTTCCAGACGTACGCCAGACATGCCCAGCGGCTCGCGCACGCCTTCCTGGTTGTCGATCACGTAGTCCTGCGGCAGGGTGTGCAGCACGCGCTGGTCAGCCGGGATGGCAACGGCCTGGGCGGCGTCGAGTACGCGCTCCAGGTCGGCCAGGCTGACCTCGCGGTCGCGGATGGCGACGATGCCGTGGGAGTTCAGGCTGCGGATGTGATTGCCGGCCACGCCGACGAAGGCCGAGTGGATGCGGCAGCCGGCCATCAGCTGCGCTTCTTCCACGGCGCGCTGGATCGACTGCACGGTGGACTCGATGTTCACCACCACGCCTTTTTTCAGGCCGCGGGACGGATGGGTACCGATCCCGACGATTTCCAGGGTGCCGTCCTCGCCCACTTCACCCACCAGCGCCACCACCTTGGAGGTGCCGATGTCCAGCCCGACGATCATTTTGCCGCTATGCGCGTTTGCCATGGTCCTGCCTCTCTCTAATTCTTCGCAACGGCGGGTTGGGCCGTCGTCGGTGCAATCGGTTCCCGCCAACCAACGGCAAGTCCGTTGGAGTAACGCAGATCAATGCGGGCGATAGTGCTGATCTGGTCTTTGAGTGTCTTGTCGTAAATGGCAATGAAACGGCGCATCTTCTCCACCAGATGGTCGCGCCCCAGCAGCAGCTCGATGCCCGGCCCGGCGCTGCTCGCGCCCGTGGTCAGGAACCAGCTGCCTCGCTCGCGCAGCTCCAGGCGAGCGATGGAAAAGCCCAGGGGGCGCAGCATCTGGCTCAATACCTGATACTGCTGCATCACTTGTTGCTGAGCACGCTGCGGCCCGGCCAGCTGCGGCAGGTGCTCGTAGTTGGCCAGTTCGCGCGGGGTGAAGGCCTGGCCCTGGTTGTTGAGCAAGGCTTCGTCACCCCAGCGCGCCACCGGCAACTGTTCTTCCAGGCGGATCACCACCTCGTCGGGCCACACCCGGCGCACTTCGGCGTGGGCGATCCACGGCATCTGCTCGAGCTCTGCGCGCATCGCCGGCAGGTCGACACTGAAGAAGCTCGCTGCCACGTAGGGCGCGATACGCTGCTGTACCGACTGCTGGCTGATGTAGCTGAGGTCGCCCTGCACGTCGATCTTGGTGATCGGCCGGTCGGCGTACGGCATCAGCCGAATGGCGCCCTCGTAGGCGCCAAACCCGGCCGCCACCAGCAGCACCGGCCACAGCAGGCGCTTGAGACCACCCAGGCTTGGCCGCGGCAGGCGCGCCGATACGGGCTCGTCGGCCACCAGCCGGCTGGCACCACGCGGCACCGGCTTGCTACGGCCGGTAACGGGTTGCTGCTGACGTATCATCGCGCCTTGCATGGTTGTTAACCTCGCGTCGCCACGCTTTCGGCCAGGATCGCCAGCACCAGTTGCTGGAAGTCCAGGCCGGCCGCGCGGGCCGCCATGGGCACCAGGCTATGGTCGGTCATGCCGGGTGCGGTGTTGACTTCGAGCAGCCAGAACCGGCCCTGCTCGTCCTGCATCACGTCCAGCCGCCCCCAGCCTTCGATGCCGATGGCATCGCAGGCGCGCGCGGTCAGGTCGATCAGTTCCTGTTCCTTGACGCTGTCCAGGCCGCACGGAATGCGGTACTGGGTATCGTTGGCGATGTACTTGGCGTCGTAGTCGTAGAACACGTGCGGCGTACCCAGGGCGATCGGCGGCAGCACCTGGCCGCGCAGTACCGCGACGGTGAACTCCGGCCCGTGGATCCACTGCTCCACCAGTACCTGGGAATCGTATCGGGCGGCATCCTGCCAGGCGGCGACCAGTTCCTGGGCGCTGTTCACCTTGGCCATGCCGATGCTGGAACCTTCATGGGCGGGTTTGACGATAAGCGGGAAGCCCAGTTCCGTACTGGCCTGCAAACAATCGCTTTCGCTCGCCAGCACCGCGTGGCGCGGGGTCGGAATGCCCAGGCTCTGCCACACCTGCTTGGTGCGCAGCTTGTCCATGGCCAGTGCCGAGGCAAGGATGCCACTGCCGGTGTAGGGGATGCCCAGGCACTCGAGCAGGCCTTGCATGCTGCCGTCTTCACCGCCACGACCGTGGAGGATGATGAAGGCGCGATCGATCTTCTCGCTTTGCAGGCGGTCGAGCAGGTCGTCACCCACGTCGATGGCGACCACGTCGACACCGGCGGTGGTCAGCGCGTCGATCACTGCGGCGCCGGACTTGAGCGACACTTCGCGCTCGGCGCTCTTGCCGCCGTACAGCACCGCGACGCGGCCGAACGCCTTGACGTCCAGGGTCGAGTGCAGTTTGTCGTAGGCGCTGGTCATTTCGACTTCTCCTGCTTGGCGCCAGCGAACAGCGGGCTTTTCATCAATTGAGGGGCCAGGCCGCCGACATCACCGGCACCCTGGCAGATCAGGATGTCGCCAGCGCGCAGCAGTGGCTTGACCAGCGGCGCCAGGTCGACGCCACGCTCGATGTAGATCGGGTCCAGCTTGCCGCGCTGGCGGATGCTGTGGCACAGCTGGCGGCTGTCGGCGCCGGGGATCGGCTCTTCGCCGGCCGGGTAGACCTCCATCAGCAGCAGCACGTTGGCATCGCCCAGCACCTGGACGAAATCGTCGTACAGGTCGCGGGTACGGCTGTAGCGGTGCGGCTGGTAGACGATCACCAGGCGACGGCTTGGCCAACCGCCGCGCACGGCCTGGATAACCGCAGCCACTTCGGTCGGGTGGTGGCCGTAATCGTCGACCAGCATCACGCTGCCGCCTTCGACCGGCAGTTCGCCGTACACCTGGAAGCGGCGGCCGACGCCCTGGAAGCCGGACAGGCCCTGGACGATGGCTTCGTCGGTGATGCCTTCGTCGGTGGCGATGGCGATGGTGGCCAAGGCATTGAGCACGTTGTGGTTGCCGGGCATGTTCACCGACACCTCCAGCGGCTCGCGGTCGCGGCGCAGCACGGTGAAGTGGGTCTGCATGCCCATCTGGCGCACGTTGATGGCGCGGATGTCGGCCTCGTCGCTGAAGCCATAGGTCACGGTCGGGCGCTTGACCTGTGGCAGGATCTCGCGCACTACCGGGTCGTCCAGGCACATCACGGCCAGGCCATAGAACGGCAGGTTGTGCAGGAACTCGACGAAGGTTTTCTTCAGTTTGTTGAAGTCACCTTCGTAGGTCGCCATGTGGTCGGCGTCGATGTTTGTGACCACGGCTACCATCGGTTGCAGGTGCAGGAAGCTGGCATCGCTCTCGTCCGCTTCGGCAATCAGGTAGCGGCTGGTACCCAACTGGGCATTGGTGCCGGCCGCGGTCAGGCGGCCACCGATGACGAAGGTCGGGTCCAGGCCGCCAGCG
Source organism: Pseudomonas sp. B13(2017) (assembly GCF_002113245.1). Lineage (NCBI taxonomy): Bacteria > Pseudomonadati > Pseudomonadota > Gammaproteobacteria > Pseudomonadales > Pseudomonadaceae > Pseudomonas > Pseudomonas sp. B13(2017). The sequence goes on from NZ_NEJX01000007.1 coordinate 72,140, forward strand.
GCGAACACCGAGGCCAGCAGGCTGGTAGTGGTGGTCTTGCCGTGGGTGCCGGCAACGGCCACGCCATGGCGATAGCGCATCAGCTCGGCGAGCATCTCGGCACGCGGCACCACCGGAATGCGCCGCTCGAGGGCGGTTGCGACTTCCGGGTTGGCCGGGTTGATGGCGCTGGACACCACCAGCACATCGGCGGTGGCGGCGTTCTCGGCGCGGTGGCCGACGAAGATCTCGGCGCCGAACGATTCCAGGCGCTCGGTGACCGGGGAGGCCTTCAGGTCGGAACCGGACACTTCATAGCCCAGGTTCAGCAACACTTCGGCAATGCCGCACATGCCCACGCCGCCGATACCGACGAAGTGGATACGGCGGATACGGCCCATCTTCGGCTGAGGCATGGCTTTCTGGCTCTCAACCATGGGCCACCTCCAGGCAGATATCGACCACGGTGCTGGTTGCGGCAGGTTTGGCCAGGCGCCGTGCGGTGCCTGCCATGACGTTGAGTTTCTCGGGTTGCATCAGCACCTCGTTCAGGCGTTCAGCGAGCTGCGCTGCGCCAGTTGTCGCTTGTGGCATCAGGAAGGCAGCGCCTTCCCGGGCCAGATATTGGGCGTTGTGGGTCTGGTGGTCGTCGATCGCGTGGGGCAATGGCACCAGCATCGAAGGCAGGCCCGCTGCCGCCAGCTCGCTGACGGTCAGGGCGCCGGCCCGGCACACCACAATGTCGGCCCAGCCATAGGCTTGGGCCATGTCCTTGATGAAGGGCTCTACCTGAGCCTCGACGCCCGCCTCGTGATAACGCTCGGCGGTGGCCGGCGCGTGTTGCTTGCCGGCCTGGTGGAATACCTCTGGCCGCAGCGCGGCGGGCACTTCGGACAGGGCCTTAGGCAACAATTTGTTCAATGGTTCCGAACCCAGGCTGCCGCCCATCACCAGCAGGCGCGCACGGCGCTCGGCCAGGGGCGCGCGCAGGGCGTCCATGAACAGTTCCGGGCGCACCGGGTTGCCGGTGGTGCGCAGTTTGTCGCTGGCGGCGAAGGTGGCCGGGAAGGCTTCGCACACACGCGCAGCCAACGGCAGCAGCAAGCGGTTGGTGGTACCGGCGCGGGCGTTCTGCTCGTGGATCACCAGCGGTACGCCGCACAGGCGTGCGGCCACGCCGCCGGGGCCAGTCACATAACCACCGAAGCCGACCACGCATACCGGCTTGAGCTCACGCACGATACGCCGCGCCTGCAACACGGCCTTGACCAGGGTGAACGGTGCCTTGAGCAACGACAGCTTGCTCTTGCCGCGCAGGCCACTGACCTGGATCAGGTGCAGCGGCAGGCCGGCCTGGGGCACCAGTTCATTCTCGATACCGCGCGGGGTGCCCAGCCAGTGCACGCTGTAGCCGCGCGCCTGGAATTCACGGGCGCAGGCCAGGGCCGGGAACACGTGGCCCCCGGTGCCGCCCGCCATGATCAGTACGTTCTTGCCGTCAGCGGCCATGATTGGTCTCCTCGGCAAAATCGCTTTCGCTGAATTCGTGCTCCTCACTGCCCAGGTGCGTGCGGCTTTCCCACTCGATACGCAGCAACAGGCCCACACAGGCACAGCAGATCACCAGCGAACTGCCCCCGTAGCTGAGGAACGGCAGGGTCAGGCCCTTGGTCGGCAGCAGGCCGACGTTCACACCGATGTTGATCAGGAACTGGCCGATCCACAGGAAGGCCAGGCCGAAGGCAACATAAGCGGCAAAGAACTGCTTGGCTTTTTCTGCCCACAGGCCGATATACAGGGCACGCACAGTCACGAATACGAACAGCGCGATAGTCAGCAGCGAGCCGACCACCCCGAGTTCTTCGGCCAGTACCGAGAACACGAAGTCGGTGTGCGCTTCAGGCAGGTAGAACTGCTTCTGCACGCTGTTGCCCAGGCCAACGCCCAGCCACTCGCCACGGCCGAAGGCAATCAGCGCCTGGGTCAGCTGGTAGCCCGAGCCGAACTGGTCGGACCACGGGTCGGTAAAGGTAATCAGGCGCGCCATCCGGTAAGGCTGCGCCTGTACCAGGACGAACACCGCGACCACCGCCAACACGACCATCAGGCTGAAGCGGAACAGCCCCACCCCGCCGAGGAACAGCATGGCCGCCGCCGCGCCCATCATCACCACGGTGGCACCGAAGTCCGGCTCCATCAGCAGCAGGGCAGCCATGGGCAGCAGCACGATGAACGGCTTGAAGAAGCCCATCCAGGTTTCGCGTACCTCGGTCTGCCGGCGCACCAGGTAGCCGGCCAGGTAGACGACCACGAACACCTTGGCAATTTCCGAAGGCTGCACGTTGAAGAAGCTGAAGCCGATCCAGCGCATGGAGCCGTTCACTTCGCGGCCGATACCCGGCACCAGCACCAGTACCAGCAGGCCGAAGGCACCCAGCAGCATCATGAAGCCCATGCGCTGCCAGGTGGCGATCGGTACCAGCATGGTGGCGCCACAGGCGACCAGGCCGAGGAACACGTACACCAGGTGGCGGAACATGTGGTAAAGCGGGTTGCCCGACTGCACCGCAGCCACTTCCGAGGACGCCGAGGTGATCATCACCAGGCCCAGGCCCAGCAATGCCAGGCAGCCGGCAAGCATCGCGAAGTCCAGGTCGATGCCACGGCCGCTGATCAGCGGCGACGGATAGGGCTTGAGGATGCCGAAGATCATGCAAGGCCTCCCGCTGCCTGGGCGAACAGGCGCCCGCGTTCTTCGAAGTTCTTGAACATGTCGAGGCTGGCGCACGCCGGCGACAGCAGCACGGCATCACCCGCCTGGGCCAGTTCGGCGCATTGCTGCACGGCGTCGTCGAGGGTCTTCACGCGGACCAGTTGCACGCCATCGCCCAGGGCTTCGGCCAGGCGCTCGGCATCACGGCCAAGCAGTACCACGGCACGGCAGAAGCGCTTGACCGGCTCGCGCAGCGCGGCGAAGTCGGCGCCCTTGCCATCGCCACCGGCGATCAGCACCAGCTTGCCTTCGATGTCGGCACCCAGGCCTTCGATGGCGGCCAGGGCAGCACCAACGTTGGTGGCCTTGGAATCGTCGTACCAGTTAACGCCGTTACGCTCGCGCACCCACTGGCAACGGTGGGCCAGGCCGCCGAACTCGCGCAGTGCCTCGAGCATCGGTTCGAACGGCAGGCCGGCAGCATGCCCCAGGGCCAGTGCCGCCAGGGCGTTGCTCTGGTTGTGGGCGCCACGAATCTTCAGCTCACGCGCCGGCATCAGCGCCTGGAACTCGAACGCCAGGTATTTCTCGCCGTCCACTTCGCGCAGGCCGAAGGCCTTGAAGTCCGGCTGGTTGAGGCCGAAGGTCCAGCATGGGCGGCCTTCCACCGGCAGCGGCCGGCTCAGGGCGTCCTGGCGGTTGACCACGACCTGGCGGGCACCACGGAAGATCCGGTGCTTGGCCAGGTGGTAGGCCGGCAGGCCGCTGTAGCGGTCCATGTGGTCTTCGCTGATGTTCAGCACGGTGGCCACTTCGGCGTTGAGCTGGTCGGTGGTTTCCAGCTGGAAGCTGGACAGTTCCAGCACGTACAGCTCGACGTCATCGGCCAGCAGGTCCAGCGCCGGGGTACCGAGGTTGCCGCCCACCGCCACGCGCTTGCCCGCCTTGGCGGCCATTTCGCCAACCAGGGTGGTGACGGTGCTCTTGGCGTTGGAGCCGCTGATGGCAATGATCGGAGCCTTGGCGTGGCGGGCGAACAGTTCGATGTCACCGGACAGCTTCACGCCACGCGCGGCCGCCTGCTGCAGGGCCGGGGTGGCCAGGGCCAGGCCGGGGCTGACGTACAGCTCGTTGGCGCGGCACAGGAAGTCCACGTCCAGTTCACCACAGCGCACTTCCACCTGCGGGTAATCACGGCGCAGGGTGTCCAGTTCCGGCGGTTGCTCGCGGGTGTCGGCGACCGCAAAGGCAATGCCCCGGCTCGCCAGGAAGCGAACCAGGGACATGCCGCTCTTGCCGAGGCCGACAACGATGCGGAATTGGTCGGAAGCGATCAGGGACACGCTCATCTACCTCAGTTTCAGGGTTGCAAGGCCGACCAGCACCAGGATCACGGTGATGATCCAGAAGCGGACGATCACCCGTGGCTCTGGCCAGCCCTTGAGTTCAAAGTGGTGGTGGATCGGCGCCATGCGGAACACGCGCTTGCCGGTCAGCTTGAAGGAGGCAACCTGGATCACCACCGACAGGGTTTCCATGACGAACACGCCGCCCATGATGAACAGCACGATTTCCTGGCGGACGATCACGGCGATGGTGCCCAGCGCGGCGCCCAGCGCCAGCGCGCCGACGTCACCCATGAATACCTGCGCCGGGTAGGTGTTGAACCACAGGAAGCCCAGGCCGGCACCGATCAGCGCGCCGCAGAACACGATCAGCTCGCCCGAGCCCGGCACGTAGGGGATCAGCAGGTATTCGGCGAACTTCACGTTGCCCGACAGGTAGCAGAAGATGCCCAGGGCACCGCCGACCATCACCGTCGGCATGATCGCCAGGCCGTCGAGGCCGTCGGTGAGGTTGACCGCGTTGCTCGAACCGACAATGACGAAGTAGGTCAGCACGACGAAGCCGATGCCCAGTGGAATGGTGACATCCTTGATGAACGGCAGGATCAGCGTGGTTTCGACGCTGGTCGGCGCGGTCTTGTACAGGAAGATGGCTGCAGCCAGGCCGAACACCGACTGCCAGAAGTACTTCCAGCGGCTTGGCAGGCCACGCGAGTTCTTTTCGATCACCTTGCGGTAGTCATCGACCCAGCCGATGGCACCGAATGCCAGGGTAACGATCAGCACCACCCACACGTAGCGGTTGGTCAGGTCGGCCCACAGCAAGGTGCTGACGGCGATCGCGGACAGGATCAGCGCCCCACCCATGGTCGGGGTGCCGGACTTGGACAGGTGCGATTGCGGGCCGTCGTTACGCACGGCCTGGCCGATCTGGCGGATTTGCAGGGTACGGATCATCCACGGCCCCAGCCACAGCGCCAGGGACAACGCGGTCAGCACACCCAGAATCCCGCGCAGGGACAGGTACTGGAAGACCGCGAAGCCTTTGTGGAACTGTTGCAGATACTCGGCCAACAGCAGCAGCATTAATGTTTCTCCCCGCTGGCACCGCACAATGCCGCCACGACGTTTTCCATCGCAGCGCTGCGCGAGCCCTTGATCAAGATAGTGGTGTCGCTGGCATTCTCGGCGCCAACCGCGTCGATCAGCTCAGCTTGAGTAGCGAAATGGCGGCCATTGGCGCCGAACGCCTTGACCGCGTGTGTCATGTTGGAACCCACTGCGTACAGGGCGTCGACCTTGCCACGCGCGTAGTCACCCACCTGACGGTGGCCTTCTTCCGCCCATTGCCCCAGTTCGCCGATATCTCCAAGCACCAGGACGGTGCGTCCGGAAAAGCCGGCGAGTATATCAATGGCCGCGCACATGGAGGTGGGATTTGCGTTGTAACTGTCGTCGATCACGCGCACACCGTTCGGCGCGATCTGCGCCACGGTACGGCCCTTGACCGGCTGCACGGCAGCCAGGCCGGCGGCGATGCCGCTCAGGCTCAGACCAACGGCATGGGCAGCGGCGGCGGCGGCCAGGGCATTGCTGACGTTGTGCTCACCGAGCACATCGAGTTGCACGTCTACCACATCACCAGCGCCGTGCAGCTTGAACGACGGGCAACCACGGGCATCACGACCGATGTCCGTGGCATGGAAATCGGCCTTTGCATTGCTGCGGGCGAAGCTGAAGACCTTGTGCGCGCCGGCGCGTGCCTTCCAGATATCAAAGGCCTTGTCGTCCAGGTTGAGGATGGCGATACCGCCCTCGCCCAGGCCTTCGAGGATCTCGCCCTTGGCTTCGACGATCTTTTCCGGGCCGCCGAACTCGCCAACGTGGGCGGTACCAGCGTTGTTGATGATGACCACCTGGGGCCGGGTCAGGCCGACGGTGTAGCGGATCTCGCCAATGCGCGAGGCGCCCAGTTCGATTACCGCGGCACTGTGCTCGGGGGCGATCTCCAGCAGGGTCAGCGGCGCGCCGAGGTCGTTGTTCAGGTTGCCGCGGGTGGCGTGCACCAGGCCACGGGTGCGCAGGATGCTGGCGAGCATCTCCTTGACCGTGGTCTTGCCGCTGGAACCGGTGATGGCCACCACCGGCTTGTCGAAGGCAGCACGGTTCAGCGCGCCAAGCTGGCCGAGGGCCAGGCGGCAATCGGCGACCAGCAGCTGCGGCAGGTCGACATCGGCCACTTCACGCTCGACCAGGGCCGCGACAGCGCCCTTGGCCTTCACATCGGCCAGGTAGTCGTGGCCATCGAAGCGCGGGCCGGCCAGGGCGACGAACAGTTGCCCGGCGCCAACACTGCGGCTGTCGATGCTGACGCCGGTGAAGGTGGCGTCGGCACCGACTTGTTGACCACTCAGTGCTGTGGTCAGCTGGCTGAGTGACATCGGCTTAAGCATGTGGAGCCTCCCAGGCTGCAAGTGCCTTTTCGGCCTCGATCAAATCGGAGAAATCATGGCGCTCGCCATTGATCTCCTGGTAATCCTCGTGCCCCTTGCCGGCCAGCACGATCACATCGTCGGCAGCGGCAGTGGCGATCAGGTGTGCGATGGCTTCGCCACGACCGGCAACGAACTCGACCTCGGCAGGACTGGCGAAACCGGGACGGATGTCATCGAAAATGCGCAGCGGGTCTTCAGTACGCGGGTTGTCGTCGGTGACCAGCACTCGGTCGGCCAGGCGTTCGGCCACTTCGGCCATCAGCGGACGCTTGCCGCGGTCTCGGTCGCCGCCGCAGCCGAACAGGCACAGCAGCTTGCCGTGCGCGTGCGGGCGCAGGGCTTCGAGCACTTTCTCCAGGGCGTCCGGGGTGTGTGCGTAGTCGACCACCACCAGCGGCTTGTCGCCCCCGCCCAGGCGCTGCATGCGGCCGATCGGCCCCTGCAGCTGTGAGGTGACCTCGAGGATTTCGTCCAGCGCATAGTCCAGCGCCAACAGGGTCGCCACGGCGGCTAGCATGTTGCTCAGGTTGAAGCGGCCCAGCAACTGGCTGCGCAGGGTACGTTCGCCCTGGGCGGTGACCAGGGTGGCGCGCACGCCATCGTCATTGAACACGGCTTCGCGGCAGAACAGCGAGGCCTCCGGCTTCTCCAGGCTGTAGCTGAGCAACCGGGTCTCGATATGGTCGACACTCGGGCGGCGCGCAAAATCGGCGGCCAGGCGACGGCCGAAATCGTCATCCAGGTTGACCACCTGGCAGCGCAAGCTCGGCCAGGCGAACAGCTTGGCCTTGGCGGCCTCGTAGGCCTCCATGCTGCCGTGGTAGTCCAGGTGGTCGCGGGACAGGTTGGTCATGACCGCGATGTCGAATTCCAGCGCGGCGACCCGGCCCTGCTCCAGGGCGTGGGAGGAAACCTCCATGGCCACGGCCTTGGCGCCACCTTTCTTGAGATCGTTGAGGGTCGACTGCACGGCGATCGGGTCGGGCGTGGTCAGGCGGCCACTCTGCAGCTCACCATAGAAGCCGGTACCCAGGGTGCCGATCAGGCCGCAACGCTGGCCAAGCAAGTCCAGCGCCTGGGCCACCAGCTGGGTGACGCTGGTCTTGCCGTTGGTACCGGTCACACCCACCAGGTTCAGCTGGCGGCTCGGTTCGCCATAGAAGCGCCCTGCGATATCCGAAAGCTGGGCGATCAGGCCCTTGACCGGGATGAGCGGCGCGTCGGTGATTGGCAGGACGTTCGCGCCCTGCTCTTCATAGGCCACGGCGGCAGCGCCACGCGCCAGGGCATCGGCGATATGCTCGCGGCCATCGACCTTGGCGCCCGGCACGGCCAGGAACAGATCGCCCGGGCGCACATTGCGGCTGTCCAGGGTCAGTTCACGGATCAGCGGGTCACGGCTGGCGTGAGCGAAAAGCTTGCTCAATGGCATTGTCATCATCCACGCCCTCCCTTGGCGGTTGCTGCTGCATTGACTTGCGATTGTTCGACGGGTGCTGGCGGCGGCAGGTTGTCTGGCGGCACGTTCATCAGGCGCAGGGTGCCGGACATGACCTTGCTGAACACCGGCGCCGAAACCAGGCCGCCGAAGTAGCCGCCCTTGCCTGGTTCGTCGATGACCACGACGATGGCGTAGCGCGGGTCGCTCATCGGACCGAAGCCGGCGAACAGCGAGCGGTAGGCGTTTTCGGTGTAGCCCTTGGAGCCCACGGTGGCTTTACGCGCGGTACCGGACTTGCCGGCCACGTGGTAGAACGGCACCTGGGCGCGGAACACGCCGCGCGGTGCTTCAATCACCTGCTGCAGCATGCCCTGGACGGTTTCGGCGGTTTCCTTCGGAATGGCCTGCACGGCTTCCGGGGCCTTGTCGACCTTGAGGATCGACAGCGGCACCATCTTGCCGTCGTTGGCCAGCGCCGCGTAGGCATGCACCAGTTGCAGGGCGGTGACCGACACGCCATAGCCATAGGACAGGGTCGCGGTCTCTGCCTTGCGCCACTCGCGGTGGTTGGGCAGGTTGCCGACGCGCTCGCCGGGGAAGCCAAGGCCGGTGTACTGGCCCAGGCCGACCTGGGACATGACCCGGTAGATGGCCTCGCCGCCGATGTCGAAGGCGATCTTGCTCATGCCGACGTTACTGGAGTTGATCAGGATGCCGGTCAGGTCGAGGATCGGGCCCTCGCTCCTGGACACGTCCTTGATGGTGTAGCGGCCGATCTGCAGGCTGCCCGGGTACACCTCGACCTTGTCGGTCGGCTTCCAGCGGCCACTTTCCAGTGCCGCGCTCATGGAGATCGGCTTGACCGTGGAGCCCGGCTCGAACACGTCGATGATCGCGCGGTTACGCATGGCGGCCGGGAACATGCTGCGACGGTTGTTGGGGTTGTAGGTCGGCTGGTTGACCATCGCCAGGACCTCACCGGTCTTGACGTCCATGATCACCAGGCTGCCGGCCTTGGCGTCCTGTTCGGCAATGGCGTTGCGCAGCTCGCGGGTGGCCAGGTACTGCAGGCGCAGGTCTATCGACAACGCCAAGGTCTTCCCGGCCTTGGCGTTCTTGGTTACCTGGATGTCCTTGATCAGCCGGCCGCGCCGGTCCTTGATCACCTGCCGCTTGCCGGGTACGCCGGCCAGCCACTCGTCATAGGCCAGTTCCACCCCTTCGCGACCGTGGTCGTCGAGGTCGGTGAAGCCGACCATGTGCGCGGTGACATCACCGGCCGGGTAGAAGCGGCGGAATTCTTCCAGGCCGTACACACCCGGCACTTTCAGGTCGAGTACATGCTGGCCCTGCTCCGGGGTAAGGCCGCGGACCAGATAGATGAACTCTTTGCTGGCCTGCTGGGTCAGGCGCTCGGTCAGCTGCTGCGGGTTCTGCCCCAGCGCTGCCGCCAGCTGTGGCCAGCGGTCCTTGGAGGCCTGCATTTCCTTGGGGTTGGCCCACAGGGTGGTGACCGGGGTACTGACCGCCAGCGGTTCACCGTTGCGGTCGGTGATCAGGCCGCGGTGAGCCGGGATAGGGATGTGACGCAGGCTGCGCGCATCGCCCTGGCCCTTGAGGAAGTCACGGTCGACCACCTGCAGGTCGATGATGCGCCAGCAGATGGCACCGACCATCAGCGCCAGCAAGCCGATCACCACGCGGAAGCGCCATGGGTAGAGTGCGCCTTCGAGCTTCATCATGGCGCCACCATCCGCACTTCGTCAGCCGAAGGTACGCGCATCTTCAGTTGCTCGGAAGCCAGGTTTTCGATGCGGCTGGCGGCGGTCCAGGTGCTTTGCTCGAGGATCAGCCGGCCCCACTCGGCCTGGGCCTTGTCGCGTTCGTTCAACTCGCCGTACAGGGTGTTGAGCAACTGGCGGTTCCAGTGCGCGCTATAGGACACGGCGATGGCCGAAATCAGCACGGCAACGAACAGCAGAAGCATCAGGAAGCTTCCGCCTGGCAAGGGTTTGGCAAACAGCCTGCTCACCGCAGCTTCTCCGCCACCCGCATCACGGCGCTGCGCGCCCGCGGGTTGGCCTTGAGCTCGGCTTCGGAGGCGAACTGGGCCTTGCCGATGAGCTTGATTTTCGGCTCGAAGGCCTTGTGCTGAACCGGCAGGTTGCGTGGCAGGTTGTCGGCCTCGCCCTTGACCAGCTTGCGCATGAACAGCTTGACGATGCGGTCTTCCAGCGAGTGGAAACTGATGACTGCCAGGCGCCCGCCAACTTCCAGCGCTTCGAGCGCTGCCTCAAGACCGGTCTCTAGGTCGCCCAGCTCGTTGTTGACGTGAATGCGCAGGCCCTGGAAGGCACGGGTAGCCGGGTTCTTGCCCTTTTCCCAAGCCGGGTTGGCCACCTTGAGCACTTCCGCCAGGTCGGCGGTACGGGTGAACGGCTGCTTTTCGCGGCGCTCCACCACAGCACGCGCCATGCGCCCGGCAAAGCGCTCCTCGCCGTATTCCTTGAATACGCGGGCGATCTCTTCCACCGGCGCAGTGGCGATGAACTCGGCGGCGCTGATGCCCTGGTCCGGGTTCATACGCATGTCCAGCGGGCCGTCATTGAGGAAGCTGAAGCCACGCTCGGGGTCATCCAGCTGCGGCGAGGAAACGCCCAGGTCCAGCAATACGCCGCTGACCTTGCCATCCAGGCCGCGCTCGGCCACTTCCGCGCCCAGCTCGGCAAAGCTGCGCTGCACAATGACAAAGCGGCCGTCTTCGGCCGCCAGCGCTTGCCCCGTGGCAATCGCCTGTGGATCTTTGTCGAAACCCAGCAGCCGCCCTTGCGGCCCGAGCTTGCTGAGAATCAGCCGGCTGTGCCCGCCACGGCCGAAAGTGCCGTCCAGATAGCAACCGTCGGCGCGCAGGGCCAATGCCTCGACAGCTTCGTCGAGCAGGACGGTAATGTGGTTGAAGCCGCTATCTATGGTCACAGGATCAGGTCACGCAATTCGTCGGGCATGGCGCCCGGTTGTTGAATAGCTGCAAGGTCGGCTGCCGAAACCGCGTTCCAGGCATCTTCATCCCACAGCTGGAATTTGTTCAGTTGCCCCACCAGCATCGCCTTCTTATCGAGCTTGGCGTACTCACGCAGACGGGGCGGCACCAGGAAACGCCCGCTGCCATCGAGCTCCAGGTCAACCGCATTACCGATCAGCAAACGCTGCAGGCGGCGGTTTTCCTCACGCAACGATGGCAAGGCACGCAACTTGGCTTCTATCTGTTCCCACTCATCGAGGGGATAAACACACAAGCAGGGGTCAACGGCGTCGATGGTCACGATCAGCTGACCATTGCAACGCGAATCGAGCTCGTCACGGTACCGGCTCGGCATGGCGAGACGGCCCTTGGCATCGAGGCTGACGGCGTTGGCTCCGCGGAACACGGCTGCGATTCCCCACAATGTTAGCTTTTTTGTGCCAGAAAACCCACTTCATCCCACTTTCTGCCACTTGCGCACACTATAGGAATCCGCCCGCAGCACCGTCAAGGCACGTTCGGAAGGAAAAGCCTTACAGGACCGAGATTTAGCGCAATAAAGGAATGCGGAAGGACTACCGAGGAGAAAAAAACACGAGAAAAATCAAACCCACGCAGGCGAATGGAGTTCGAAGTTAAAGTGATTTATTAAGAGTAAGATTTTTTCGGTATTACCAGAGGGCATCTGCTATCGAATAAAGCAGGGAGGGAAAGGTGGAGAGTCGATCTGTAAGCCGGGTTTTGTCGAGGACAGTCATTCCTCTACGACGGCCATCGCTGGACGCCTCTAGCAACCTACCCGGTTCCGACGCGGGCCACGCCTGATGGAACCCTATTTGGTCTTGCTCCGAGTGGGGTTTACCTAGCCACGAACTGTTGCCAGCCGTGCGGTGCGCTCTTACCGCACCTTTTCACCCTTACCGGCACCGAAGTGCTTAGGCGGTTATTTTCTGTGGCACTTTCCGTAGGCTCGCGCCTCCCAGGCGTTACCTGGCACTCTGCCCTATGGAGCCCGGACTTTCCTCCCCCTGCTGTTGCGGAACAAAAGCAGGCAGCGACTGTCCGATCGACTCTCCGCCGCCAAGATTAACGGCACGCGCGCCCGAGAACAAGCAATACCGACATCTATATCAATTTGCCACTACTCGGCTTTCTGCTTTTCCAGGGCCAGTTGATACAGCAGGTTCTTGCGCACCCCGGTAATTTCCGCGGCCAGCGCCGCCGCCCGCTTGAGTGGCAACTCGGCCAGCAGCAGGTCGAGCACCCGCTGCGCCTCGGCACTGATCGCCTGCTCGCCCTCCGGCGCACTCCAGCCACCGACCAGCACCACGCACTCACCGCGCTGCTGGTTGCTGTCGCCAGCAACGAACGCGCGCAGCTCGGCCAGGGGCAGGCCCTTGAGGGTCTCGAAGGTCTTGGTCAGCTCGCGCGCCAAAAGCGCCGGGCGCTCGCCACCGAACACCGCCTCCATGTCCTCGAGGCATTCCAGGATACGGTGCGGGGCCTCATAGAAGATCAGCGTGCGCGGCTCTTCCTTTACCTGCTCCAGGCGCGCCCGGCGCCCCGCTGCCTTGGCCGGCAGGAAGCCTTCGAAGATGAAGCGGTCCGAAGGCAGGCCGGCCGCCGACAACGCGGCGATCAGAGCGCAGGCACCCGGCACCGGCACCACGTTCACACCCGCAGCCCGCGCCTGGCGCACCAGGTGGTACCCCGGGTCGGAAATCAGCGGCGTGCCGGCATCGGAGACCAACGCCACATTCTCGCCCGCCAGCAGCTTGGTGAGAAAACGCCCGCCCTCGTCACGCTCGTTGTGCTCATGGCAGGCCGCCAGCGGCGTGTCGATGCCGAAGTGCTGCAGCAGGCGGATCGAATGACGGGTATCTTCCGCCGCGATCAGGGCCACGTCCGCCAGCACCTTCAGCGCCCGGGCGCTCATGTCGTCGAGGTTGCCGATGGGGGTTGCGACCACATACAGCGTCCCCACGGTGGATTTCGAAGCCCCTGCCACATCAGTCACTGCGCACACCTGTCGTTCGGATCAAAGGCGCCATTGTAGCCCGAGCGCCTGCAACAGGGCGCAAAGAACTTCGCCGACGACCGATGGCAGGCCTCCTATAGTGAAGGATCGACACGGCAACATCGCGCCCCGGCCAGCGCTTGGGTACAATTGCCGGCCACCTTGATCGAGTAACAGGACCTTTACATGATCGCTTGCCTGCGGCTGTTCACAGCCCTCTGCCTTGCTGCCTTGCTGGCAGCCTGCGCCAGCTCGCCCTCATCCAGCCTGGGCGAACTGCCACGCACCCCGGACGCCAGCATCGAGCAACTGCTCGAGAAGGCTGCTTCCAGCAAGTCCGCGGAAGACGCCGCCCTGCTGCGCCTGAGCGCAGCCGACCTGGCCTACAAGCAGAAGGATTTCCCACGCGCCGCACGCATCCTCGAGCAGGTGCCGCTGGACACCCTCAAGCCGGCGCAGCAAGTGTTTGCCAGCACCCTCGGTGCCGAGCTGGCCATGAGCCGCAACCAGCCCAAGGCCGCCCTGACCGCCCTGACCCACCCGAGCCTGCAGCGCGTCGCCGAACTGCCGGAAGAACAGCAAGCGCGCACCTACAGCGTGCACGCGGCCGCCCTCGAAGCCGATGGCCAGGCCCTCGCCGCCGCGCAACAGCGCGTGCTGCTGGCCCCGCTGCTCAGCGGCCAGGCCGCCAGCGCCAACAACGACGCCATCTGGGCACTGGTCGCCTCGCTGCCGGCAGAGCAACTGCAGCAGCCTGGCAACGACCAGACCCTGGCCGGCTGGACCAGCCTGGCCTTCGCGGTAAAAAGCGCCGGCACCCTGGAACAGCAGCAAGCGGCTATCGACGCCTGGGTCAAGCAGCACCCGGACCACCCGGCCGCCCAGCAGCTGCCGCTGGCACTGACCAAGCTCAAGGAACTGGCCAGCCAGCCGCTGACCAAGATTGCCCTGCTGCTGCCTCAGGAAGGCCCGCTGGCCGGTGTTGCCCGCGCCCTGCGTGACGGCTTCATGGCTGCGCACTTCCAGGCCCAGCAAGCCGGCCAGCAGGCGCCAGCCGTGCAGGTATTCGACAGCTCGCGCATCGGTTCGCTCGACGACTTCTATCGCCAGGCCCAGGCCGCAGGCGTACAGCTGGTCATCGGCCCACTGGAAAAACCGCTGGTCAAGCAACTGGCTGCCAAGCCACAACTGCCGATCACCACCCTGGCCCTGAACTACGCCGACGCCGGCCAGAAGGCGCCGCCGCAGCTGTTCCAGTTCGGCCTGGCTGCCGAAGACGAAGCCCGCGAAGTGGCCCGCCGCGCCCGCGCCGATGGCATGGTCCGCGCCGTGGCCCTGGTGCCGAGCGGCGAATGGGGCGACCGCGTGCTTGCCGCCTTCCGCCAGGACTGGGAAGGCAACGGTGGCACCCTGCTCGCCGCCGAGCGCATCGCCCAGCCGGTCGCACTGGCCCAGCAGATTGCCGACCTGTTCCAGCTGCGCCAGAGCGAAGGCCGCGCCAAGAGCCTGCAGAGCACGGTAGGTGGCAGCATCGCCGCGCAGCCGTCGCGCCGCCAGGACATCGACTTCATCTTCCTCGCCTCGACCCCGCAACAGGCCCAGCAGATCAAGCCGACCCTGAACTTCCAGTACGCCGGTGACGTACCGGTCTACGCCACCTCGAACCTGTACAGCGCCAGTGGTGACGTCAACCAGTACAACGACATGAACGGTATCCGCTTCTGCGAAACCCCGTGGCTGCTCGATACCAGCAACAGCCTGCGCCAGCAGGTCGTGCAGCAATGGCCGCAAGCCGCCGGTAGCCTGGGCCGCCTGTATGCCATGGGCGTCGACGCCTACAGCCTGGCGCCGCGCCTGGGCCAGCTGAAAGCGCTGCCGGACAACCGCGTACTGGGCCTTTCGGGCAGCCTGAGCATGAACGCCAACCAGCGTGTCGAGCGCCAGCTGCCTTGGGCCGAGTTCGTCGGCGGCCAGGTCCAGCGCCTGCCAGACACCGCTCGCTGATGGCAGCAGCGTCGCCCACCAGCGCCGGGCAGGCAGCAGAAACCCAGGCCCTTGAATACCTTCAAGGGCAGGGCCTGCAACTGCTGGCGCGCAACTGGCGATGCAAAGGCGGTGAGCTTGATCTGGTCATGCTCGACGCCGATACAGTAGTATTCGTCGAAGTCCGCTACCGGTTGCACGCGGGCTTCGGTGGCGCCCTCGGCAGTATCGACGGGCGCAAGCAGAAACGGTTGGTGCTCGCCGCCAGCCTGTTCCTGCAGAAGGAGCCCCACTGGGGCAACCACCCCTGCCGCTTCGACGTAGTCGCCCTGCAGGGCAGCCACCATGCAGGCAGACCGCTTCAATGGCTGAAAAACGCCTTCGAATGCTGAACCCACTCCGATTTTTTTGCTCTATGTTTCGCGGGCTGGTCGTTGTTGCGCGTAGCAAAGGCCACCGCCCCACTTAAGGTCACCAGATGGACATGCAATCCCGAATTCGCCGGCTGTTCCAGGCCAGCATCGATACCAAGCAACAGGCAATGGACATCCTGGCACCGCACATCGAGCAGGCCAGCCTGGTCATGGTCAATGCACTGCTCAACGAGGGCAAGATGCTCGCCTGCGGCAACGGCGGCTCGGCCGGCGATGCCCAGCACTTTTCCTCAGAGCTGCTCAACCGCTTCGAGCGCGAACGCCCGAGCCTGCCGGCCATCGCGCTGACCACCGACAGCTCGACCCTGACCTCGATCGCCAACGACTACAGCTACAACGAAGTCTTTTCCAAGCAGATCCGCGCGCTGGGCCAGCCTGGTGACGTTCTGCTGGCGATCTCCACCAGCGGCAACTCGGCCAACGTGATCCAGGCGATCCAGGCCGCACATGACCGCGAAATGATTGTCGTAGCATTGACGGGTCGCGATGGCGGCGGCATGGCTTCGTTGCTGCTGCCCGAAGACGTGGAAATCCGCGTACCTTCGACGGTTACCGCGCGCATCCAGGAAGTCCACCTGCTGGCGATCCACTGCCTGTGTGATCTGATCGACAGCCAACTGTTCGGGAGTGAAGAATGACCCCTATGCGCCTCGGCCTTATGGCCCTGACCCTGTGCCTGAGCGTTACTGGTTGCAGCTCGGTACTGACCTCTACCCGCAATTCGCCGATCGAGGACGATCGCGGCACGCGCACCATCGGCAGCAAGATCGACGATTCGCTGATCGAAACCAAGGCCTCGGTCAACATCGCCAAGGCCAGCCCTGACCTGGACAAAGGTTCGCACATCGTTGTCAGCAGCTACAACGGCATCGTCCTGCTGGCCGGCCAGACCCCGCGCGCCGACCTCAAGAGCCTTGCCGAGCAGACTGCCAGCCAGGTACAGCGGGTCAAGAAAGTGCACAACGAGCTGCAGGTGATGCAGCCCTCCTCCATCCTGGCGCGCAACAACGACGCCTGGCTGACCACCAAGATCAAGACCCAGATGCTGACCGACAATGCCGTGCCCAGCTCGCGCATCAAGGTGATTACCGAGAACGGCATCGTCTACCTGCTCGGCCTGGTGACCCAGCAGGAGGCCAACTCGGCCACTGCCGTGGTACAGGGCGTTTCGGGTGTGCAGAAGATCGTCAAGCTGTTCGAGTACATCGACTGATTCATCAGCCTGTACCGGCCTCTTCGCGGGCTTGCCCGCTCCCACAGGGTTTAGCGTATCCCTGTGGGAGCGGGCAAGCCCGCGAAGAGGCCGGTACAGGCAAGCACAACACCTTGTCTTTTCAGAAATCCAGGAAACACCGCATGAAAAAGCTTCTGCTGCCTGCCCTGCTGTTCGGCACTTTCGCCACCCTGGCCGGCTGCTCCACACCAAGCCTGATCACCCTCAACGATGGCCGTGAAATCCAGGCCGTCGACGTACCGGAATTCGACCGCGATGCCGGCTTCTACGAGTTCCAGCAACTCGACGGCAAGCGTACCCGCATCAACAAGGACCAGGTACGCACCATCAGCGACCTGTAAGCCAGGGCTGGCAGTAACAAAAAAGGCGATCCGGTTGGATCGCCTTTTTTGTTACTTGACCACTTTCAGGCTTGGTCGGCCAGTCGGGCGTGGCGGCTGGCCACCACCTTCTGGCGGGCCATTGTCGTCCGGCTGCACATCATCATCTTCCGGCTCATCGTCATCCATCACGGGCGGCTCCAGCTCGAAGACCATACCCTGGCCATTTTCGCGGGCATAGATACCCAGAATGGCGCCAACCGGCACGAACAGCGAGTGAGCCACGCCACCGAAGCGGCCCTCGAAGCTGACCGCGTCGTTGTCCATGTGCAGGCTGCGCACGGCACTTGGCGAGATGTTCAACACGATCTGGCCATCACTGGCGAAACCTTGCGGTACCTGCACCGCCGGGAATTCGGCATTGACCAGCATATGGGGCGTGCAATCGTTGTCGACGATCCACTCGTACAGTGCTCGAACCAGATAGGGGCGACTGGAGTTCATCAACGGCTCCTTAAAGCTTGCGCATTTCACGTTCTACAGAGGACAGGCTCGCCTGGAAAGGCTCGCGGGCGAACTGCCGCTCCATGTAATCCAGCAGCGGCTTGGCTTGCCGCGGCAACTCGATACCCAACACCGGCAGACGCCAGAGTATGGGCAGTAGACAACAATCGACCAGGCTTTGCTCCTCACTCATGAAGCAGGCGAACTCGCCGAACAACGGCGAGACCCCGGTCAGGCTCTCACGCAACGCCTTGCGCGCTTCGGCTCGGGCAGCCTCGCTGCTGCGCGGGTCAAGCACGGTATCGGCCAGGGAGCACCAGTCACGCTGGATGCGATGCATCAGCAAGCGGCTGTTGCCCCGCGCAACCGGGTACACCGGCATCAGCGGCGGATGCGGATAACGCTCCTCGAGGTATTCCATCACCACGGTCGATTCATACAGCGCCAGGTCACGGTCGACCAGGGTCGGCACGCTGCCGTAAGGGTTCACCTCGGCCAGCTTGGGCGGCAGGCGGCCGGGGTCGACATCGATGACCTGCACGCTGATACCCTTCTCGGCCAGCACGAGGCGTACCCGATGAGAATAGTGATCAGCGGGGTCGGAATAGCAGGCTAACCTGTTGGTTGCGCCCATGTAGCGCCTCCTCGCACGGGATGCTTGTGAAACTGTAAATGAAAACGCGCCCGTGGTGACCTGGCAGATCTGCCAGGCCACCACGGGCGCGTTCAACAACCAGAAACTACTGCGTGATCAGTGCACGTCCTTCCAGTATTCACGCTTGAGCAAGTAGGCGAATACGAAGAAGAAAGCCAGGTACAGCAACACGTAGGTACCGATGCGCTGGCTTTCCAGTTTGACCGGGTTGGCCGAATAGGCCAGGAAGGTCACCAGGTTCTTGACCTTCTCGTCGAACTGCTCGGTCGTCAGGGTACCGGAATTCGGCGTAATGGTCAGCTGGTCGCAGGCTTCATGGGTGATCGGGGCGCCGGTCAACGGGTCGAATTGCTTCTTGCCATCGGTCACGGTCTGCACCTGTTTGCAGCCGACGTACTGGTTGCCCTGCAGGCCAACCAGCACGTTTGGCATACCGACGTTCGGGAACACCTTGTTGTTCACCCCATAAGGCCGCGACGGGTCCTCATAGAAGCTGCGCAGGTAGGTGTACAGCCAGTCGGTGCCACGCACCCGCGCCACCAGGGTCAGGTCTGGCGGTGCGGCGCCGAACCAGGTCTTGGCGTCACTGGGCTTCATGCCGATCTGCATGTGGTCACCGATCTTGGCACCGGTGAACACCAGCTTCTCGAGCATCAGCTCGTGGGGGATGCCAAGGTCATCGGCCACCCGCTCGTAACGCTGGAACTTGGCACTGTGGCAACCCATGCAATAGTTGGCAAAGGTACGCGCACCGTCCTGCATGGCGGCCTTGTCGCCCAGGTCGATGTCGACCTTGTCCAGCTCCAGGCCCGTTTCGGCCGCGAAGGAAAAGGCAGGCATCACTGCCAGCAAAAATACTGCAATCAACTTTTTCATCAGCCAGTCACCCTTTCCGGAACCGGTTTGGTCTTCTCGAGCCTTGTGTAGAACGGCATCAGCAGGAAGTAGGCGAAGTACAACACCGTGCACACCTGCGACAGCAAGGTACGCCCAGGTGTCGGCGCCAGTACGCCCAGCACGCCGAGGATGACGAAGGCCACGCAGAACACCAGCAGGAAGAGCTTGCTGATCCAGCCCTTGTAGCGCATGGAGCGCACCGGGCTGCGGTCGAGCCAGGGCAGCACGAACAACACGGCAATGGCCGCACCCATGGCGATGACGCCCATCAGTTTGTCAGGCACCGCACGCAGGATCGCGTAGAACGGCGTGAAGTACCACACAGGCGCAATGTGCTCGGGGGTCTTGAAGGCGTTCGCCTGCTCGAAGTTAGGTTTCTCCAGGAAGTAACCGCCCATTTCCGGGAAGAAGAACACCACGGCGCAGAACACGAACAGGAACACCACCACGCCGACAATGTCCTTGACGGTGTAGTACGGGTGGAACGGGATACCATCCAGCGGGATACCGTTCTCGTCCTTTTTCTTCTTGATGTCGACGCCATCGGGGTTGTTCGAACCCACTTCGTGAAGGGCGAGGATGTGCAGCACCACCAGGCCGAGAATCACGATCGGCAGGGCGACCACGTGCAGGGCGAAGAAGCGGTTCAGGGTGATACCCGAGATCAGGTAGTCACCGCGGATCCACTGGGTGAGGTCGCCACCGATCACCGGAATGGCACCGAACAGCGAGATGATCACCTGGGCACCCCAGTACGACATCTGGCCCCACGGCAGCAGGTAGCCCATGAAGGCTTCGGCCATCAGCGCCAGGTAGATCAGCATGCCGAACAGCCAAACCAGTTCACGCGGCTTCTGGTAGGAGCCATAGAGCAGGCCGCGGAACATGTGCAGGTAGACCACGATGAAGAACGCCGATGCACCGGTCGAGTGCAGGTAGCGCAGGATCCAGCCGTATTCCACGTCACGCATGATGTACTCGACCGAGGCGAACGCCTCTTCCGCCGAGGGCGTGAAGCTCATGGTCAGCCACACACCGGTGACGATCTGGTTGACCAGCACCAGCAGCGCCAGGGAGCCGAAGAAGTACAGGAAGTTGAAGTTCTTGGGCGCGTAATACTTGCTCAGGTGGTCTTCCCACATCTTGGTGGCGGGGAAGCGAGCATCAATCCAGTCCATGAACTTGCTCATCATGCGTTCTCCTGGTCAACGCCGATGACGACGATCTCGTCCGACTCGTAAGAGTGCGGTGGCACGGGCAGGTTGAGAGGTGCCGGCTGCGACTTGTAGACACGCCCGGCCAGGTCGTAGTGGGAGCCGTGGCACGGGCAGAAATAGCCACCGACCCATTTCGGGCCAAGGTCGGCGGGTGCGACTTCCGGACGGAAGGTGGGCGAGCAGCCCAGGTGTGTGCACAGGCCGACAAGGATGAGGATTTCCGGCTTGATCGAACGAACCTGCGGGTCGACGTAGGTGGGCTGTACCGAGGCCTTGGACTCGGGGTCAGCCAGGTCACCGACGACCTTTTTCAGGTTACCGAGGATCTCGTCCGTTCGCCGCACGATGAACACCGGCTGGCCACGCCACTCGGCCACCATCTGCTGCCCGGCCTCGACCTTGGCGATATTGACCTTCACCGGTGCGCCCGCGGCTTTCGCCTTGGCACTGGGAAACCATGACCCCACGAACGGTACCGCAGCCCCCACTGCCCCCGCTGCCCCGACTACAGATGTCGCGGCTACGAGGAAGCGGCGCCGGCCTGCGTTGACGCCGTCATTGCTCATTCAGTCCTCTCCCATCAGCTTGCTTGGCCAGTTGGACCTGGCCTGTACTTAGGTAATGTCTGTGGCACTAAAAATTGGCCGCCATGGTAAGAAACAAATCCACACACTGACAAGGTGATTACCCGGGGAACGGGCTACAACCCTCGCTTTGCTTGATCTGCGTCTATGCGGCAAGTCGTCACCGACATGCTGACAGGTTAGTTCAAGACATAAAAAAAGCCCGGTTCCAAGGAACCGGGCTTTTTTCGACTGCCGAAGCGGTATTAACGCTTGGAGTACTGAGGACGCTTACGCGCTTTACGCAGACCCACTTTCTTACGCTCAACTTCACGAGCGTCGCGGGTGACGTAGCCAGCACGACGCAGAGCGCCACGCAGGGTTTCGTCGTATTCCATCAGAGCGCGGGTGATACCGTGACGGATCGCACCGGCTTGACCGCTGACACCACCACCGGAAACGGTGACGTAGATGTCGAACTTCTCGACGGTTTCGGTCAGCTCGAGCGGCTGACGAACAACCATGCGAGCGGTTTCGCGACCGAAGAACACGTCCAGAGAACGGTTGTTGATGGAAATGTTACCAGTACCCGGACGCAGGAATACGCGAGCGGTTGCGGTCTTGCGACGGCCAGTGCCGTAGTTTTGAGTCGCCGACATAATGAACTATCCCGTTAGATCTTCAGTTCTTGAGGCTGCTGAGCAGTGTGTGGGTGAGCAGCACCCGCGTACACTTTCAGCTTGCGGTACATGTCGCGACCCAGCGGGTTCTTCGGCAGCATGCCTTTGACCGCAGTTTCGATAACACGCTCAGGGGCCTTGGCGATCAACTTCTCGAAGTTGATTTCCTTGATACCGCCCGGGAAACCGGAGTGGGAGTAGTACATCTTGTCGGAAGACTTGGCACCAGTCACACGAACCTGCTCGGCGTTGATGACGACGATGTAGTCGCCGGTGTCAACGTGAGGGGTGTATTCTGGTTTGTGTTTGCCACGCAGACGGCTAGCGATTTCGGTAGCCAGACGACCCAGGGTCTGGCCAGCGGCGTCGACTACGAACCACTCGCGCTTTACTGTTTCCGGTTTAGCAGTAAAAGTTTTCATTCTCTAAAGCCTCAGAGGCCGCCCAGCGAAAAATAGACGGCGAATCTTACTGGATAGTGCACAGCTTGCCAAGGGCAAGCGCGCAGCCGAACGCTGACGCTTTTGGGGGCTCGGGTCAGGCACGCCAATGTTCGACGGGGTTCTTCCTGCGTGGTGGTGCATCACTTCCGCCACACGGAGAGGGGCCGAATTATCCAGATTGCGCGAAAAATTTCAACCTGCTTTGATGGGCTTCTTTGTCAAGGAGTGTCTACCCGATGGAATACCGCCAGCTCGGCCGTACCGACCTCAATGTCAGCGCCCTGTGCCTGGGCACCATGACCTGGGGCGAGCAGAACGTCCAGGCCGAGGCCTTCGAGCAGATTGCCCGGGCCAAGGCCGCCGGGGTCAACTTCATCGACACCGCCGAGATGTACCCGGTGCCGCCCCGCCCCGAAACCTACGCCGCCACCGAGCGCATCATCGGCAACTGGTTCCGCGCCAATGGCGATCGCGACGACTGGGTGCTGGCCAGCAAGGTCGCCGGCCCCGGCAACGGCATCAGCCACATCCGCGACGGCCAGCTCAAGCACAACCGCCAGCACATCGTCGCCGCGCTGGACGAGAGCCTCAAGCGCCTGCAGACCGACCGCATCGACCTGTACCAGTTGCACTGGCCCGAGCGCAGCACCAACTTCTTCGGCAAGCTGGGCTACCAGCACCTGCCACAGGACCACTTCACCCCGCTGGAAGAAACCCTCGAAGTGCTCGACGAGCAGGTGCGCGCGGGCAAGATCCGCCACGTCGGCCTGTCCAACGAAACGCCTTGGGGCACCATGAAGTTCCTGCAACTGGCCGAAAGCCGCGGCTGGCCGCGAGCGGTGTCGATCCAGAACCCGTACAACCTGCTCAACCGCAGCTTCGAGGTGGGCCTGGCGGAAGTTGCCATCCGCGAGCAGTGCGGCCTGCTGGCCTATTCGCCGCTGGCGTTCGGCATGCTTTCCGGCAAATACGAGAACGGCGCACGCCCGGAAAACGCACGCCTGACCCTGTTCAGCCGCTTTGCCCGCTACTCCAACCCACAGACCGTGGCGGCCTGCAGCCGCTATGTGCAGCTGGCCCGCGAGCACGGCCTGGACCCGGCGCAGATGGCCCTGGCATTCGTCACCCGGCAGCCGTTCGTGACCAGCAACATCATTGGCGCGACCAGCCTCGAGCAACTGGACAGCAACCTTGCCAGCCTCGAGCTGAGCCTGAGTGATGAACTGCTGGCGGCGATCGAGGCGATTCACCAGGAGCAACCGAACCCGGCGCCTTGAGCCGGACCCTGTGTTGTGTTCTTCGCGGGCTTGCCCGCTCCCACAGGACCTCACTGCCCCTCAGGCCTGCGGGGTACCTGTGGGAGCGGGCAAGCCCGCGAAGAAACCAGCGCGGTGTAGCAGGCTAGACACAATCGCCAAAAAATAAGACGATCCAGCCGGTGATTGACCACTCTACCCTATAAGAACAATGACAATGATGTTTACCCAACCCTCCGCGTCGCTGCGGCGCGTCAGCATCCTGGCCATTGACAAGGTGTTCGCTTCGACCTTGATGCAGGCCAAGGATTTCTTCCACCTCGCCAGCTTGCGCTACAGCAAGCAGCTGGGCCTGGGCCTTCAGCCCATGTTCGAGATCCGCCTGGTGAGCCCGGACGGCCAGCCCGTGGACAGCTTCAGCAATGTGCAGCTGCCGGTCGAAGGCGGCCTGGACGACGCCGATGTGATCATCCTCCCGGCCTTCTGGGACGACTTCGACAACCTGCTGCAACGTTATCCACAGGTGCTGCCGTGGCTGCGTGAACAGCATGCCCGTGGCGCTGTGCTGTGCGCCGAGGCCAGTGGTGTGTTCTGGCTGGCCGAGTCCGGCCTGCTCGACGGCAAGGAAGCGACCACCTACTGGCGCTTCTTCAACAGCTTTGCCGAACGCTTCCCGAAGATCCGGCTGAACCAGGACAAGCACCTGACCGACGCCGACAACCTGTACTGCGCCGGCGGCACCACCTCGGCCTGCGACCTGTACATCTACCTGATCGAACGCTTCTGTGGCGCCAACGTGGCCCGCGCCGTGTCCCGCGACATCCTCTACGAGGTGCAGCGCAACTACACCCCCGGGCGCATGGGCTTTGGCGGGCAGAAGCTGCACCAGGACCTGATCATCCTGCAGATCCAGCACTGGCTGGAGGAACACTTCGCCGACAAGTTCCGCTTCGAGGACGTGGCCCGCAACCACGGCATGAGCATTCGCAATTTCATGCGCCGCTTCCAGGGCGCGACGGGTGACAAGCCGCTGCACTACCTGCAACGGCTACGGATCGAGACGGCCAAGGGGTTGTTGTCGAGTACGCGCAAGAGCATCAAGACCATCAGTTACGAGGTGGGCTATGACGATGCCAGTTTCTTTGCGCGGCTGTTCCGCCAGCACACTGAGTTGTCGCCGAACCAGTATCGGCAGCAGTTCATGCAGGAGGCTTGAGGCCAATGGGGCTGCTCTGCAGCCCATCGCAGGCAAGCCAGCTCCCACAGGTATTGCATAAGTCTCAAGGGCTGCGCTAAACCTGTGGGAGCTGGCTTGCCTGCGATGGGCCGCAAAGCGGCCCCGGCAATTTCAAGGCTTGTGCGCCCGCGCCAGAAACTCGTGCGACTGCATCTCCAGCAAGCGGCTCAGGGTACGCTGGAACTCGAAGGCCAAGCGCCCACCGGTATACAGGTCCTTCAGCTCCACCTCGGCCGAGATGATCAGCTTGACGTTGCGGTCGTAGAACTCATCCACCATGTTGATGAAGCGGCGGGCGATGTCGTCGGTGGTGACACTCATCTGCTCCACGTTGCTCAACAGCACGGCATGGAAGATCTTGCCCAGTTCGATGTAGTCGTTCTGGCTGCGGGGGCCGTCGCACAGGGCGCGGAAGTCGAACCAGGCCACGTCATCACAGGTAAGCAGGGCATTTATCGGGCGATTCTCGATCATCAGCACGTCGTTCTCGACCGCCTGGGTGCATTCAGGGGTCAGCGCCTTGAAGCTGGCGCGCAGGCTCTGGTGCGCCGCCTCATCGAGCGGGTAGTGGTACAGCTCGGCCTGCTCCAGGTGACGCAGGCGGTAGTCGACCCCGCTGTCGACGTTCACCACCTCGGTGTACTGCTTGATCATGGCGATGGCGGGCAGGAAGCGCGCGCGCTGCAGGCCGTCCTTGTACAGGCCGTCCGGCACGATGTTGGAAGTAGCCACCAGCGATACGCCGTTCTTGAACAACTCTTCCATCAGGGTGCCGAGGATCATCGCATCGGTAATGTCCGATACGAAGAACTCGTCGAAACAGATGACCTTGGCTTCTTCGCTGAAGCGCTTGGCAATGATGGTCAGCGGGTTCTTCTCGCCCTTGAGGGTTTTCATTTCCTCGTGCACACGCTTCATGAAGCGGTGGAAGTGCGTGCGCATCTTCTGCTTGAACGGCAGCGCCTCGAAGAAGGTATCGACCAGGTAGGTCTTGCCGCGCCCTACCCCACCCCAGAAGTACAGGCCCTTGACCGGGGTCTGCTCCTTCTTGCCGAACAGCTTGCCGAACACGCCCGGCTTGTTGTTCTGCGCGTGCACCAGGTCGTCATACAGGCGCTGCAGGTGACGCACCGCAGTTTCCTGCGCCGCGTCATGGAAGAAGTCGGGACGTTTCAGATCTGCTTGATATCGTTCTAGGGGCGTCATGATTCGTTAGCGAGGCAACAAAAAACGGGCCGTCACTGTAGCGACAGGCCCGCTTAATGGCAATCAGTCTGTGGGAGCGGGCGTGCCCGCGAACGCCGGCAAAGCCGGTGCCATGCAACGCGGCGCCTGTTTCGCGGGCACGCCCGCTCCCACAGTTTCACCATCTTCAGTCCGGTTGAGGAGCAAGCGCTGCACGCAGGCTTTCAATGGCCGAATCACGGGCTTCGGCGCTGTCGAACTGCGGCCCGTCGGCAACCTGTTCGCCGTTCAGCCACAGGCCGAAGCCCAGGCCTTCGACGCGCACATCCGCCTCGCCACCTTGCTGCAGCTGCTTGCTCACGGCGCCGGCGCTCTTGCCGTCGGCAAAGCTGCGCGACAGCAGCAGTTGCTCGCCATCAGCGGCAAGCAGGCGGAAGCGGAAGCTGCCGTCTTCATCGCGGAAGCTGACGAAACGCGCGCTCTTGGCGGCCTTCTTCTTCACTTCGGTGCTGGCCTGCACGCTGCTGCGGAACGAACGCAGGCCAACGGCCTCGCGCAGTTGCTCGAGGAATGGCGTGGCGATCTTGCGAGCCTTGGCGGCGCCGGCCAGCAGGATGTCTTCCAGGTCCGCCGGGCGGGCGATCAGCTGGTGGTAGTACTCGCGCTTCTCGGCCAACTGGCCGTCCAGCAGCTGGAACAGGCGCTGCTTGGCCTCGCCCCAGCCCAGGCCCTGCAGCAGCTCTTCACGGAACTCGGCGCACTGCGCCGGCGTCGAGAAGGCCTGGAACAGGGTGAACAGGTGAGCGTTGTCCGGGTCTTTCGCTTCGCCAGGCGCACGCGAGTCGGTGACGATGCGCGAGATGGCGTCTTTCATCTCCTTGGCGCTGGTGAACAGCGGGATGGTGTTGTCGTAGCTCTTGGACATCTTGCGCCCGTCCAGGCCCGGCAGGGTCGCCACGCTCTCTTCGATCACCGCTTCCGGCAGGGCGAAGAAGTCCTTGCCCTGGCCGAACAGGTGGTTGAAGCGTTGGCCGATGTCGCGGGCCATTTCCACGTGCTGGATCTGGTCACGGCCGACCGGCACCTTGTTGGCGTTGAACATCAGGATGTCCGCGGCCATCAGCACCGGGTAGCTGTACAGGCCCATGGTCACGCCGGCATCCGGGTCTTCGCCGTTTTCCAGGTTCTTGTCCACCGAGGCCTTGTAGGCGTGCGCGCGGTTGAGCAGGCCCTTGGCGCTGACGCAGGTCAGCAGCCAGGTCAGCTCGGGGATTTCCGGGATATCGGACTGGCGGTAGAAAGTCACCTTGTCCGGGTCGAGGCCACCGGCCAGCCAGGTGGCGGCGATTTCCAGGCGCGAACGCTGGATGCGCAGCGGGTCGTCGCACTTGATCAGGGCGTGGTAGTCGGCCAGGAAATAGAACGAGTCGACACCGGGCTGCTGGCTGGCACGGATCGCCGGGCGGATGGCGCCGGCGTAGTTGCCCAGGTGCGGAGTGCCGGTGGTGGTGATACCGGTGAGAATGCGCGTGGTCATGGGTGTTCGCTTATTCAGGCTTGGCTCAGTTCGAAAGGCGCGGCAGCAGCAGATCCTTCAGATCGGTCAGCTTGCCATGGAAGAAGTGTCCGCATTCTGCCACTTTAAGCAGCTCATGGGGGCGCGACAGGTTGTCGGACCATTCGTAAACCAGCCGCGGCGCGACGACTTCGTCGGCGTCAGGCTGCACCACGGTGATCGGGCAGCGCTGCGGCAGCGGGAAATCCGCCGTCAGGCGCATGACCGCCGGGGCGATCATGAACAGCTGCTGCAGCTCTACTCCAGTGGCCTCGAGACGGCCGGCCAGGCTGGTGGCGACGAAGCCGCCGAACGAAAAGCCCATCAGCACCAGCGGCAGGCCCAGATGCTTCTCGCGCAGCCAGGCCGCAGCGGCCTCGGCATCGGCCACCTCGCCAGCGCCCATGTCATGGGTGCCGGCGCTCTGCCCGACGCCACGGTAGTTGAACCGCAAGGTCACGTAGCCGGCGTCGCGGGCGGTGCGTTGCAGGGTCGAGACCACCTTGTTGAGCATGGTGCCACCCTGGACCGGGTTGGGGTGGCAGATCAGCACCGCGCCACGTGCATTGGCCACGTCCAGGTACAAGGCTTCCAGCTGGCCGCTGGGGCCATCGATGAACAAGGGGGTTTCGCGGACAAGCAAGGCACTACTCCGTGACCTCGGGAGGGGTCGATTCGTCTAGGTGAGGAATTCTGTTCTGATTTGCGATCGCTCGCGGTATACAGCGCAGGTCTGAGCCGTTAACGTAAAGCAAAGCCGTTTATAGAGGAAGGACTCGTGGAACTCTCGCTCCTTGTTTGGTTGTTGCCGACCCTGGCCCTGGTCATCGGCGTGGTGGTTGGTTTCGTCGTCGCTCGCCTGCTGCCCAATGCCGCGCCGAGCAGCACCCAGCGTCAGCTGGATGACATCCAGAAGCGTTTCGACAGCTACCAGAACGAAGTGGTCACCCACTTCAACAGCACCGCCGTGCTGGTCAAGAAACTGACCCAGAGCTATCAGGACGTCCAGGATCACCTGGCCGACGGCGCCAATACCCTGGCCCTCGACGACGTGACCCGTCAGCGCCTGCTGGCCGCCCTGCATTCCGAAGGCAGCCAGGGCCCACGTGACCGCCTGACCCCGCCGAAAGACACTGCCGAAGTGCCACGCGACTACGCGCCGAAAGCGCCGAACTCGCCGGGCATGCTTGACGAGAGCTACGGGCTCAAGCGCTGATCTGCCGAACATGAAAAAGGCCTCGCAAGAGGCCTTTTTTGTGGGCTGGATTCACTGGCCTCTTCGCGGGCTCGCCCGCTCCCACAGGTACACCACAGCATTTGAAATTTGTGGAATACCTGTGGGAGCGGGCATGCCCGCGAAGAGGCCGGCCCAGGCAACCTAGCTGCAAGCCTGCAATGCCTGCTCGACATCCGCCAGCAGGTCCTCCACATCCTCCAGCCCCACCGACAGGCGCACCAGCCCCTCCGATATCCCGTGATGCGCCCGCTCCTTCGCGGTATAGCTGGAGTGCGTCATGCTCGCCGGATGCTGCGCCAGCGACTCGGCATCGCCCAGGCTCACCGCACGGGCAAACAGTTGCAGGGCATTCATGAACCTGCGCCCGGCCTCGATACCACCCTTGAGCTCGAAGGCGATCATCCCGCCCGGCAAGCGCATCTGCCGCTGCGCCAGCTCGTACTGGGCAAACGACGGCAACCCCGGGTAGTGAATCAGCTCCACCTGTGGCTGCCGGGCCAGAAACTCCGCCACCTGCAGGGCATTGGCGCAATGGCGGTCCATGCGCAGGGCGAGGGTCTTGATCCCGCGCATCAGCAGCGCCGCATCGTGGGGCGACAGCACCGCCCCGGTCATGTCCTTCAGCCCTTCCAGGCGAATGCGGTCAACCAGCGCCTTGCTCCCCACCACCAGCCCGGCAGTGATATCACCGTGGCCACTGAGGTACTTGGTCGCCGAATGCACCACCAGGTCCGCCCCCAGTTCCAGCGGCCGCTGCAGGTAGGGCGTGCAGTAGGTGTTGTCGACCACCACATGCACATCATGCCCGCGCACCGCCTCGGCCACCGCGGCGATATCCACCAGCTGCATGTTGGGGTTGGCCGGCGTTTCGAAGTAGATCATCCGCGTTTTGCTGTTGATCGCCGCTTTCAGGGCCTTGGCGTCGTTCAGGTCGACATGGCGGATCTTCACCCCGAATTCGCCAATGCCATGGTGCAGGAAAGCAAAGGTGCAGCCGTACAAAGTACGCCCGACGATCAGCTCATCGCCGGGGCGCAGCAGGGTCCAGATCGTCGATGTGATGGCCCCCATGCCCGACGCCAATGCCAACCCCGCCTCACCGCCCTCCAGAGAGGCCATGCGCTGTTCCAGCAGGGCCAGGGTAGGGTTGGAGATGCGGCTGTAGAAATGCCCCGGCTCCTCCCCGGCAAAGCACGCAGCGCCGTATTCCACGGTGGGGAAGGCATAGGTAGCGGTCTGGTACACCGGCGGCACCAGGGCGCCACCGTGGGAAAGCGGGTCGTAGCCATGGTGAATGGCCCGCGTGGAAAAACCGGTGTTGTTATGGGAGTCGCGCATGGCAACAGCCTCTTGTGGTTTGCTATAAGCTTATGCCACCTAGCTGCCCGATTTTTTCCAAAATGGCCCACGCATCCGTGTGCTTGTTGGAACAAAAACAATAATTACCGGACCAGGAGGGCAAAACATGCCTTCAAGCCTCGACCGCACCGACCGCGCCCTGCTCGCGGCCCTGCAGGACAACGCCCGCCTCACCGTTGCCGAACTTGCCGACCAGGTAGCGCTGACCACCTCGCCGTGCTGGCGGCGGGTCAAGTTGCTGGAGGACAACGGCTACATCACCGGCTACCAGGCCATCCTCTCGCCCAAGTCGCTGGGGTTTGGCGTGACCGCGTTCGTCAGCATCATGATGGACTCGCACACCAAGGACATGGCGCTGGCGTTCGAGCAGCGGCTGATGGAAATTCCCGAGATTGTCGCCTGTCACAACATCTCCGGGCGTTACGACTTCTTGCTGGAGATTCTGGCGCGGGATCTGGAGTCGTTTGGCGAATTCACCCGGGAAGTGCTGCAGCGGTTGCCGGGGGTGAAGGAGATCTACTCGAGTTTTTCCTATAAGGCGGTGAAGGAACGGCGGGTGATACCGGTGTCGGAAAAACACATCTGAACAACTTGCGCGCTCCGTTTGGGAGCAACTGTCTTGCTCAAAATCTAGAAGCTTGCGCAGTCCCTGTGGGAGCGGCTTTAGCCGCGAACACCGGCACAGCCGGTGCCATCCACCGCGCCGCCTGCTTCGCGGGTGAACCCGCTCCCACAGGTACAGCGTGAGCCCGAAGCATGCGCTGTATCTGCGGGAACGAGAAACAAAAAACCCCGCCGAAGCGGGGTTTTTCTTGCAGGCTAGCGCTTAGATCGCACCACGCTGACGCAGCACGTCCAGCACCTGTTTCACGCCCTCGTCCACGCTGGTGGCCTGGGTGTCGATCACAAGGTCGGCGTCCAGCGGCACATCGTACGGGAAGCTTTCGCCCGGGATGTTGTCGCCACCAGCAGCGTACAAGCCTTGCGGGTCGCGCTCACGGCAGGCCAGCGGCGAGGCCTGGACGTAAACGGTTACCAGGCGCTCCTTGCCGATCAACGCCTTGGCCTGTTCGCGGCCTTCGGCATCCGGGGCCACGAACGCGGCCAGGGTCAGCAGGCCGGCTTCGTTGAACTGGCGCGCCACGTGGGCGGCGCGGCGCCAGTTTTCGGTACGGCCGGCGCGGTCCTGTGGCAGGCCCTTGTTCAGGTCGTGGCGCAGGTTCTGGCCGTCGAGCACGTACACCGCACGGCCCATGTCGAACAGCTTGCGCTCCACGGCGTAGGCCAGGGTGCTCTTGCCAGCGCCGGACAGGCCACTGAACAGCACGGTCGCAGGCTGCTGGCCGAAGCGCAGGGCGCGCTCTTCGGTGGCCACATGGCACAGCTTGCCATGATGGCCGGTGCTGCCGTGCGGCAGGACTGGCGGGGCGATGATCATGCCGGCGCCGACGGTGCCGTTGGTCAGGCGGTCGATGACGATGAACGCACCGGTGGTGCGGTTGCTGTCGTAACCGTCCAGGGCGATCGAGGCGTCCAGGGACACCTTGACGCGGCCGATCTCGTTCAGCTGCAGCGCGCTGGCAGCGCCCTGCTCCAGGGTGTTCACATCGACCTTGTGGGTGATGCTGGCAATCGAGCCCGGCACGTAGCTGGTGGCGCGCTTGATGTCGTATTTCTTGCCCGGGAGCATCGGCTCCTCGGCCATCCACACCAGCATGGCGTCGAACTGGTCGGTGACCGGCGGGACGTTGTCGGCATGCACCAGCAGGTCGCCACGGGAGATGTCGATCTCGTCTTCCATGGTCAGGGTCACGGCCTGGCCAGGGCCTGCGTTTTCCAGCTCGCCTTCGTAGGTGACGATGGACTTGACGCGGCTGCTCTTGCCCGACGGCAGCACGACGATTTCGTCGCCCTTGTGCACCACGCCGCTGGCGATGGTGCCGGCGAAGCCACGGAAGTTCAGGTTCGGACGGTTGACGTACTGCACCGGGAAGCGCAGGTCGGTGAAGTTGCGGTCGGCCGACACTTCGACGGTTTCGAGGATTTCCATCAGCGTCGGGCCGGCATACCACGGCGAACGCTCGCTGTGGTTGACCACGTTGTCACCCTTGAGCGCCGACATCGGCACGAAGTGCAGGCTGCTCGGGGTCAGGTTGATGGCTTCGGCGAACTTCAGGTAGTCGGCCTTGATCGACTCGAAGACGTCCTGATCGAAGCCCTTGAGGTCCATCTTGTTGACCGCGACGACGATGTGCTTGATGCCCAGCAACGAGGCAATGTAGCTGTGGCGGCGGGTCTGGGTCTGCACGCCGTAGCGGGCGTCGACCAGGATGATCGCCAGGTCGCAGGTGGACGCGCCGGTAGCCATGTTGCGGGTGTACTGCTCGTGGCCCGGGGTGTCGGCAATGATGAACTTGCGCTTGGCGGTGGAGAAGTAGCGGTAGGCGACATCGATGGTGATGCCCTGCTCGCGCTCGGCCTGCAGGCCGTCGACCAGCAGTGCCAGGTCGACTTCCTCGCCGGTGGTGCCGACTTTCTTCGAATCACGGGTGATGGCCTCGAGGTGGTCCTCGTAGATCATCTTCGAGTCGTGCAGCAGGCGCCCGATCAGGGTGCTCTTGCCATCGTCGACGTTGCCGCAGGTCAGGAAGCGCAGCAGTTCCTTGCGCTCGTGCTGGGCCAGGTAGGCGAGGATGTCCTCGCTGATCAGATCAGATTGGTGCGACATGGAGTAACCCTGAAATTAGAAGTAGCCTTGGCGTTTCTTGTCTTCCATGGAACCGGCGCCATCGTGGTCGATGACACGGCCCTGGCGTTCGGACGTACGGGTCAGGAGCATTTCCTGGATGATGTCCGTCAGGGTCTCGGCTTCCGACTCGACAGCACCCGTCAACGGGTAGCAGCCGAGGGTACGGAAACGCACCTTCTTCTTGACGATGCGCGCTTTCTCTTCATCGGTGAGATGTTCGAGGATGCGTTCGTCGTCGATCATGATCAGGGTGCCGTTCTTCTCGATGACTTCACGCTCGGCGGCGAAGTACAGCGGCACGATCGGGATGCCTTCGAGGTAGATGTACTGCCAGATGTCCAGCTCGGTCCAGTTCGACAGCGGGAACACGCGGATCGACTCGCCCTTGTTGACCTTGCCGTTGTACACGTTCCACAGTTCCGGGCGCTGGTTCTTCGGGTCCCAGCGGTGCTTGCTGTCACGGAACGAGTACACACGCTCCTTGGCCCGCGATTTCTCTTCGTCGCGGCGCGCACCACCGAAGGCGGCGTCGAAACCATGCTTGTCCAGTGCCTGCTTCAGGCCCTGGGTCTTCATGATGTCGGTGTGCTTGGAGCTGCCATGGGTGAACGGGTTGATGCCCTGCGCCACACCCTCGGGGTTGACGTGGGTGATCAGCTCCAGGCCCATTTCCTCGACCATCTTGTCGCGGAAGCTGTACATCTCCTGGAATTTCCACTGGGTGTCGACGTGCATCACCGGGAACGGCAGCTTGCCCGGGAAGAAGGCCTTGCGCGCCAGGTGCAGCATCACGGCGGAATCCTTGCCGATCGAGTACAGCATCACCGGGTTGTCGAACTCGGCGGCCACCTCGCGGATGATGTGGATGCTCTCCGCCTCCAGCTGTTTCAAGTGCGTCAGTTTGTCGACCATGGCTACTCACGAAAAACGATCTTATGGACGGCCTGCGGGCCGTGTTCGAGCGAGCCACTTTATCACAGCGGCTGCTTCTATTTAGGAGGCTGGCTAGATCGAAAAAGTCTAACGATATGACTGGGGGTTTGGGCTGGAATTGGGGCCGCTCTGCGGCCCTTCGCGGGCACGCCCGCTCCCACAGGTGCAGCGGAGTCCTTGTGGGAGCGGGCGCGCCCGCGAAGAAGGCGACGCCGATATCAGATCGGGTTCGGGCAATCGATGAACAGGTGCTCCACGGCAAAGCGCCGCGCCAGGTAATCACCCAGCGCCTGTACCCCATACCGCTCGGTGGCATGGTGCCCGGCGGCAATGAAGCTGACGCCATTCTCGCGGGCACTATGGTAGGTCTGCTCCGACGCCTCG
The DNA here is from genome assembly GCF_002113245.1 of Pseudomonas sp. B13(2017). NCBI lineage: Bacteria > Pseudomonadati > Pseudomonadota > Gammaproteobacteria > Pseudomonadales > Pseudomonadaceae > Pseudomonas > Pseudomonas sp. B13(2017). The sequence continues at coordinate 105,978 of NZ_NEJX01000007.1, forward strand.
CCGGTCAGGTACAGGTCCACCCCGGCCGCGATCGCCGTGTCGATGTAGCCCTGCCCGCCCCCGGTGCACCAGCCGACCCGGCGGATCGTCTGCTCACCTTCGACCAGCAAAGGCTCACGCCCCAGCACCTCCCGCACCCGCCGGGCGAAGTCGCGGGCGGTCATCGGCTCGGCCAGCGAGCCGACCATGCCGACTACCTTGGGGTTTTCCGGGTCCAGCGGCCCTTCGACAGTGATGTCCAGCTGCCGCGCCAGTTGCACGTTGTTGCCCACGTCCGGGTGCACATCCAGCGGCAGGTGGAACGCCAGCAGGCTGATGTCGTTGTTCAACAGGGTCTTCAGCCGGCGCTGCCGGATACCGGTGACGCACGGGTTCTCGCCCTTCCAGAAGTAGCCATGGTGCACCAGCACCAGGTCGGCCTCGGCCTCGACCGCCGCATCCAGCAGCGCCTGGCTGGCGGTAACGCCGCTGACGATGCGGCTGACCTGCGGCCGGCCTTCGACCTGCAGGCCGTTGGGGCAATAATCCTGGATCTTCGCGCTGCCCAGGTAACGCTCGGCTTCCTCGACCAGGGTGTTCAGAGCGACGGCCATGAAAATCTCCTCGAAATCTGCGTTTTTCTCGGGCACAACGCCCATGCAACGCCCGTATAATGCCGGCCATTATGGGCCGTCGCCGGCACTGGGGGAACCGGTGTATGATCGCGCGCGCTCATGCCCCACCGCACGGTCACCGTCCCCCGGCCCTTTCCAGGATTCATTCATGTTCAAGGCTTTGCGTTATTTTGGCTGGCCCCTGCTTACCGGCGTACTGATCGCCATGCTGATCATCCAGCGCTTCCCGGAATGGGTCGGCCTGCCCAGTCAGGACGTCAACCTGCAACAGGCGCCGCAGACCTCGCGGATCATGCAGGGCCCGGTATCCTACGCCGACGCCGTGACCCTGGCCGCCCCGACGGTGGTCAACCTGTACACCACCAAGGTGGTGAACAAGAGCGCCCACCCGTTGTTCGAAGACCCGCAGTTCCGCCGTTTCTTCGGCGACAACCTGCCCAAGCAGCGCCGCTGGGAGTCGAGCCTGGGCTCGGCGGTGATCATGAGCCCCGAGGGCTACCTGCTGACCAACAACCACGTCACCAGCGGTGCCGACCAGATCGTCGTGGCCCTGAAGGATGGCCGCGAGACCCTGGCCCGGGTCATCGGCAGCGACCCGGAAACCGACCTGGCGGTGCTGAAGATCGACCTGAAGAGCCTGCCGGCGATCACCATCGGCCGCTCCGACAACATTCACATCGGCGACGTGTCGCTGGCCATCGGTAACCCGTTCGGGGTCGGCCAGACCGTGACCATGGGCATCATCAGCGCCACTGGCCGCAACCAGCTGGGCCTGAACAACTACGAAGACTTCATCCAGACCGACGCCGCGATCAACCCGGGCAACTCCGGCGGTGCGCTGGTGGATGCCAACGGCAACCTGATCGGCATCAACACGGCGATCTTCTCCAAATCCGGCGGTTCGCAGGGCATCGGCTTCGCCATCCCGGTGAAACTGGCACTGGAGGTGATGAAGTCGATCATCGAGCACGGCCAGGTGATCCGTGGCTGGCTGGGTATCGAAGTACAGCCGCTGAGCCAGGAGCTGGCCGAATCGTACGGCATGAAGGACCGCCCGGGCATCGTGGTGGCGGGTATCTTCCGCGAAGGGCCGGCGGCAAAGGCCGGTTTGCAGCTGGGTGACGTGATCCTGAGCATCAACGGCGAGCCGGCCGGTGACGGGCGCAAGTCGATGAACCAGGTGGCGCGGATCAAGCCCAACGAGAAGATCACCATCGAGGTGATGCGCAATGGGCAGCAGTTGAAACTGATCGCCGAGGTGGGGCTGCGGCCGCCACCGGCGCCGGCAGTCGCCAAGGAAGAGAAGTAAGGCTTCGATCTGGGGCTGCTTTGCAGCCCATCGCCGGCAAGCCAGCTCCCACAGGTATTGCACAGGGCTTGAGGCTGATGTGATACCTGTGGGAGCTGGCTTGCCGGCGATGGGCCGCAAAGCGGCCCCTTTTGCATCAATGCAGGATCTGGCTCAGGAACAACTTGGTCCGGTCACTGCGTGGCCGGTCGAAGAAGTCATCCGGCGCCGCCTGCTCGACGATCTCGCCCTTGTCCATGAAGATCACCCGGTTCGCCACGGTCCGGGCAAAGCCCATCTCGTGGGTCACGCAGAGCATGGTCATGCCATCCTCGGCCAGGCCCACCATGGTATCGAGCACCTCCTTGACCATTTCCGGGTCCAGCGCCGAGGTCGGTTCGTCGAACAGCATGATCTTCGGCTTCATGCACAACGCGCGGGCAATCGCCACACGCTGCTGCTGGCCACCGGACAACTGCCCCGGGTACTTGTGCGCCTGCTCCGGAATACGCACCCGCTCCAGGTAGTGCATGGCGATTTCCTCGGCCTTGCGCCGCGGCATCTTGCGCACCCACATCGGCGCCAGGGTGCAGTTTTCCAGGATGCTCAGGTGCGGGAACAGGTTGAAGTGCTGGAACACCATGCCCACTTCGCGGCGGATGGCCTCGATCTGCTTGAGGTCGTTGGTCAGCTCCACACCATCGACCACGATGCGCCCCTGCTGGTGCTCTTCCAGGCGGTTGAGGCAACGGATGGTAGTGGACTTGCCCGAGCCGGACGGCCCGCACAGCACGATGCGCTCGCCCTGGCGCACGTTCAGGTTGATGTCCTTGAGCACATGGAACTGGCCGTACCACTTGTTCACGCCCTGCATCTGGATGATGCCTTCGGGGCCGGCAGGCTGCTTGATCGCTTCACTCATTTCGAAACTCCTAACGCTTGTGGCCAGTGTCCAGCTTGCGCTCCAGGTGCATGGAGTAGCGGGACATACCGAAACAGAAAATCCAGAACACCAGGGCGGCGAACACGTAGCCCTCGGTAGCCATGCCCAGCCAGGCCGGGTCGGCGGCGGCTTGCTTGACGCTGTTCAGCAGGTCGAACAGGCCGATGATGATCACCAGGCTGGTGTCCTTGAACAGGGCAATGAAGGTGTTGACGATGCCGGGAATCACCAGCTTGAGCGCCTGCGGCAGAATCACCAGGCCCATCGCTCGCCAGTAGCCCAGGCCCATGGCAGCTGCAGCTTCGTACTGGCCCTTGGGGATGGCCTGCAGGCCACCACGCACCACCTCGGCGATGTACGCCGACTGGAACAGGATCACGCCGATCATCGCCCGCAGCAGCTTGTCGAAGCTCATGCCCTCAGGCAGGAACAACGGCAGCATCACCGATGACATGAACAGCACGGTGATCAGTGGCACGCCGCGCCAGAACTCGATGAAGGTCACGCACACCACCTTCACCGCCGGCATCTTCGAGCGCCGCCCCAGGGCCAGCAGGATGCCCAGCGGCAATGCGCCGACAATGCCCACGGTGGCGATCACCAGGGTCAGCATCAGCCCGCCCCACTGGCTGGTCGGTACGTTTTCCAGGCCCAGCACGCCCCCGTGCAGCAGGGCGTAGGCCAGCAGCGGGTACAGCACCAGGAAGCCCAGGCCGTAGAAGGCCTTGCGCGGGAAACGCTTGATGAACAGCGGCGCGGCGCCGAGCACGGCAAGCCACACGGTCAGGTCCACGCGCCAGCGCAACTCGGCCGGGTAGTAGCCATACATGAACTGGCCGAAGCGCTGCTGCACGAACACCCAGCAGGCGCCCTCCTTGGTGCAGTCGGCGCGGGTGGTACCGACCCAGTTGGCGTCAAGCAACGCCCACTGCAGCAACGGTGGCACGATCAGCCACACCAGGTAGAGGGCGAACAGGGTCAGCAGCGTGTTGAGCCAGCTGGAGAACAGATTGGCACGCATCCATGCGAGCACGCCTACGGTTTTCACCGGTGGCGGCATGTCGGGTTTGAAAACATGGGCATTCACGGGCGTATCCTCACCGCTCGATCAGCGCAATGCGCTTGTTGTACCAGTTCATCAGCAGCGAAATGCTGATGCTGATGGCGAGATAGACACTCATGGTGATGGCGATCACCTCGATTGCCTGGCCGGTCTGGTTGAGCACGGTACCGGCGAACAGCGAGACCATCTCCGGGTAGCCGATACCGGCCGCCAGCGACGAGTTCTTCGCCAGGTTCAGGTACTGGCTGGTCAGCGGCGGAATGATCACCCGCAGTGCCTGGGGGATGATCACCTTGCGCAGGGTCGGCCCCTCGCGCAGGCCCAGCGAGCGCGCGGCCTCGGTCTGGCCATGGCTGACCGAACGGATACCGGAGCGCACGATCTCGGCGATGAACGCAGCGGTGTAGATGGTCAACGCCAGGGTCAGCGCCAGCAGCTCGGGGATCAGTACCCAGCCACCGACGAAGTTGAATCCTTTCAATTGCGGCACTTCCCAGTGCACCGGGCTGCCGAACAGCAGTGCGCAAACACCCGGGATGGCGATGAACAGCGCCAGCCCCACCCAGAACTTGTGGAACGGCACGCCGGTCTCGTCGAAGCGCTTGTTGGCAAAGCGCACCATCGCCACGATGGCCAGCAGCGCCAGGGCCAGGGCCACGACGAACGGCCAGAAGCCTTCGGCCATGGACGCACCGGGCATGTTCAGGCCACGGTTGCTGATGAAGAAGGTGTCGTCGATATTGATGCTGCCCCGCGGTCCCGGCAGGGTCAGGAACACGGCAAAGTACCAGAACAGGATCTGCAACAACGGCGGGATGTTGCGGAAGGTTTCCACATACACGGTCGCCAGCTTGTTGATCATCCAGTTCGGCGACAACCGCGCCACACCGATGATGAAGCCGAGAATGGTCGCCAGCACCACGCCGATGAAGGTCACCAGCAGGGTGTTGAGCAGGCCGATGACGAACACCCGCGCATAGCTGTCGGATTCCACGTAGGGGATCAGATGCTGGGCGATGCCGAAGCCGGCACTGCGGTCGAGGAAGTCGAAGCCCGAGGTGATGCCCCGGTGTTGCAGGTTGGTTTGCGTGTTGTGGAACAGATACCAGCCCAGACCGACCACGAAGACTATCGTGAGAATCTGGAACAGCCACGCGCGCACACGCGGATCGTTAAGGGACAAGCCCTTGGGTGCGCCGATTTGATTTTGCATGAAGTGCCCCGGACAGTAGGGATTCGAACAGCCTGCGGCGGCGGGATGCCGCCGCAGGGTGCAGCCATCAGCGCACAGGTGGCGCGTACTGGATGCCGCCGTTGTTCCACAGGGCGTTCATGCCACGGTCGATCTTCAGGTCGGTGCCCTGGCCCAGGTTCTTCTCGAACACTTCGCCATAGTTGCCGACTTGCTTGACGATCTGCACTACCCAGTCCTTGGGCAGCTTGAGGTCCTTGCCGTACTCGCCGTCCGCACCCAGCAGGCGGGCGACGTCCGGGTTCTTGGTGCCTTTGGCCTCGGCCTCGACGTTCTTCGAGGTGATGCCCGCCTCTTCGGCGTTGAGCATGGCGAACAGGGTCCACTTGACGATGCTGAACCACTCCTCGTCGCCTTTGCGCACCACCGGGCCCAGCGGTTCCTTGGAGATGGTTTCCGGCAGTACCACGTAGTCGGTCGGCGCGGCCAGCTTGGAGCGCTGGGCGAACAGCTGCGACTTGTCCGAGGTCAGCACGTCGCAACGGCCGGACTCCAGCGACTTGGCGCTTTCGTCGGAGGTGTCGAAGGTGATCGGGGTATATTTCAGGCCATTGGCGCGGAAGAAGTCCGACACGTTCAGCTCGGTGGTGGTACCCGCCTGGATGCAGATGGTCGCGCCATCGAGCTCCTTGGCGCTGGAAACACCCAGCTTCTTGTTGACCAGGAAGCCGACGCCGTCATAGTAGGTAACACCGGCGAATACCAAGCCCATGCCAGCATCACGCGAGCTGGTCCAGGTGGTGTTGCGCGACAGCACATCGACTTCGCCCGACTGCAGGGCGGTGAAGCGTTCCTTGGCGTTGAGCTGGCTGAACTTGACCTTGCTGGCGTCGCCAAACACGGCGGCGGCCACGGCGCGGCACACGTCGGCGTCGATACCAACGATCTTGCCCTGCGCATCAGGTACCGAGAAGCCTGGAAGACCGTCGCTCACGCCACACTGGACGAAGCCCTTCTTCTTTACCGCATCGAGGGTGGCGCCGGCCTGGGCGTTGCTCACGGCGCCCAGCGCGGCGGCAGCGGTCAGGACTGCCAGGGTGGTTTTCAACATCTTCATTCACAACCTCCAAATCGCTCTTGTTGTATCGAGCCGGAATTGCACCGCACCCTTTTGAGGCGTATCCGACCCGTATTGGCTTGTTATTGGGTCAATGGCGCAATGGACTGTTCTGTGACAGCCTTCGCGTGCAAAGGGTGTTACCGTCACGGCCTGCCCTTTGCATCATTGGTTGAATTGCAAAGCGCGTACCAGAATTTACGGCTGTAGCGTTTAAGCGCTCGTCAAGTAGGGAAAGTTGTATCGTTGCGACATTCTTTTTCCGACAATCATTTCCAGCGCCTTCTTTTCACGCACGCCATAACAAGACCCGCACACTTTCGGAGCAGTCATGACCAACCCGCTGATTCTCGAACCGCAGAAAACCGCAGATGCCTGTGTGATCTGGTTGCACGGCCTGGGTGCCGACCGTTACGACTTCCTACCAGTGGCCGAATTCATGCAGGAGCGCCTGCTCAGCACCCGTTTCGTCATGCCCCAGGCTCCAACCCGCCCGGTAACCATCAACGGCGGCTACGCCATGCCCAGCTGGTACGACATCAAGGCCATGACCCCGGCCCGTGCCATCGACGAGGCGCAGCTGGAAGAATCGGCCGAGCAGCTCATTGCCCTGATCAAGGCCGAGCAGGCCAAAGGCATCAGCCTGTCGCGGATCTTCCTGGCCGGTTTCTCCCAGGGCGGCGCGGTGGTGCTGCACACTGCCTATATAAAGTGGCAAGAAGCGCTGGGTGGCGTGATCGCCTTGTCCACCTACGCCCCCACCTTCAACGACCAGCATCAGTTGAGCGCCTGCCAGCAACGCACCCCGGCCCTGTGCCTGCACGGCGTGCACGACCCGGTGGTGATCCCTTCCATGGGCCGCACCGCCTTTGAGTACCTGAATACCTGGGGCGTCGCCGCCCGCTGGCACGAATACCCGATGGAACATGAAGTGGTGGTGGAAGAGTTGAGCGACATCCACGACTGGCTGAGCAAGCAATTGCAATAAGCCAGGGCCGCCTGTAGTTGTAAGGCTATTCCACTACGCCGCGCCTGAATCTTGCTTTACACTGCCCGGCGTACATTCCTTAACCAGTTGACGAGACGATCGTGCTCAAGGCACTCAAGAAAATTTTCGGCAAGGGAGACGCCGCGCCACAGGCCGTCGCTCCTGCTGCCAGCGTGACGCTGCCTGCGCCCGCACCCGCCAGCGAGGCCCAGCCTGCGGCAAAACCGGCCGCCCCACGCGCCACCCCAGCGCCACAGGCAGAACAGCCTGCCGCCGTTACGCCAGCCGCCGACAAGCCGGCCAAGGACAAACCGCGTCGCGAGCGCAAGCCCAAGCCGCAGGCCAGCCTGTGGAAACCGGAAGACTTCGTGGTCGAGCCGCAGGAAGGCAAGACCCGCTTCCACGACTTCAAGCTGTCCAACGAGGTGATGCACGCCATCCACGACCTGGGCTTCCCGTACTGCACGCCGATCCAGGCACAGGTGCTGGGTTACACCCTGCGTGGCCAGGACGCCATCGGCCGGGCCCAGACCGGTACCGGCAAGACTGCGGCGTTCCTGATCTCGATCATTTCCCAGCTGCAGCAGACGCCGCCGCCGAAGGAACGCTACATGGGCGAGCCACGCGCGCTGATCATCGCGCCCACCCGCGAGCTGGTGGTGCAGATCGCCAAGGATGCCATCGCCCTGACCAAGTACACCGGCCTGAACGTGATGAGCTTCGTCGGCGGCATGGACTTCGACAAGCAGCTCAAGGCCCTGGAAGCGCGCCATTGCGACATCCTGGTGGCCACTCCGGGCCGCCTGCTGGACTTCAACCAGCGCGGTGAGGTGCACCTGGACATGGTCGAGGTGATGGTGCTGGACGAAGCCGACCGCATGCTCGACATGGGTTTCATTCCCCAGGTGCGCCAGATCATTCGCCAGACGCCGCCGAAAAGCGAGCGCCAGACCCTGCTGTTCTCCGCCACCTTCACCGACGACGTGATGAACCTGGCCAAGCAATGGACCACCAACCCGGCCATCGTCGAGATCGAGCCGGAGAACGTTGCCAGCGAAACGGTGGAGCAGCACGTCTATGCGGTGGCCGGCAGCGACAAGTACAAGCTGCTGTACAACCTGGTGACCCAGAACAAGTGGGAACGGGTGATGGTGTTTGCCAACCGCAAGGACGAAGTACGGCGCATCGAGGAAAAACTCGTGCGCGACGGCATCAATGCCGCGCAGTTGTCGGGCGACGTGCCGCAGCACAAGCGTATCCGCACCCTGGAGAACTTCCGCGAAGGGCGCATCACCGTGCTGGTGGCCACCGACGTGGCGGGGCGTGGCATTCACATCGATGGCATCAGCCACGTGATCAACTTCACCCTACCGGAAGACCCGGACGACTACGTGCACCGCATTGGCCGGACAGGCCGTGCGGGCACCAGTGGTGTGTCGATCAGCTTTGCCGGTGAGGATGACTCGTACCAGCTGCCCGCGATCGAAGAGCTGCTGGGGCGCAAGATCAAATGTGAAATGCCGCCGGATGAGCTGCTGAAGCCGGTGCCGCGCAAGCACCACTGATTGGTGTTGGATTCTTCGCGGGCTTGCCCGCTCCCACAGGTGCTCCACAGGTTTCGGAAACTGTGGAGCACCTGTGGGAGCGGGCAAGCCCGCGAACCGGGGCAAAGCCCCGGCCATCAATACCCTGTCTACCAGCGCCCAGCGGCATCCTGGTCACTCTGCTTCCCTTCCACCCACCGTGCCCCTTCCTGGGTATTTTCCTTCTTCCAGAACGGCGCCCGGGTCTTCAGGTAGTCCATGATGAAGTTGCAGGCATCGAACGCCGCCTGCCGATGGGCACTGGCCACACCGACGAACACGATCGGCTCGCCCGGTTCCAGCGCACCGATGCGGTGCAGCACCTCCACCTTGAGCAACGGCCAGCGCTGCTCGGCCTCGACCACGATCTTGGCCAGGGCCTTTTCGGTCATGCCCGGATAGTGCTCGAGGAACATCCCCGCCACTTCACGGCCATCGTTGAAATCCCGCACGTAGCCGACAAAACCGACCACCGCGCCCACGCCGACATTCGCCGCGTGCATGGTATTGGTCTCGGCCCCCGGGTCGAACGCGCCCTCCTGTACTCGCACAGCCATGTTCAGCCTCCGGTCACCGGCGGGAAGAACGCCACTTCATCGCCCTCTTCCAGCGGCTCATCAAGCTTGCACAGTTCTTCGTTGCGCGCACACATCAGGTTCTGCTCGGCCAGCACTTCGTACTGCCCGCCCTTGGCCACCAAGGCCTGGCGCACATCGTCGAGCACCGTGAACGCGCCCTCCACCCGCTCGGCATCCACGCCCAGCAGTTCGCGGTAACGGGCGAAGTACATCACCTTGACCTTCATCACGCCTCCGCCTTGTAGTGGCCGCTCTTGCCGCCGAGTTTTTCCAGCAGGCGCACCTGCTCGATGACCATACCTTTATCCACAGCCTTGCACATGTCATAGATCGTCAGCGCGGCAACGCTGGCGGCGGTCAGCGCCTCCATCTCCACGCCGGTCTGCCCGGCCAGCTTGCAGCGGGCGACGATACGCACGGCGTCCTGCCCCTCGGCGCTGAGCTCGACCTTGACGCTGGTCAGCATCAACGGGTGGCACAGCGGGATCAGGTCGCTGGTCTTCTTCGCCGCCTGGATCCCGGCAATGCGCGCCACGGCGAACACGTCGCCCTTGGGGTGTTCACCGTCGACGATCATCTGCAAGGTCTGCGGCAACATGCGCACCCGCGCCTCGGCGGTGGCCTCGCGCTCGGTCACGGCCTTTTCAGTGACGTCGACCATGTTGGCCCGCCCCTGGGAATCAAGATGTGTCAGCACTGCTCTGCTCCTGTGAAGGGAACTTGCAGTGTAAACCTGTGAGTCAGGTTTGAGCAGAGGGGTGCGTCAACCGTGCCCGCGAAAAGGCCGGGCGGCGAACCGCCCGGCAAAGAGGGTTACAGATGCGACTCGGCGTACTCGGCCAGCACCGAGCGTGGCACGCCCTGCAGGGTGATGTGCACGCCATGGGGGAAGTCCTTGAAGCGCTCGGTCAGGTAGGTCAGGCCCGAGCTGGTCGCGGACAGGTAGGGGGTGTCGATCTGCGCCAGGTTGCCCAGGCAGACCACCTTGGACCCGGAGCCGGCACGGGTGATGATGGTTTTCATCTGGTGCGGCGTCAGGTTCTGGCACTCGTCGATCAGGATCAGGCTCTGCTGGAAGCTACGGCCACGGATGTAGTTCAGCGACTTGAACTGCAACGGCACGCGCTCGAGGATGTACTCGACGCTGCCATGGGTGCTCTCGTCATCCATGTGCAAGGCTTCGAGGTTGTCGGTGATGGCGCCCAGCCAGGGTTCCATCTTCTCGGCCTCGGTGCCCGGCAGGAAGCCGATCTCCTGGTCCAGCCCCTGCACGCTGCGGGTGGCGATGATGCGCCGGTAGCGCTTGCTGACCATGGTCTGTTCGATGGCCGCGGCCAGGGCCAGGATGGTCTTGCCGGAACCGGCGGCGCCGGTCAGGTTGACCAGGTGGATATCCGGGTCGAGCAGGGCGAACAGCGCCAGGCTCTGGTGGATGTCACGCGGCTTAAGGCCCCATGCTTCCTGGTGCAGCAGCGGTTCCTGGTGCAGGTCGAGCAACAGCAGCTCATCGTTGCGAATACCCTTGATCCAGCCGACGAAGCCCTGTTCATCGATGATGAACTCGTTGACGTGAACCGCCGGCAGGTTGTCGATCAATTGCACGCGGTGCCAGGTGCGGCCACGCTCCTGGCGGGTATCGACCTTGCTCACCCGGTCCCAGAACGAGCCGGTGACCGAATGGTAGCCCTTGGACAGCAAGGACACGTCATCGACCAGCTGGTCGGTGCTGTAGTCCTCGGCCGCGATGCCACAGGCACGCGCCTTCAGGCGCATGTTGATGTCTTTGGTGACCAGCACAACGTCCAGGTCGGTGCGCCGGGCCCGTACTTCGAGCAACTGGTTGATGATGATGTTGTCGTTGAGGTTTTCCGGCAGCAGCTTGTTCGGCTCGTTGCGCGGAGTCATCAGGATGGACAGGAAGCCCTTGGGCCCGCTCTTGCCACGCTGGATCGGCACGCCCTGCTCGACATCGCTGGGCGAGGCGTCACCAAGGGTCTGGTCGATCAGCCGAATGGCCTGGCGGCATTCGGCGGCGATGGTCTGTTTGCCGGTCTTGAGCTTGTCGAGTTCCTCCAGCACCGTCATCGGGATGGCGACATGGTGCTCCTCGAAGTTCAGTAACGCGTTGGGGTCGTGAATCAGGACGTTGGTATCGAGCACATACAGGATAGGCTTGCTGGAGGAAGGGTTGCGTCCTTGGTCATCCATACTCGGTCACCTTATGTCGAAGCCACACGGCGTGGTCTGTTACGCCGCAGAGTGACTGCCGCTGTCCCCGTATCCGCGTTGTTACGGGCGGGAAGCGAACCTGGCTAGGTGGGCCTGGATGACGCCACCTGTGCTGCAGGAATCGGCTGTCTGGTTTCTTCATACCGCAAAAATGATGACTAAAAAAAGTCTTTTTACGTGCAGGTGAAGTTTATTTTTCCAAATGACGAACAGGGGTTGGCGAGGGGGCGCGTGAGGTCTACAGTCAAAAATCAGGCTGCCATTGCATGGGCCAACGCCAGCAAGCCATGCACCTAACCTGCAAGAGCAACTGTGTTGTGTTGCCTGCACTGGCCTCATCGCCGGCAAGCCAGCTCCCACAGGGACAGCGCATGGCTTGAGGCCGATGCGGTCGAGGTGGGAGCTGGCTTGCCGGCGATGGGCTGCGTAGCAGCCCCCTCTCACCCCTGGTTGGCATATCCCTGGCAATCTTCCCAACCAATCCCGCTCTGCGCCGTATTGCGCAACAACCACTCCACCGCCGGCTGCGCCTTGGGCAGGCTGTCATGGAACTGGATCACCCCCTTGCGCCACAGCAGCATCAAGGTCAGCACCCGCTGGGCAGAGGCCTCGGCGCTCAGTGCGCCATCATCCTGGGCATCGATGTCCCACAACGATACCTGCAACTGCTGGCTGGCCATGAACGCCTCGCCATCGGCCCGACGCTGCCCGTAAGGCGGGCGAAACAACGGCACATACTGCTCCGGCAGGTCGGCCTGCACCCGCGCCTGGCTACGCCGCAGCGAGTCCTGCCAGCCTGTCCACTGCGCATGGGAGCGGTACTCCCACCCCTGTATTCCCACGCACTGCCCGCCATAGAGCTGGCGCAAGGCATCTGCCGCCCCGGCGTCGCGCCGTTGCTGCAGGCGGTTGCCGAGCACGAAGAACGTGCCTTCAAGCTTTTGCCGGCGCAGGTAATCAGCCAGCAGGTCGGTACTGCCGCCATCCGGCCCGGGGCCGCCGACGAAGGTCAGCAGGAACATGCGGTCGTTCAGTTCATCCCCATTGCGCTCGCGTGAGGACAGCCGCTCCACCTCGCTGCTGGTCTGCGGCAGCAACGCCGCCTTGCGCAGTTGTTCGTCCAGATAACGCACATGGAATTGGTGGCTCGGCTCGATCCAATCGGTGTAGAAAGTGCCGACATCGGCAGCGAACGTCGCTGCTTGCGTACGCAACTCTGCCATCGATGTCACCGGATAGCAGAACGACGCATCCTGCTCGCAACTGCGCTGCGCCTGTTGATAACCTTCCCACAACCGCTGCCACATGCGCGCCCGCACCAGGCGCACCTTCTGCAAGTTGACCTGCCGTAGCCCCAAGCGTGCCGCCAGCGCCGCGTCGTCCAGCAGTTCGCTTTCGTGCAGCACCTGGGCGAACGAGAGGATCTCGGCCCGCGAGGCCACATCGAACAACGCCGGACTGTCCAGCTTTTCGGGCCACAGACTGCGGTCCAGGCTCACCTGGGGTGAAGGGGCGGCTTGCACGGCCAGGCTCAGCAGAGCGGCCAGCAAGGCAGAGGCAATACGCACGGTTGAAGGCTCCGCAACGGCGAAACGCGCACTATAGCCTCTGCACCGACCATGGTCTGTGACTATCGTCGCCATAGTTTGGACTTGCACCGCCCAGCCCGTAGAATTCCCGGCCAACGATGCCAGGAGCCGACCCGATGCTGACGGTGATTTCCCCCGCCAAGACCCTCGACTACGACACCCCGCCGGTGACCGAGCGTTTCACCCTGCCCCAGTACCTGGACGACTCCCAGGAGCTGATCCAGCAGTTGCGCGACCTGTCGCCGGCGCAGATCAGCGAACTGATGCACCTGTCCGACAAGCTCGCCGGCCTGAATGCCGCGCGCTTCGGCAGCTGGACCCCGGACTTCACCCCGGCCAATGCCAAGCAGGCGCTGCTGGCGTTCAAGGGTGACGTGTATACCGGCCTCGACGCCGAAAGCCTGGGCGAGGACGATTTCAGCTACGCCCAGCAGCACTTGCGCATGCTTTCGGGCCTGTATGGCCTGCTGCGCCCGCTCGACCTGATGCAACCTTACCGCCTGGAAATGGGCACCAAGCTGGCCAACGCCCGCGGCAAGGACCTGTACGCCTTCTGGGGCACGCGCATCAGCGAATGGCTGAACCAGGCCCTGGCCGAACAGGGCGATGACGTGCTGCTGAACCTGGCCAGCAACGAGTATTTCAGCGCGGTGAAACGCAGCGCGCTGAAGGCCCGGGTGATCAACGTCGACTTCAAGGACCTGAAGAACGGCCAGTACAAGATCATCAGCTTCTACGCCAAGAAAGCCCGCGGCATGATGAGCCGCTTCGTCATCCAGCAGCGCATCAGCGACCCGGAGCAGCTCAAGCAGTTCGATGTGCAGGGGTACTACTACAGTGCCGAACAGTCGAAGCCGGACCACCTGGTGTTCCTACGCGATCATCCGACCGAGTAAGCCTGTAGCACCGCTTTCGCGGGCACGCCCGCTCCCACAGGTATGCCACTGAATTCAAGGTCAGTGACCAACCTGTGGGAGCGGGCGTGCCCGCGAATGGGCAAAAACATTTCTCCCCGCCTTTGCCCCGCAACAGGGCACACTTCATATCGCCATCACGCCACAAATCCGACGCCAAAAAATCGACACACCGCAACTTATAGCCAAACGCCATAAGACCGTTCGTAGCTTTTTTGACGAATTTTTCAAAATATTTTTCGATGCTGGCATAAAAATATCTCGCAACAGTTTCGCCCTTTATATATCGGGGCAAAACACCCGCGTGCTATCAGATTGAAATTGTCTGCCACTGAAAAAATATTTAGAAATCTTTCATCCACGCCGAACCCACCCCGGAACTTCTGCTACGACGAATCGCTCATAGTGCCGTAACGATTTTCCTGCCCCCGGGCTGTGAGAGATGACTTACAGATGACAACGGCAGGTATCCACTACCAGCCCCAACAACTTCGACAGGTATGACGGGCAACCCCCGAAGACCCTGTCCATGCAGGAGAGACGCGTCCCTTTCAATTCGTCCTAGTGGTTGATTTCAAAGGATTTTTCCACTTGAAAAAACAAGCACAGCAAAGCGCCATGTAGCGCCTTGCAGTAAAGACGGCTGCATTCCAGGGCACGTTTTTTAATTAATGGCTTTTTACTGCCACATTTGAGTGCATAACTTTTTGCGCTCCGGATTTATTTTGCCTGCGCTCGGCGAAGTGTGCATTTCGCCATGGATCCGTGCGCCCGAAAACTGTTGTTAATCAACCCAGTCCGGCTCTCTCCGGAGGCGCCGGCGTGATAAACACATGAGGTGATAGCGATGCGTATCAGCATCTTTGGTTTGGGTTATGTGGGTGCGGTCTGTGCAGGCTGCCTGACGGCGCGAGGCCATGAAGTGATCGGTGTGGACGTGTCCAGCACCAAGATCGACCTGATCAATCAGGGCAAGTCGCCCATCGTCGAACCTGGCCTGGAAGCACTGCTGCAACAGGGCATCGCCAACGGCCGCCTGCGCGGTACTACCGATTTCGCCGAAGCCATCCGTGCCAGCGACGTATCGATGATCTGCGTGGGTACCCCAAGCAAGAAGAACGGCGACCTGGGCCTCGAGTACATCGAGTCGGTGTGCCGCGAAATCGGCTACGTGCTGCGTGACAGCGAGCGCCGCCACACCATCGTGGTACGCAGCACCGTGCTGCCGGGTACCGTGAAGAACGTGGTGATCCCGATCCTCGAAGACTGCTCGGGCAAGAAAGCCGGCGTCGACTTCGGCGTTGCGGTCAACCCGGAATTCCTGCGTGAAAGCACCGCGATCAAGGACTACGACCAGCCACCGATGACCGTCATCGGCGAACTGGACACCGCCAGCGGCGACATCCTGCAGGCCCTGTACGAAGAGCTCGACGCACCGATCATCCGCAAGCCGATCGAAGTGGCCGAGATGATCAAGTACACCTGCAACGTGTGGCACGCCACCAAGGTCACCTTCGCCAACGAGATCGGCAACATTGCCAAGGCCGTAGGCGTGGATGGCCGTGACGTGATGGACGTGGTCTGCCAGGACAAAGTGCTGAACCTGTCCCAGTACTACATGCGCCCTGGCTTCGCCTTCGGCGGCTCGTGCCTGCCCAAGGACGTACGCGCCCTCACCTATCGCGCCGCCAGCCTCGATGTACGCGCACCGCTGCTCGACTCGCTGATGCGCAGCAACGAATCGCAGGTGCAGAACGCCTTCGAACTGATCGAAGCCCACGACAAGCGCAAGGTCGCCCTGCTCGGCCTGAGCTTCAAGGCCGGCACCGACGACCTGCGTGAAAGCCCGCTGGTGGAACTGGCCGAACGCCTGATCGGCAAGGGCTACCAGCTGGACATCTACGACGAGAACGTCCAGTACGCCCGCGTCCACGGCGCCAACAAGGACTACATCGAGTCGAAGATCCCGCACGTGTCGTCGCTGCTCAACGCCGACTTCCAGAAGGTGATCGACAACGCCGACATCATCGTCCTGGGCAACCGTGACGAGCAGTTCCGTGCCCTGGCCCAGCAAGCGCCGGCCGGCAAGCACGTGATCGACCTGGTCGGCTTCATGAGCAAACCGACCTGCGCCACCAGCCGTACCGAAGGCATCTGCTGGTAAGTGCTGGCCGGGCAGCGGGGGCCTCCCCCCCCCCGCTGCCCACCTTTTCCCGAATTCTCGACGGATGCTGAACATGCAAAGGATCCAGACAGTGCTGTTGCAGTGCGCCGGTTGGCTGCTCTACATGAGTCTGCTCATGCTGATCGCCCTGGCCCTGCCAGCCGATATCTTCGACTCGCAATCGAAGCACTTCATCTTCCTGGTCGGCGCAGTCGGCATCTGGCGCTATTCCATGGGCGCCACCCATTTCATCCGCGGCATGATCTTCCTCTACGGCGTGTACCCGTACCTGCGCCGCAAGGTGCAGAAGATGGGCAAGGACGCCGACCCGTCCCACGTGTACCTGATGGTGACCAGCTTCCGCATCGAAGCACTCACCACCGCCCAGGTGTACAGCTCGGTGATCCGCGAGGCGATCAACTGTGGCTTCCCCACCACCGTGGTCTGCTCGCTGGTGGAGATGTCGGACGAACTGCTGGTGAAAAGCCTGTGGGCCAAATACAACCCGCCAGCCCACGTGAAGCTGGACATCGTGCGCATCGCCGGTACCGGCAAGCGTGACGGCCTGGCCTACGGTTTCCGTGCGATCTCGCGCATGCTGCCGGACGAGAACGCCGTGGTGGCGGTGATCGACGGCGACACCGTGCTGGGCGATGGCGTGGTACGCAAGACCGTGCCGTGGTTCAAGCTGTTCCCCAACGTCGGCGGCCTGACCACCAACGAGTTCTGCGAAGTGCGTGGCGGCTACATCATGAGCGAGTGGCACAAGCTGCGCTTTGCCCAGCGCCACATCAACATGTGCTCGATGGCCCTGTCCAAGCGGGTGCTGACCATGACCGGGCGCATGTCGATGTTCCGCGCCAGCGTGGTGACCAACCCCGAGTTCATCGCCGACGTCGAAAGCGACTCGCTGATGCACTGGCGCCTGGGCCGCTTCAAGTTCCTCACCGGTGACGACAAGTCCAGCTGGTTCAGCCTGATGCGCCTGGGCTACGACACCTTCTACGTGCCGGACGCCGCCATCAACACGGTCGAGCACCCGCCGGAGAAGAGTTTCCTCAAGGCCAGCCGCAAGCTGATGTACCGCTGGTACGGCAACAACCTGCGGCAGAACTCCCGCGCGCTTGGCCTGGGCCTGCGCCGCCTGGGGCTGTTCACCAGCATCGTGCTGTTCGACCAGCGCGTGTCGATGTGGACCAGCCTGCTGGGCCTGACCGTGGCGGTGATCGCCAGCCTCAAGTTCGGCCTGGGCTTCCTGCTGGTGTACCTGCTGTGGATCGGCATCACCCGCCTGATCCTCACCATCATGCTGCTGTGCTCCGGCCACAACGTCGGCCCGGCCTACCCGCTGATTCTCTATTACAACCAGATCGTCGGCGCGCTGATGAAGATCTACGTGTTCTTCCGCCTCGACAAGCAGTCCTGGACGCGTCAGCCCACTGCCCTCAAGCGTGACCTCGCCAGCTTTCAACAATGGTTCAACACCTGGTCCTCGCGGACCATGACCTTCTCGGCTGCCAGCATCTTCGTTGCTGTGCTGTTCATGGTCGTGTGAGCCCAACCCGGATCGGAACTAACAGGAACAAACCACATGAATACCGCCGTGAACGTCAACGTCGTGCATGAGTCCGAAGCCCAGCGCCAGCATGCCCGGGTACGCATCCCCGCCAAGCTGCGGTTCCTCGACCCTCAGCGCCAGGCCCACGATGTGAAGGTCGACGACCTCTCCGCCGGTGGCCTGAGCTTCCACACCAAGCAACCACTGTCGGTTGGCGACGTGCTCCGCGGGCGGCTGCAGTTCACGGTCGACAACCTCGGCCTGTCGATGGACATCGAGTTCCAGGTGCGCTCCTACAACCCGGGCAGTGGCCGCACCGGCGCCCAGTTCCAGAACCTCGAGCCCCGCGATATCGCCACGCTGCGCCACATCATCACCTCGCACCTGTCGGGTGAGCTGATCACTGCCGGCGATGTGCTCAGCACCTTGCAGCGCGACAACTTCACCAAGGCGCGCAAGCAGAAGGACGGCGGTGCCGGCCTGAGCGCCTTCGGCCGCCTCAAGGCGGTTACCGTCACCCTCGGCGTGTTCGTGGTCGGTGTCGCCGCCTTCGGTTTCATCGCCAAGTCGCTGTACGGCATGTACTTCGTCAGCCATGCCGAAGCCGGCGTGGTAGCGGTACCCACCACCAACGTCACCATGCCGCGCGACGGCACCGTGAACAGCCTGGTCGAAAGCGGTGGGCAGATCGCCAAGGGCGCGCCACTGGCCAGCTTCACCACCAGCATGCTGGACATGCTCAAGGGCAACCTGGAAGACGCACAGCTGGAGCCGGCGAAGATCGAGGAACTGTTCGGCAAACAACTGTCCGGCACCCTCACCAGCCCATGTGATTGCGTGGTTGCCCGCCAGCTGGTGGACAACGGCCAGTACGCCGCCAAGGGCCAGCCGATCTTCCAGCTGATCCCGCGCACCACCAACCCGATGATCGAGGCGCGCTTCACCTACCGCCAGTTCGACGAGGTCAAGCCAGGTACCCGGGTCAACTTCCAGGTAGCCGGCGAAGACGAAGTACGCACCGGCCAGATCGTCAGCAGCGCCAGCCTCAACAGCGAAGACCTGGCCGCCGACATCCGCGTGCAGATCAAGCCCGACAGCGCCCTGCCCGCCGAACTCGCCGGTCGCCCGGCTTCGGTCAACAGCGACCGTGGCCCATCGCTGAACTGGCTGATCGACAAAGCCATGGCCCGTGGGCTGTAAGAGGACAAGCCTATGACTAGCAGACAACCCGATACCTGTGGGAGCTGGCTTGCCGGCGATCGAGTGCGCAGCACTCGCCCAGCAGATGTATCGCCTGCACTGGCCAATCGCCGGCAAGCCAGCTCCCACAGGGTTCGTGTGAACCTTGGTCTGTGTGGCCTGGCCATGGCCATCGCCCTGGCCGGCTGTGCAGGCCTGCCCGACCAGCGCCTGGCCAACGAAGCCATGAAGCGCGGTGACACTGCATTGGCCGAGCGCAACTACAAGGCACTGGCCGACCTGGGCTACAGCGAAGCGCAAGTGGGCCTGGCCGATATCAAGGTCGCCACCCGCGATCCGGCGAAAATCAAGGAAGCCGAGGCCACCTACCGTGCCGCGGCCGCCATTTCGCCGCGTGCCCAGGCGCGCCTTGGCCGCCTGCTGGTGTCCAAGCCCGACAGCACCCAGGCCGAGCGCGAAGAAGCCGAAACCCTGCTCAAGCAAGCCGCCAAGCAGGGCGAAAGCAACACCCTGATCCCGCTGGCGATGCTCTACCTGAGCTACCCGCAGAGCTTCCCCAAGGTCAACGCACAGCAGCAGATCGACCAGTGGCGCGCCGCCGGCAACCCGGAAGCGGGCCTGGCCCAGGTGCTGCTGTACCGCACCCAGGGCACCTACGACCAGCACCTGGGCGAAGTGGAGAAAATCTGCAAGGCCGCGCTGAACACCACCGACATCTGCTACGTCGAACTGGCCACCGTGTACCAGAAGCGCGGCCAGGCCGACCAGCAGGCTGCCCTGCTCGGCCAGCTCAAGGCTGCCTACGCCCGTGGCGCAGTACCGGCCACACGGGTCGACAGCGTTGCCCGGGTACTGGCTGACCGCAGCCTCGGCCAGACCGACGAGAAAACCGCCAAGGACCTGCTCGAGCAGGTGGCCCCGGCCAACCCGGCGTCCTGGGTCAGCCTGGCGCAACTGGTGTACGACTTCCCCGAGCTGGGCGATACCGACCAGCTGATGGCCTACATCGACAAGGGCCGCGAAGCCGAACAGCCACGCGCCGAACTGTTGCTGGGCCGCCTGTACTACGAAGGCAAGACCGTGCCTGCGGACGCGGCCAAAGCCGAACAACACCTGCAGGCTGCCGCCGACGCCGGCGAAGTCAGCGCCCATTACTACCTGGGCCAGCTGTACCGCCGCGGCTACCTGGGCAACGTCGAGCCACAAAAGGCCGTCGACCACCTGCTGGCCGCCGCCCGTGGTGGGCAGAACAGCGCCGACTATGCCCTGGCCCAGCTGTTCAGCGAAGGCCACGGCATTCGCCCGCAACCGGGCAACGCCTGGGTATTCGCCCAACTGGCCCAGGCCAACCCGTCGCCACAGTCCGCTGAATTGCTGCAGCAGCTCGACCAGCAACTTACGCCTGACCAGCGCAGCCAGGCCCAGCAACTGCTGGCACAAGAAAAGCAGGCGCGCGGCAGCATGAGCCAGGGCGCCAACAGCACCCTGGCCATCGAAGCCCTGCAAGACGACGAAAAAGAAGTAACCGGTGAGGACTCGCTATGACGCTCAATCCCTTCGTGAAAGCTGGCATCGGCCTGAGCTTCGCCCTGCTGTGGTCCTGCCCGACCCTGGCGGAAATGACCGCTGAAAAGAACTTCGGCCTGGATGTGAAAATCACCGGCCAGTCGGAAGACGACCGTGACCTGGGCACCCGCTCCGGCGGTGACGTCAACGGCCTCGGTCTTGATCTGCGCCCTTGGGTATATGGCGAGCGTGGCAACTGGAGCGCCTATGCCATGGGCCAGGCCGTCACCGCGACCGACACCATCGAAACCGACACCCTGCGCCAGAACGACGACGGCACCAGCACCGACACCGCCGCGGATGGCCGTGAGCAGGACAAGAGCTACCTGGCCATGCGCGAATTCTGGGTCGGCTACAGCGGCCTCACCGCCTACCCCGGCGAACAGCTGCGTTTTGGCCGCCAGCGCCTGCGCAGCGACGATGGCATGTGGCGTGACACCAACATCGAAGCGCTGAACTGGACCTTCGACACCACCCTGCTCAAGGCCGACCTGGGCGTGGCCCAGCGCTTCAGCGAATACCGCACCGACCTCACCGAGCTGGCCCCGGAAGACAAGGGCCGCACGCACCTCTACGGCAACGTCGCCACGCAGTGGACCCCTGGCCACTGGGTCGGCGTACGCGCCCACCACACCCACGACGGCGGCAGCCTGAAGAACCCGGGCGAAACCGTCGATGCGCTGGACAAGACCCGCACCGGCGACCTCACCTGGCTGGGCCTGGAAGCCAACAGCGACGCCTACAACTGGCGCAACGACCACACCGTCAACTATTGGGGCAGCGTCACCTGGCTGACCGGTGATCGCGACACCCTTAGCAGCCAGGTGGTCGGTGACGAAACCGTGGCCACCGGCAAGCAGAGCGGTGATGTCAACGCCTGGGCCACCGACCTCGGCATCCGCCTGCGCCTCGACCCGCAATGGCAGGTCGGTGCGGCCTATGCCCGTGGCAGCGGCGGTGGTGGCGACGACGGTTCGAGCAACTACGAGCAGACCGGCCTCGAGAGCAACCGCTCCAACTACACCGGTACCCGTTCGCGCGTGCACCGCTTCGGTGAAGCCTTCCGTGGCGAGCTGGGCAACCTGCAGGCGGCCACCCTGTTCGCCTCCTGGCAGCTGCGCGACGACTACGACGCCAGCTTCATCTACCACAAGTTCTGGCGTGTCGATGGCAACCAGAACATCGGTTCCAGCGGCATCAACGCGGTGGTCAACGACAACGGTGTGAACCGCCCGCTGGTCGATGGCGAAAAAGACCTTGGCCAGGAAATGGACGTGGTCGTGACCAAGTACTTCAAGCAAGGCCTGCTGCCGGCTTCGATGAGCCAGGCCATCGACGAGCCATCTGCCCTGGTGCGCCTGCGTGCCGGCGTGTTCAAGCCGGGCGATGCCTACGGCAAGGAAGCGGACTCGTACATGCACCGCGCCTTCGTCGATGTGATCTGGCGCTTCTGAGGCCGGTAGAGGACTTACCGTTATGAACCTTCACCCGCACTTACGTCACAGCCTGTTGGCCAGCGCCTTGCTGCTGGCCAGCGGCCTGGTGGCTGCCGCAGAGCCCCAGGTGATCGCCAAGGAACTGCAGCAGGCCAAGACCTACACGGTCTCCAGCGCGCCGATCGAGCCGCTGCACATGGACCCGCCGAAGCTGCCCGACCTGACCGGCTACACCGCCGAAGCGGTGCAGAAGAAAATCGACCGCCGCCACAAGGGCAAGGTCAGCCTGCGCCGCATGTTCCAGGAGGATACCCTCAAGGAATTCGTCGGCGGCGACAACAAGGCGGCCGAGTGGGTCCAGCGCCAGCATGGCATTCCGCAGGCGATCTTCGTCGATGACGGCCATGTCGACCTGGTCGAGCTGAGCAAGAAGGTACCCAAGCAGTACCTCAGCGAAGTCGAGCCGGGTGTGTACCTGGCGCGCCTGCCGATCGTGGTCGGGCAGAAGGGCATCCTCGAGATCGACGGCAAGGTCAAGCAGCTGCGCCTGTCCCAGGAAGGTGGTTCGTTCCTGGTCAACGACGGCAAGCTGTTCGTCACCGACACCCAGGTGACCGGCTGGCGGGAAAAGGAAAACGGCCCGGCGACCTTCCGCTCGCCCAAGGAATTCCGCCCGTTCCTGCTGTCGTGGGGCGGCACCGAGACCTACATCGTCAATACGAAAATGGCCAGCTTCGGCTACGCCAAGTCCAAGTCGTACGGCGTGAGCATCTCGCAGTACACGCCGAACATGG
Organism: Pseudomonas sp. B13(2017); assembly: GCF_002113245.1. NCBI lineage: Bacteria > Pseudomonadati > Pseudomonadota > Gammaproteobacteria > Pseudomonadales > Pseudomonadaceae > Pseudomonas > Pseudomonas sp. B13(2017). Next base: position 128,794 of record NZ_NEJX01000007.1, read on the forward strand.
CCAAGCGCATGGGCCGCCCGGAACCCACCGGCTGGATCATCGGCTCCGAGTTCAGCGACATGTGGTACGGCTTCTACTGCTATGAGACCCAGGACTTCGTGGTCAAGGACAGCACCTACCGCGACAACATCGTCTACGGCATCGACCCGCACGACCGCTCGCACCGGCTGATCATCGCCGGCAACACGGTGTACGGCACCAAGAAGAAGCACGGCATCATCGTTTCGCGTGAGGTAAACGACAGCTGGATCATCAACAACAAGAGCTTCGACAACAAGCTCTCGGGCGTGGTGATCGACCGTAACAGCGTCAACAACCTGATCGCCTACAACGAGATCTACCGCAACCACACCGACGGCATCACCCTGTACGAAAGTGGCGACAACCTGATCTGGGGCAACAAGCTGATCAACAACCGCCGCCACGGCATCCGCGTACGTAACAGCGTGAACATCCGCCTGTACGAAAACGTCGCCATGGCCAACGGCCTGGTTGGCGTATACGGCCACATCAAGGACCTGTCCAACACCGACCGCGACATCGCCCTCGACCCGTTCGACACCAAGGTGTCGCTGATCCTGGTCGGTGGCGAACTGGCGGCCAACGGCTCCGGTCCACTGTCGATCGACTCGCCGCTGTCGGTCGAGCTGTACAAGGTGTCCATGCTCGCCCCGCGCAAGGCCAGCGGCATCAGCCTCAACGGCATCCTCGGCGAACGCCAGGACGAAATCCTCGACCTGCTGGTACGCCAGCAAAAGGCTGTGCTGATCGACCCGGTCGAACGCCAGACCGAAATGATCGATTAAGGAAGCCCAGACCATGACTCCACATCTGATGAAACTGCTGGGCCTGTCCGCTGCCCTCCTGGCGATCAGCCAGGGCGTGCGCGCCGAAGACGTCAAGGCCCCCACCTTCAGCGCCGAGCCTTGCTGCCAGCTGTGCCCTGAAGCGCATGACGCCAGCCGCTACACCACCCGTTACCAGCAGAACTTCACCACGCTGGTGCAGGCCCAGGGCGACTGGCTGTTCCGTACCCGCGAAGACCTGCGCACCGAGTTCAATACCACCCCGGCCGGCTACAAGCGCCTGCAGCAAGTGCACGACGCGTTCAAGAAGCGCGGCGTGGAACTGGTGGTGGTGTACCAGCCGACCCGTGGCCTGGTGAACCGCAACATGCTCAACCCGGCGGAAAAGGCTGCCTTCGACTACCAGAAGGCCCTGGGCAACTACCAGGCCATGCTCAAGCGCTTTGCCAGCATGGGCTACAACGTGCCCGACCTGTCGCCGCTGACCAACGAACAGCTGGCCGCTGCCGACCAGGGCAAGGACTTCTACTTCCGTGGCGACCAGCACTGGACGCCTTACGGCGCCGAGCGCGCGGCCAAGATCGTGGCCGATACCGTGCACAAGATGCCGGCTTTCGAAGGCATCCCGCGCAAGGAATTCGAAACGAAAAAGTCCGGGCGCATGGGCAAGACCGGCACCCTGCATAACGTGGCCGGCCAGCTGTGCGGCACCAGCTATGCCGTCCAGTACATGGACCAGTTCGCCACCGAGCCGAAAGGCTCCACCGGCGGCGGCGACGACCTGTTCGGTGACGGCGGCAACGCGCAGATCACCCTGGTCGGCACCAGCCACAGTGGCAAGAACTACAATTTCTCCGGCTTCCTCGAGCAGTACATCGGCGCCGACGTGCTCAACGTGGCCTTCCCTGGCGGTGGCCTGGAAGGTTCGATGATCCAGTACCTGGGTAGCGAGGAATTCCAGAAGAACCCGCCGAAGATCCTGATCTGGGAATTCTCCCCGCTGTATCGCCTGGACCAGGAAACCATCTGGCGGCAAATCCTTGGCCTGCTCGACGACGGCTGCGATGACCGCCCGGCCCTGATGAGCGCCAGCGCCACCCTCAAGCCCGGCAAGAACGAGCTGATGGTCAACGGCAAGGGCGGCGTGATCAAAGACCTGATCAACCGCAACATGCAGATGGACGTCAAGTTCGAAGACCCATCGGTGAAGGTGCTGCAGGCCACCCTCTGGTACCTCAACGGCCGCCACGAGGACATCAAGCTGGAAAAACCGGAAACCTCCGACACCGACGGCCGCTTCGTCTTCCAGATGCGCGAAGACGAGGACTGGGCCAGCCAGAGCCTGCTGGCGTTCGAGGTGCAGGGGCCGGAAAGCGGTACCCAGAAGGTCGAAGCCAAGCTCTGCAAACGCAACAACTTCGCCGTGCCCGCGCAGACCGCGCAGGCCGGCCAGTGAGGCGACCATGATCCCGTTCAAGCGAATTTCCCGCCCCGCCCTGCTTGCCCTGGCGTTGTGCGGCGGTGCCGCGCACGCCGCGCTGGTACCGCCCCAGGGTTACTACGAGGGGATCGAAAAGCTCAAGACCGGCGACGGCAACTTCCGCTGCGAGGCTGCCCCCAAGCCATACACCGGTGCCCTGCAGTTCCGCAGCAAGTACGAAGGCTCGGACAAGGCACGGGCAACGCTCAATGCCGACTCGGAAAAGGCCTTTCGCAAGTCCACCGAAGACATCACCACCCTTGAGAAAGGCGTGAGCAAGATGATCGGCCAGTACATGCGTGACGGCCGCCCGGCGCAGCTCGACTGCACCCTGGCCTGGCTGGGCGACTGGGCTCGCGCCGATGCGCTGATGTCCACCGACTACAACCACACCGGCAAGTCGATGCGCAAATGGGCGCTGGGCAGCATGAGCGGTTCGTGGCTGCGCCTGAAGTTCTCCAACTCGCAGCCGCTGGCCGCGCACCAGGCCGAGGCCGAGCTGATCGAAAAATGGTTCGCCCGCCTGGCCGAGCAGACCGTGCGCGACTGGAGCGACCTGCCACTGGAGAAGATCAACAACCACAGCTACTGGGCTGCCTGGGCGGTAATGGCCAGCGCCGTGGCCACCGACCGTCGCGACCTGTTCGACTGGGCCGTGAAGGAATACCGGGTTGGCGCCAACCAGGTCGACGAGCAGGGCTTCCTGCCCAACGAACTGAAGCGCAAGCAACGCGCCCTGGCCTACCACAACTACGCCCTGCCGCCGCTGGCGATGATCGCCAGCTTCGCCCAGGTCAATGGCGTGGATGTGCGCGGCGAGAACAACAACGCCCTGCAGCGCCTGGCGCAGCGGGTGCTGAACGGGTCGAAGGACCCCAGCGAGTTCAAGGCCCGCAATGGCGAGAAACAGGACATGAAAGACCTGAAGATCGACAGCAAGTACTCATGGATGGAGCCCTACTGCAGCCTGTATGCGTGCAGTGGCGACACCCTGCAACGCAAGCGCGGTATGCAGCCGTTCAACAGCTTCCGGCTGGGCGGCGACCTGACCCGGGTCTACGACCCGAGCGCAGAGAGCAAGAAATGAGTTGAACCCCTTTTGGGGTCGGAACCTGTGGGAGCGGGCATGCCCGCGAAGAAGGCACCGCGGTGCATGGCAAGGGCTTCGCCCTTGTTCGCGGGCATGCCCGCTCCCACAGGTACCAAGGCTTCCCCCACTTTTTGAGTGGGGGGTTTGGGGGGCGCTTTGCCCCGGATGCTGTGATCAAAAAGGAGAACCGGGATGGTCTTCTCGTCCAACGTGTTCCTGTTCCTGTTCTTGCCGATCTTCCTCGGCCTGTACTACTTGAGCGGGCAACGTTATCGCAACCTGCTGCTGCTGGTCGCCAGCTACATCTTCTACGCCTGGTGGCGGGTGGACTTCCTGGCCCTGTTTGCCGGGGTCACCCTGTGGAACTACTGGATCGGCCTGAAAGTCGGCGCCGCCGGTGTGCGCACCAAGCCCGCGCAGCGCTGGCTGCTGCTCGGCGTCGGTGTCGACCTGGCGATCCTCGGCTACTTCAAGTACGCCAACTTCGGCGTCGACAGCCTCAACGCGATCATCTCCTCGTTCGGCCTGGAGCCGTTCATCCTCACCCACGTGCTGCTGCCGATCGGTATCTCGTTCTACATCTTCGAGTCGATCAGCTACATCATCGACGTGTACCGCGGCGACACCCCGGCCACCCGCAACCTGATCGACTTTGCGGCGTTCGTGGCGATCTTCCCGCACCTGATCGCCGGCCCCGTGCTGCGCTTCAAGGACCTGGTCGACCAGTTCAACAACCGCACCCACACCCTGGACAAGTTCTCCGAAGGCTGCACCCGCTTCATGCAGGGCTTCATCAAGAAAGTGTTCATCGCCGATACCCTGGCGGTAGTGGCCGACCACTGCTTCGCCCTGCAGAACCCGACCACCGGCGATGCCTGGCTCGGCGCCCTGGCCTACACCGCGCAGCTGTACTTCGACTTCAGCGGCTACAGCGACATGGCCATCGGCCTGGGCCTGATGATGGGCTTCCGCTTCATGGAGAACTTCAAGCAGCCGTACATCAGCCAGTCGATCACCGAGTTCTGGCGGCGCTGGCACATCAGCCTGTCGACCTGGCTGCGCGACTACCTGTACATCACCCTGGGCGGTAACCGTAAAGGCACCTTCAACACCTACCGCAACCTGTTCCTGACCATGCTGCTGGGCGGCCTGTGGCATGGCGCCAACTTCACCTACATCATCTGGGGCGCCTGGCACGGCATGTGGCTGGCCATCGAGCGCGCGCTGGGCATCGACACCAACCCGCAGCGTTTCAACCCGGTGAAGTGGGCATTCACCTTCCTGCTGGTGGTGGTCGGCTGGGTGATCTTCCGTGCCGAGAACCTGGAGGTGGCCGGTCGCATGTACGGCGCCATGTTCAGCTTCGGCGACTGGCAGCTTTCGGAACTCAACCGTGCCCAGCTCACCGGCCTGCAGGTAGCCACCCTGGTGGTCGCCTACATCACCCTGGCGTTCTTCGGCCTGCGCGACTTCTACCGCAACGCCAGGCCAACGCCCAAGGCCACCCCGGTGGAGGTCAACAGCGACGGTTCGATCGGCCTGGACTGGACCCGGGTGATGACCCGCGCCCTGGTGCTGCTGCTGTTCGTGGCCTCGATCCTCAAGCTTTCGGCGCAGAGCTACTCGCCGTTCCTTTACTTCCAGTTCTGAGGTTGATGACATGACCCGGACATTACGCATTACCTATTCGCTGTCGTTCCTCGGCCTGCTGGTGGGCATGGGCGTCTGGTCCACCGGTGGCCTGCAAAGCTTCCAGCGTACCGAGCAGATGACCCTGCTCAACGGCAAGCTGGCCAAGGCCGCCGAGACCCACTACGACGAGCAGTTCCCGATCAAGCGCCTGGGTACCAACCTATGGGCGGCGATGGACTTCAAGCTGTTCAACGAAGGCCGCCCCGGCGTGGTACTGGGCCGCGACCAGTGGCTGTTCAGTGACGAAGAGTTCAAGCCCACCGCCGGTGCCGAGCAGCTGATGCAGGAAAACCTGGCGCTGATCCGTGGCGTGCGCGACACCCTGCAGCAGCACGGCAGCCAGCTGGTGCTGGCGATCGTGCCGGCCAAGGCGCGGGTGTACGCCGAGTACCTGGGCAAGGAACTGCCGACCAGCCTGCATGACGACCTGTACAACCAGTTCCATGCCCAGGCACGCCAGGCCAACGTGTTCGCCCCCGACCTGATGGCACCCATGGAGCAGGCCAAGGCCCGTGGCCAGGTGTTCCTGCGCACCGACACCCACTGGACGCCGATGGGCGCCGAAGTGGCGGCGCAGGCACTGGCCGAAGCGGTCAGCCGCCAGAGCCTGCTCAACGGCGACCCGCAGGCGTTCATCACCGAAGCCGGCAGCACCGCGCCATACAAGGGCGACCTGACCAACTTCCTGCCACTGGACCCGCTGTTCAGTAACCTGCTGCCGGCCCCGGACAACCTGCAGCAGCGCACCACTCGCCCGGTCGAGGCCGAAGGTGAAGCCGGTGACGCACTGTTCGCCGACACGCAGATCCCGGTTGCGCTGGTGGGCACCAGCTACAGCGCCAACCCGCACTGGAACTTCCTCGGCGCGCTGCAGCAGGCCCTGCGCAGCGACGTGGCCAACTACGCCGAAGACGGCCATGGCCCGCTACTGCCGATGCTCAAGTACCTGCAAAGCGATGCCTTCAAGAACGCCGCACCCCAAGTGGTGGTGTGGGAATTCCCAGAACGTTATCTGCCAATGAAGAACGACCTCAGCAGCTTCGATCCACAGTGGATCGCCCAGCTGAAGAACACCCGTAAATCCGAAGAAAACCTGGCTTTGTCGTCCACCCGGACTAACCACTAATCAGAGGAACATACATATGACTACCAAGACTTCCATTGCCAAAGCCCTCACCCTCGCAGCCGGCCTGTCCCTGGCCTCCATGCAGGCCTTCGCCGGTGCCGACGCCGCGCTGTATGGCCCGAGCGCACCGAAAGGCTCGACCTTCGTGCGCCTGTACAACGCCTCCGGCGCACCGGCTGCAGCCTCGGTCGGCAACACCCAGATCAAGCAGGTTGGCGCCCAGGCCAGCAGCGACTTCAGCTTCCTGCCAGGGGGTGACTACACCGCCCAGGTCGGCGGCAAGAGCGTGCCGGTCAAGCTGGCTGCGGACAAGTACTACACCCTGGTCAACAGCGCCAGCGGCAACCCGCAGCTGATCGAAGAGCCGCCGTTCAAGAACAAGCAGAAAGCCCTGGTTCGCGTGCAGAACCTGAGTGACCAGCAACTGACCCTGAAGACCGCCGACGGCAAGACCGAAGTGGTCAAGCCGGTGGCCGCCAACGGCCGTGGCGAACGCGAAATCAACCCGGTCAAGGTCAACCTGGCGCTGTACCAAGGAGACAAGAAAGTGGGTGACGTCAAACCCGTCGCCCTGGAGCGCGGCGAAGCCGCAGTGCTGTACGTAACGGGTTCCGGCAACGCCTTGTCGCCGGTGTGGGTAACTCGCCCCGTGGCTAGCAACTGATTCCCCTGCCTCTCAACGACTATTGGAGAAACATGATGATCCCGGTAATTCTTTCTGGTGGTAGCGGTTCCCGTCTGTGGCCTCTGTCGCGCAAGCAGTTCCCCAAGCAGTTCCTGGCCCTGACCAGTGAACACACCCTGTTCCAGCAAACCCTCGAGCGCCTGGTGTTCGAAGGCATGGACACACCGATCGTGGTCTGCAACAAGGACCACAAGTTCATCGTCCAGGAGCAACTGGCCGCGCTGAAGCTGGAAACCCAAGGCATCCTGATGGAACCGTTCGGCCGCAACACCGCGCCGGCCGTGGCCATGGCTGCCATGAAACTGGTCAACGAAGGCCGCGACGAGCTGATGCTGGTGCTGCCCGCCGACCACGTGATCGATGACCAGAAGGCCCTGCAACGCGCCCTGGCCCTGGCCACCGTGGCTGCCGAGCGTGGCGAGATGGTGCTGTTCGGCGTGCCGGCGACCAAGCCGGAAACCGGCTACGGCTACATCCGTTCCAGCCAGGACGCCCTGCTGCCTGAAGGCGTGGCGCGCGTGGCGCAGTTCGTCGAGAAGCCCGACGAAAAACGCGCCGCCGAGTTCGTCCAGGCCGGCGGCTACTTCTGGAACAGCGGCATGTTCCTGTTCCGTGCCAGCCGCTTCCTCGAAGAGCTGAAGAAGCACGACGGCGACATCTACGACACCTGCGTGCTGGCCCTGGAGCGCAGCCAGGAAGACGGTGATGTGCTGAGCATCGACGAAGCCACCTTCGCCTGCTGCCCGGACAACTCCATTGACTACGCGGTGATGGAAAAGACCCAGCGCGCCTGCGTGGTGCCAATGTCGGCCGGCTGGAGCGACGTGGGCTGCTGGTCGTCGCTGTGGGAGGTGCACGAGAAGGACGACAACGGCAACGTCACCAAGGGCGACGTGGTGGTGCAGGACAGCCACAACTGCATGATCCACGGCAACGGCAAGCTGGTGTCGGTGATCGGCCTGGAGAACATCGTGGTGGTCGAGACCAAGGACGCCATGATGATTGCCCACAAGGACAAGGTCCAGGGCGTCAAGCAGATGGTCAAGACCCTCGACGAGCAGGGCCGCAGCGAAACCCAGAACCACCTGGAAGTGTATCGCCCGTGGGGCTCGTACGACTCGGTGGACATGGGCGGCCGCTTCCAGGTCAAGCACATCACCGTCAAGCCGGGCGCCAGCCTGTCGCTGCAGATGCACCACCACCGCGCCGAGCACTGGATCGTGGTGTCTGGCACCGCCGAGGTGACCTGTGACGAGAACGTGTTCCTGCTGACCGAGAACCAGTCCACCTACATCCCGATCGCCTCGGTGCACCGCCTGCGCAACCCGGGCAAGATCCCGCTGGAGATCATCGAAGTACAGTCCGGCAGCTACCTGGGCGAGGATGATATCGAGCGCTTCGAGGATGTGTACGGGCGTACCTCTACACCCATCGAACGTGGTGTTTCGGTGAAGACCATCGCGCAGTAAAAGTGGCATCCCAGCCATTGCATCAGGCAATGGCTGGGAACCACCCAGGCCAGGGCTGCCCGAGCCCTGCTCAGCTGTGATCTATTCGATCCGGTGACGCAAGAGATAACGGCCACCCAATACTTCCACAATCCTGGAGCCTTCATATTCCCTTATGGTCAACGATACGGGATCCATGTATTTCACGGGCATGTTCAACCAACCGCCCTGGCCGAAAGACAGGTCTCGTTTACCAGCGGCATCGTATCGAATAACCCCACCCGTCGCTTCAACACCCCATACCCCGATGAGAATGCCGTCGCCGTCTTGAACCAGGTGAAAAACCTTGGCCTTTCCAACTTCCAAAAATACTGGCCTACCATCGTTATAATTTTCATCTATTCTGCCATCCCGATGCAGACGATAGATGAACTTTGGATACAGCTCACGTCCTCCACTGCCAGCCACATACAGATAATCGTCGACCTGCAACATCGGCTCCATTACCAGATTGGTGAGTTCTTGATCTGGGAGCTTCATGAAATGGACTTCACCATCGCCACCGAAATCGCGCAACAATTTACCTTCGCTATCGATGGCTCCCACCCATCCACGGCCATAGCCTCCAAGGTTGAAGACACCACTCATCAAGAAACCTTCATGCTTACCGGCACTCATGTAAGACATGATATTCATTGTCTGATATTCGTAACTTGACTTGGGAAAACTTCTCAGCACCCCATTCTCGTTGAATGCTGGGTCCAATTCACCTGTCAACTCAAATTGGGCCATCCCACGAGATACAAGTTGTCGATGCTTACCGTCCGGTAACTGTGGGGTTTGATTGACACTTAAGCCAACAATATCGGCCTGGTTCGCCTGAGGTATCGGTACAACTTTTACACCGTTATCCCCGAAGCCCGGATCCAACGCCCCGGTATCGGCGTCAAGTTTGCACAGCAGAAAATTACTATAATTACCAGCTTCACCCGCCAGACAGGACAGCATGACCACATTTTCTTGCAGACTGAAAGAAAATTTAGTACCAAAACGATCAGGGTTTGGGAATTTCACTATCCCTTGCTCGCCGAAGGATATATCCAGACTTCCTCGATCGTCATACCGCAGCACACTAACTTCCCACTGCGATGATGCCGCCACATAATAATTTCCATTTGACAACCTTGCCGCCCCGTACCAAACAGTTCCCTCAGGAATAGCGAATTCAATCTCAGCCCAGTATTCGTAAATATTTTTCATCTCATTCACTCTGATTATAGATACACACAGAATGAAACTAATCAATAATCAGAAAGTTGTAACCTCTCAGGAGTACCAGTAGCGCCTGAATCAATACTCCTACTGCCTCACAACCCATCAAACTCTCCTGCTGGCTGATTGATCTAAACGAATCAGGCTTTTGAAGCTTTGTTCTTATGGGCTACGATGGTCTGACCCCGCGCAACCAAGGTCTGCCAGCTTTCATGATCATCGGTGCCTTCCTCATCCTCACCTGGCTGGTGCTGCTGTTGCGCTACCCGGCCAAGGCCCTGCCGATCTCGCTGGCTGCCGTTTGTGGCCTGGGCCTGGTGGCCCTGTTCGTCGTCTGGCAGGACACCCGCGAAACCTCGCAACTGGCCCGCCTGGACATGCGCCTGACCTACGCTCCCGAACACTGCCCCGCCGACCGGGCCCTGCAGGTGCGCATGAAGAACGGCAACGACGTGCCGCTGACCGAACTGCGCTGGCGGGTGGCGGCGTATGCGCCGGGCGATACCGTGAACCTGGCAGAGAACACCTACAACGCCCCGCGCTACCGTGGGCCAGGTGAACTGCAGCCAGGGGCCGAGTGGAAGGACTGCCTGCCACTGCCGCCACTGCGCTCCGGGTACCGGCCGCAGACCCTGGAGTTTCGTGCAGAGCATCTGCAAGGTACGTTTGCCAACTAATGTATCGCCTGTGCCGGCCCTTTCGCGGGCTTGCCCGCTCCCACAGGTACTGCACAGTACTCAAGAGCTGTGGAGTACCTGTGGGAGCGGGCAAGCCCGCGAAAGGGCCGGCACAGGCAACACCAACTTCCCCTGACAACAGGCCCCAACCATGCCCACCGTCCTGATCACCGGTTGTTCCAGCGGCATCGGCCGCGCCTTGGCCGACGCCTTCCGCGATGCCGGCCACCACGTCTGGGCTACCGCCCGCAAACCTGAGGATGTCGAGCAACTGAACGCCGCCGGTTTCACCGCCCGGCAACTTGATGTGAACGACAGCGGGGCGCTGGCCCGCCTGGCCGAGGAACTGGTAAACCTCGATATCCTGATCAACAACGCCGGCTACGGCGCCATGGGCCCGCTGCTTGATGGCGGTGTGGATGCCCTGCGCCAGCAGTTCGAAACCAACGTATTCGCCGTGGTCGGCGTTACCCGCGCATTGTTCCCACAGCTACGCCGCTCACGGGGGCTAGTGGTGAACATCGGCAGCGTATCAGGCGTGCTGGTCACGCCATTCGCCGGCGCCTACTGCGCCTCGAAAGCAGCCGTGCATGCCCTGAGCGATGCCTTGCGCCTGGAACTGGCGCCGTTTGGTGTGCAGGTAATGGAAGTGCAGCCAGGAGCGATTGCCTCGCAGTTCGCCAGCAATGCCCAGCGCCAGGCCGAGCAGGTGCTGGCGACGGATTCGGCGTGGTGGCCGTTGCGCGAGCATGTGCAGGCATGGGCGCGGGCTTCGCAGGACAAACCGACCTCGGCGGCGGTGTTTGCCCAAGGCGTGTTGGCAGCGGTCGGGAAGTCGCCGGTGCCAGCGGTGGTGCGGTTGGGGAACGGCAGTACGGCGTTGCCGTTGATGGCCCGGTTACTGCCGCGGCGGGTGCTGGATTGGGCGTTGCGCAAGCGGTTTGGTCTGCTGCGCCCGCTCTGATTGCTTGGTTGCCTGTGCTGGCCTCTTCGCGGGCTTGCCCGCTCCCACAGGGATAGTGTGATCCCGAAGATTGCACTGTACCTGTGGGAGCGGGCAAGCCCGCGAAGAGGCCGGTACAGGCAAAACAGATCAGGCAATGGAACGCAGCACCCCGCCATCCACCCGCAAGGCAGCCCCGGTAGTGGCACTGGCCTGCATCGATGCCAGGTACACCACCATGTTCGCCACCTCCTCCACCGTCGCCAGCCGCTTGATCAGCGAGGTCGGCCGGTGCTCGGCCAGGAAGTTGGCTTCCAGCTCTTCAGTCGACACCCCCTGCTCCTCGGCCAGCTTGGCAAAGAAGTCGCCCACACCTTCCGAACGCGTAGGCCCAGGCAGCACCGAATTCACCGTCACCCCGGTGCCGGCCAGGGTCTCGGCCAGCCCGCGCGACACCGCCAGCAACGCAGTCTTGGTCATGCCGTAATGAATCATCTCGGTCGGGATCTGCAGCGCCGACTCACTGGACAGGAACACCACCCGCCCCCATTTGCGCTCGGCCATGCCTTGGGCATAGTGGCGCGACAGGCGAACGGCGCTGAGCACATTGACGTCGAAGAAACGCTGCCAGTCCTCATCCCCGATCTCGAAGAACGGCTTGGGCTCGAAGATGCCCAGGTTGTTGACCAGGATGTCGGTGTGCGGCACCTGGTTGAACAACTTCTGCGCACCGGCCTGGGTGCCCAGGTCGGCAGCGATGCCGATGATGCGCGCCTGCGGCAGGCGTTCGCGCACAACTTTGAGGGCTTCGTCGACCCGGGCCTGGGTGCGACCGTTGAGGACCACTTCGGCCCCCGCCTCGGCCAGGCCGATGGCAATGGCCAGGCCGATGCCCGCGGTGGAGCCGCTGACGATGGCGCGCTTGCCGTTCAGGGAAATGTGCATCTGTGCCTCCTCATCTGTCTGGGAAATCGCTGGGGCTGCTCCGCAGCCCTTCGCGGGCACGCCCGCTCCTACAGGTTTAACTGTGGGAGCGGGCATGCCCGCGAAGGGCCGCTGGGCGGCCCCCTGCCGCTATGCTTTCTTCACAGGCTGCTCATCAAACGCCTGCCAGCCACCACCCAGGGCCTTGTACAGCCCCACCAACGCCTGCGACACCGCCGCCGAACTGTCGATCCACTGTTCCTCGCTGGCCAGCAAGGCCCCCTGCACCGTCAGCACATTGAGAAAGTCCACCGCCCCTTCCACATACTGGCGCTGGGCAGTTTCCAGGGCGATGCGGTTCTGCCGCACCGCCTCGGCCAGGTGGTCGCGGCGCAGCTGGCTGGCGTTGTACAGGCGTAGCACATCGTCGATTTCATGCCAGGCACCCAGCACCACCTTGCGGTAGTTCAGCGCCGCTTCCTGCTGCTGCGCCTCGCGCAGTTCCAGGGTGCCCTTGAGCCGGCCACCCTCGAAGATCGGCAGTGACAGCTGCGGCCCGAAGGCGAAGCGGCGTGAATCCCAGGCGCCGAAATCGGACAGCTGCATGGCCTGGAATCCGACACTGCCCGACAGCCGGATGCTGGGGTAGAAGTCGGCCTTGGCCACGCCAATGCTGGCAGTGGCGGCATGCAGGTGGGCCTCGGCCTGGCGAATGTCCGGGCGGCGTTCGGCCAGTTCGGACGGCAGGCCAATGGCGAACTTCTGCTGCGGCGCAGGCAGTTCGCCGCCCTGCAGCAACTCGGCCTGCAGGCTGCGCGGCGGTTCGGCGGCGAGCAGGCTGAGAGCGTTGATCAGGTCATCGCGCCGCGCTTCCAGGCTTGGCAGGCGCGACTCGATCGAGGCGACCTGGGCACTGGCCTGGGCCACGTCCAGGCGCGTGGCGACACCTTCGGCCTGGCGGTTTTCGGACAACTTCAGGCTGTGCTGGGCGACCTTGAGGTTGTCGCGGGTCACATCGATGGTGTGCTGCACGGCGCGCAGCTGGATGTAGTTGCCGGCGGTTTCCGAAAGCAATGCCAGCAACACGCCGCGGCGGTCGTTCTCGGCCACTTCGACCGTGGCATCGGCAGCCTCGACCTGGCGCCGCACACGGCCCCACAGGTCCAGCTCCCAACCGGCCACCAGGTCGCCCTGCCAGAGGTTGAAGGCTTCCTTGCCCGCCTTGCCGGACGGGTCACTCAGGCCTTCGGCACTGTTGCGCGAGCGGCTGTAGCCAGCGTTCACGTCCACCGACGGTACTTCGTCGGCAGCCACGGTGCTGCGCAGGGCGCGGCTTTGCAGCAGGCGGGCACTGGCCATCTGCAGGTCGAGGTTGCGCTCGGCAACGCGCTGGATCAAGGCACTCAGGCGGGCATCGTGGAAGCTCTCCCACCAGCGCAGTTCCAGCGGTTCGGCCTGCGGCTGGCTCGCCGCCGCTTCACCTTGCAGCGGCGCCCACTGTTGCGGTGCCTGGCTGTCAGGGCGCTGGAAGTCCGGCCCCAGGGTGCAGCCAGCCATCAATACGGCCAGCAGCAACGGGCTCAAGCGTAATGCCGGTTTCATCGTGCGCTTACCTCTTTGCCGTCCAGCTTGTCGCCACGGGTGTCGATGGTCGCTTCCACCGACATGCCCACGCGCAGGCGGGCAAGCAGCGGCTGGCCGTCATCGAAAACGATCTTCACCGGGATGCGCTGCACCACCTTGGTGAAGTTGCCGGTAGCGTTGTCCGGCTTGACCGCGGCGAAGGTCACGCCGGTGGCCGGGGCGATGCTTTCCACATGGCCTTGCAGCTTCTCACCGGCAAAGGTGTCGACGCTGATGCTCACGGCCTGGCCAGGCTGTACGTGGGTCAGCTGGGTTTCCTGGAAGTTGCCGACCACGTAGGCCTGCTGCAACGGCACCACCGACAGCAGGCGGGCGCCCGGGTTGACGTAGGCACCGACACGCAAGGCGCGCTCGCCGACCATGCCGTCCACCGGCGCGGTGATGCGGGTGTAGGACAGATCGAGCTGGGCCTTTTCCAGCCCTGCCTCGGCCCGCTTCAGCTGGCCGTCGGCACTGGCCACCTGGGCGGCAAGGATATCCACCTGCTTGCGTGCCGCTACCAGTGCCGCCTGGGCATTGGCCAGGCGTGCGCGGGCCTGGTCGACACCGCTGCGCGCCTGCTGGGCGTTCTGCACGGTGCCGGCGCCCTGCTCGGCCAGGCGGCTGTAGCGGTTGACCTCATGGTCGGCGAACGCAGCTTCGGCCTGGGCCGCTTTCACTGCGGCCTCAGCCTGGGCAATCAGCGACGCCTGGCGCTCGAGGGTGGCACGGGCATCGGCGCTTTGCGCCTGGGCCACCAGCAACTGCGCCTGCGCGGCATCCAGCGCGGCCTGGTAGTCACGGGCATCGATGGTCGCCAGCAACTGGCCGGCTTTGACCTGCTGGTTGTCCTCCACCAGCACCTCCTTGATGAAGCCGGCGATCTTGGGCGCGACCACGGTGTAGTCGGCGATCACATAGGCGTCATTGGTGCTCTGGCGGTGGTCGCTGCCGAACATCCAGGGGCCAGCGATGCCGGCCAGGACGGCCACGGCAAGCACCGAGCCGATGAACAGGGTTTTGCGGTTGTTGGTCATTTCAGTGGTTCTCGAATTCATCCAGGGTTCAGGCCACCGCGCGCGGCGGATAGACCCGGGTAGGCACGAAAGGAATCAGGCAGATCAGGGCCACGGCAATGCAGGCCATGACCAGGTAGAGATCGGCCGAGGTCAGCACCAGCGCCTGGTCGTGGATGCGCCTGGCCAGGCCGGCTGCGTTACCGTCGACCAGCGGGGCGTTGCCCAGGCTGTCCACCAGGTGGTTGGAATGGAAGTGCCGGCGCAGGGTGCCAAGGGCGTCCAGCAGGCCACCGGCGATCACCGCGGCCAGGCCCTTGACGGTGTTGAACCAGCTGGAGGCGAACGGGCCTTCCTGCGGGGTCATGCCGTTGGTGGACAGCATCAGCAGCGGCAGCACTGCCATTGGCTGGCCGAACACCTGCAGCAGATAGAACGGGTAGAAGTCGCCACGGATCCACTCGCTGGTCAGCAGGCTGCTGCCGACACAGGACGCCGCCAGCATCGCCAGGCCGATGCCCAGCACCCAACGGCAGTCCACCGCGCGGATGTTGCACAGCGCCGCCGTCAGCGGCAGGGCGATCAGCTGCGGCATGGCCACCAGCAGCATCAGCGGGCTGGTCTGCGCCGGGCGGTAGCCCTGGATCTGCGCCAGGTAGGCCGACGGAATGCTGCCAACGCCCGAGAGCACGATCAGCACACCGGCCAGGGTCACCAGGGCGAAACTCAGGTTGCGCCGTGACAGCATGCGCAACTGGAAGAACGGCAGCGGCTCGGACCATTCGTTGTACATGAACAGCACCAGCAACAGCAGGCCACCGCCGAGCAGCCAGCAGATCAGCGGCGAATCGAACCAGCCCCAGCGGTCACCCAGCGACAGGCCCAGCACGATGCAGCTGATGGCGGGCAGGCCGAGCAGCACGCCGCGCCAGTCGAACTGCTTGAAGCGCTCCAGGCGCAGCGGGTCCTGCGGCAGGCCCCAACCGACGCAGAACATGGCCAGCGCCGAGGGCAGGATGATCTGCCAGAACGCCCACTGCCAACCGACGTATTCGGTCCACAGCCCTGCCAACGGCGTGCCGAGGTTGGGGCCGAAGGTGGCGGTGAGGGCATAGCAGGCCATGCCATAGACCTTGATGCCCGGTGGCAGGAAGCGCAGGGCCACGCTCATCAACATCGGCGGCAAGGCGCCAGAGGCGAATCCCTGGAGCACACGCAACAGCATCAGGCTGTGCAGGTTGGGGGCGAACGGTTGCAGCAGGCCGAGCACGGCGAACAGGCCGATGGCGCTCATGGTGAAGCGCCGCAGCGAGAACGTGGTGGCCAGCCATGGCGCGAAGGCCATGGCCGAGACCGAGGCGGCGCTGTAGACCGCAAGCAGCCAGGCGCCTTCGTCGGCACCGATGCCCATGGCCCCACGGATATCGGCCAGGGAGATCTTGGTCACCGACTCGTTGAGGCCCGCGCACAACACGGCCAGCAGCACACCGAACAGCCCGACCACTACCTGCAGGCCGAACGCAGTCTGCGTAGGCGCGGCCGGCGCGGGGGCGGCGGCAATCGCGGCAGATGGGGCGGACAGGGAACTCATGGGCAGACATCTCCAGCAACAAATTTGCGACTGGAGCAAGTCTAAGAAGGTCGAATGCTGACGAAAACTGACTTATCGGTAGGTTTATGTTGCGTTGGACGCAATCCACCTTTTGCAGGTCTGGCCCTATCGCCGGCAAGCCAGCTCCCACAGGTACTGCGCAGGTTTCGAAATGTGCACAAATTCTGTGGGAGCTGGCTTGCCGGCGATGAGGCCCTCACAGGCAGTCAAGGGTCGACGCTGCAGCAAGCCTTCAGGGTCTGCCGCAACCACCGATGTGCCGGGTCATTGTGAAACCGTGGGTGCCATGCCTGCAGCACGGTCACTCGCTCCAGCGGCACCGGGATCTCGAACGAGCGCAGCGGCAGCCCGAGCTTGTGCACGCTGTTGAGGATGTTGGCCGGCATCGGCAGGATCAGGTCGGAATCCGGCAGCGAGAACAGCGCCGAGTGAAAACTCGGGGTAATCAGCGCCACTCGCCGCTGCACCTTGAAGTTGGCCAGTTCCACATCGATCGGCCCATTGGCACGGCCACGGCGGGACACGCTGATCTGTGGATAACTGGCAAAACTGTGCGCCGTGATCGGCTGCTCGAAAATCGGGTGGTCGCGCCGCGCCAGGCCCACGTAGTAGGTCTGGAACAGGCTCTGCACCTTGATCTCCGGCCCCAGGTCCACGGTCGAGCTGATGATCAGGTCGGTACGCCCGTCGCGCAGCACGCTGTCATCATCGCCGCCGGGGCTTTCCGGCACGAAGCGCAGCACCGTGCGCGGTGCCTGCTCGTGCATGCGCCGCAGCAGCTGGGCGCCGTAGAGGGCGATGAACAGGTCGTTGGTGCGGATGTTGAAGGCCCGGTCAAGCTTGGGCAGGTCGACCTCGTCGCCACTGCGGAACACCTCGCCGGCCTGCTCCACCAACGCCGCCACCTGCTCGCGCAGGGCCAGCGCCCGCGGCGTCGGCACCAGGCCGCGACCGGCGCGCACCAGGATCGGGTCACCCAACGCATCGCGGATACGCCCCAGGGTCCGGCTCATCGCCGCCGGGCTCAGGTTCATGCGCTGCGCCGCGCCGACCACGCTGCCCTCGTCGAGCAGGGCATCGAGGGCGACGAGCAGGTTCATGTCCGGGAGTTGCATGGCCGTTTTCCGTTACAGCTGTGAGGGATGGCGATGGTAGCAGGTTGCTGGATTGCACCAGACGCAATGCGCTCGTGCGTGGTGGGGCATTTATCCTGAGGGTGGATTGAGCCAAGAATGAGGAATGGCAGGTTCGGCCTCTTCGCGGGTAAACCCGCTCCCACATTGACTGCACAGGCTCTGAATAATGTGGCGCACCTGTGGGAGCGGGTTTACCCGCGAAGAGGCCAGAACAGACAACCCCTTAGCCAGCCTGAAACAAGGATTCCACATGCCCAGCCCCGTCCTGATCGCCATCGACGCCTCCCCTGCATCCACTGCCCTGCTCACCCTCGCCCGCCGCTACTGCCGCCCCGGCGAACACGAACTGCACGTGCTGCTGGCCATCGACTCTACCTTCGCCGTCCACGACCAACCCGCGCCTTACACCGCAGAAGAACTGGAAGAATACCCCGCCGCCTGCGAAGAGCAGCACCAGGCCGACCAAGCCGTGGCCGAGGCGGTGCGCGAGTTGCAGCAAGCCGGCTTCGCCAGCCGGGGCTGCATGGTGGCCGGGCAGCCGGTCGAGGCAATCGTGGCCAAGGCGCAGGAACTGAATTGTGAACTGATCATCATGGGCCACCGCCACCTGTCACGGCTGGGGCGGATGCTGGACCCGTCGATCAGCGCGAAGGTGATTGATCGGGTGAAGGTACCAGTATTGGTGGGGGCTGCTGGTTAGCAGTCACGGGCGGTGCAGCAAACCCAGTTTGACCATGCTTCGGAAAAACCATCATAGCGGGTAAGCCAAGGCTTCAACTCCGGGCTTACCCAACCAATAACTTCCAGGCAGAGCAGATGCCGTTGCCGAATATCGGGTTCCAACCAGAGCAAGGCATCGTGGTGAGCTGCTCGATTGCGTAGATCCCGAATCAGATTCAATACCTTTGAAATTTCATTTCTTTGGCGCCTTTTCTTCGGGCACCGGGGGAAGGCAAGGCGTAACTCCTTCCAGAACGCCTGCTCGTGCCTGGTGTTCAGCAGGGAGACCCAAAAACCAAAGCTAAGATCAGAAATGATTTTGTCAGGTGTTGCGGCATGGCGCTTCACCTTGATCGATGCCTTGGCCTTCTCGATTTCTGACCTGTCGACAGCGGTGAGTGACTCCGCCACCTCCCACCAATCGGCTCGCCCGTACTTGAGCCGCAAAGCCTGATGCATGGCGTTGCGCAGGCTGACTTCCAATACGTGCAGGCACGGGTAGATTGCTTGCCCAAGCAGCATGTTATGGGCATACGCAGTAGCGGCGGCGGTTTTACGAGGGTTGATGGCGTATCGAGCAAGGCGAGGCTTGGAAAATGCCTGCTCAAGAAATTGGCTCCAGTCCTGGTTTGTCAAACTCGTCCTTCCTGTATTAGCATTCGCGATGCAGCCCTATGTCGCCCTCTCCCAGAAGACCTGATGGTCATGCTGGTGATGACGCTAGGTACGTATCAATGGCCCCGCATTGCGGGGCCATTCCTTTTCCGACTCGCTGCCAGAGCAAGCTGCAGGCGACTCGAAAACGGCATTGTGCAGCGCGAGCTACAGGCGACTCATGACATCCGCTTCCTACCCTCGTGTAGTCCTTTTCCTGAAGACACCAAAAAGTCCAACCTAAGCTGTGATTAGCCCTCGCTCGGCTTCACTACCACCGTACAAGTCGTCCCCGCCGCCAGCAAAAAACCGTCCGGCACTTCATCGATATGAATGCGCACCGGCACCCGCTGCGCCAGCCGCACCCAGTTGAAGGTCGGGTTCACATCGGCGATCAACTCGCGGCTCTGTGGGTTGTCGCGGTCGTAGATGCCGCGGGCGATGCTCTCCACGTGGCCCTTGATGCGCTCGCCGCTCATCATCTGCAACTCGGCCTGGTCACCCACCTTCACATGCGGCAGCTTGGTCTCCTCGAAGAACCCGTATACCCAGAACGAGTTCTCGTCGACCACCGCCATCACCGCTTCACCGGTACGCGCATAGTCACCCTTGTGGATATTCAGGTTGGTCACGTAGCCGTCCACCGTGGCCACGATATGCGTGCGCTTGAGGTTCAGTTCGGCGGCTGCCAGTTCGGCAAGGGCCTGCTGGTAGTCAGCCTGGGCGGAGTTGGCGATGTTGCTGGCGTCGTCGCGGTTTTCCTTGGAGATCACCAGGTTGTCCATGTCGGCACGGCGCTTGGCGTTGACCTTGCGCATCTCCCAGGTGGCCTTGCGCGATGCAACCTGCGCCTTGGCTTGGTCGACCGCCAGTTGGTAATGCTCGGGGTCGATCTGGATCAACAGGTCGCCCTTCTTCACCCGCTGGTTGTCCTTGACCGGCACATCCACCACATAGCCAGGCACGTCGGCAGCGACGTTGATGATGTCGGCACGCACACGGCCGTCGCGGGTCCATGGCGTGGTCATGTAGTGCAGCCACAACTGGCGACCGATCACCACGGCAGCGGCAAGCACCAACAGGGTGGCGATCAGGCTGAAGAACTTTTTCATCGAAGGATTCTCACCAGTAGAGCGACAGCGCCAACGCGCCGAACAGGCAGACGAACAGGCTCAGGCGCAGCAGCGCCGGGTGCCAGAAGAAGCGGTAGCCATCATGGCTGGCAATGAACCGGTCCAGGCCCCAGGCCAGGCCCAGGGCGAACAGGAACATCAAGGTCATGGTGGGCATGTACACGCCATGGAAAGCGATTTCACGGGGCATGGTTTCACGGAGCATCGTGCAGTCCTTTCGCCGGTGCCAACGGCGACTGTGGGTCGAGCAGGGAAGAACGGATGAAGTGCAGGTAGCTTTGCGCGCGGCGCAGCACCGAAGTGTCGAAGTGGCGGGCGAAGGGCTCGTCGGTGGCCTGCACGCGGGCGATGGCGTGGTCCACCGCCACCAGCGCGCGTTCGTGGTTGCTGGCGCTGGGCTGCAAAAACAGCCGGGCCAGGGCACGGCCCATCACGCGGATCGCCTGGCGCCAGGGCTGCGACTCGGCGTAGGCCGGGTGCACCGGCGCACGGGCCTGTTCCTTGCGCAGCTCGATGATGGCGTGGCCGATTTCCAGCACGGTGAACATCCAGCCCATCAACTGGCTCTGTACCTGCGGCTTGCCGGCTGCCAGGCCATAGGCCTGGTGCAGCAGGTCACGGGTGCGGCTTTCGAAGGCGGTGCCGATGCCGCGCAGGCGGCCGCTGATGGCGAACAGCACCTGCTCGCGCAGTTCCTGCTCCAGGCGGCTCCACAGCCAGCGGCTGTTGGGCGGCAGGATGATCGCACCGGCAGCGGCACAGACGAACATGCCGATGACCATGCCGATGTAGTCGTTGATGAAGGTGTATGGGTCATACACGGTGAGGTTGTTCGGCACCGAACCGATGGCGAAGAACACCAGCAGGCCGATGCCGTAGCCGGCATAGGCCGGCCGTGACGAAAGGAACGCGCCCAGCACGAACACCGGCGCCAGGACCATGCACAGCAGCGGGAAACCGTCGATCCAGGGGAACACGAAGAAGGTTTCGAAGAAGCCGACGAAGGCACCAATCGCCGTGCCGCAGGCCATCTGGAACGACATGCGCTTGGGGTTCGGCGAGGCTGCCGACAGGCCCACGGTGACGGTGGCGATCAGGGTCATCATGGCGCCGCTGGGCCAGTCGCTGAGCAGCCAGTAGCTGCCCAGCAACAACAGCACCGCCGAGGCGCGCACACCGGCGGCCAACGATACCAGCCAGCTGGTCTGCGCCACGTAGGGCTCATCCCACTGCTCGCGTTCGTGCCGGTGCGCGGCCAGCGAGGCGTGGGTTTCGGCGTAGCCGTACATCTCGTCGACGAAGCGGTAGAGCAGCTCGAAGGCGGTGTGGAAGTCGAGCAGGTCGGACTCGCTCGGCTCGGTTGCCAGGTACTCGGCGCGCAGGCCGCGCACCTGTGCCTGCAAGCCTTCCTTGTAGGCGGCCAGCTCCAGGGTCAGGCGCAGCGCATCGGCGTCGGTCAGCGCCCGGCCCACGTAGGGCTGCAACAGCTCCACCAGGGTGTTCAGGCCCGGCTCGATGGCGCCGACGATCTGCAGCGGGCCGCGGGCGCGCAAGCGCTCCAGCAACCGGTGCAGGGCATTGAAGCGCGTGGTGATGGCCATGAACTCGCTGTTCATGCGCACCAGGCGACCAGAGCGCCGACGCATGTGCGGGTCTTCGAAGGCGGTGACGTTGCGCAGGCTCTCGAGCCCCACTGCTTCAGCGACGAAGCGCACGTTGCTGCTCTCGAAGCGGTCCCGCTGGCTTTCGCCGCGCAGAGCCTCGACCACCACCCCGGCGAACACGCCAAAGCGCTGGTACAGGGCGTTGCGCATGGCGGCACTGGCCGACTGCGGCAAGATCGCGGCGCTGACGAAGGTCGACACCAGAATGCCCAGGGCAATTTCCAGCACCCGCCATACCGCCGCCATGAACGCCTGGTCAGGGTGCTCCAGCACCGGCAGGCCGATCATCGCCGCGGTGTAGCCGGCCAGCACGAAGCCATAGGCGCGGAAGGTGCGGTAGCGCATGGCACCGGCCGAGCACAGGCCTACCCACAGGGCCAGGCTGGGCAGGAACAGCTCGGTGTTCTGCGGGAATATGGCGATCAGCGCCACCATCATCGCCGAGCCGGCCAGGGTGCCGAGCACCCGGTAGAAACTCTTGGCGAACACATGCCCGCTTTGCGGCTGCATGACGATGAACACGGTGATCATCGCCGTGCGCGGTTGTGGCAACTCCAGGCGCATGGCCAGCCACAGGGTGATGAACGCAGCGGCCAGCACCTTGAAGATGTACACCCAGGTCACCCCGTCGGTGCGCGCCCAGGCAAAGAAGCCCCGGCGCCATTCCAGGCTCTGCAGCCAGCGCACGGGCAAACTGGAAGTGCTCATTCGGCGTTATCCGGCTTCTTGTCGAAAATGGCCAGGGTGGCCGGGGTTTTCGGTGCGGCCTGGCGCTCCTCTTTCGGCACATCCTGACCAGCCTGCAAGCCACCGCCCAGGGCGGTGACCAACTCGGCATGGGCAATCAGGCGGGCAGCCTGCACCTGCTGTTGCACCTGCTGCTGGCGGAACAGCAAGGTCTGGGCGTTGAGCACGTTGAGGTAGTCGGTAAGGCCACGCTGGAAGGCGACCATGGCGATGTCGTAGGTTTTCTGCGCGGCCGCGACCGACTCGGCGGCGAAGTGCGACTGCTCCTTCATCGACTCACGGCGGATCAGCTGGTCGGAGATGTTCTTCAGCGCACTGACCACGGTCTGGTTATAGCGCGCCACGGCCACGTCATAGCCCGCCGAGGCCACGCCCAGTTGCGAGCGCAGGCGGCCACCGTCGAAGATCGGCAGGCTGATGGCCGGGCCGACGTTATAGTTGAACTTGCGCCCGGTGAGGAACTCCAGCGGGCCGCCGCCGGTTGCCATGAAACCAAGGCTGCCGACCAGGTCGACGTTGGGGAAGAAGCCGGCATGGGCGACATCGATGCCCCGCGCCTGGGCGGCCACCTGCCAACGGCTGGCGACCACGTCGGGGCGCTGGCCGACCAGTTCGGCCGGCAGGTTCGACGGCAGCTTCAGCGGCGCGGCCAGGGCCAGGCTCGGGCGCTGCAACTGCGCGCCCTCCCCCGGGCCCTTGCCGGCCAGGGCGGCCAGCTGGTTGCGGGCCAGGGCAATTTCTTCGTCCAGGCTGTCGAGCTGGCGGTGGGTTTCCGGCAACGGCGCTTCGGCCTGGCTGACTTCGAAGTGAGTGCCGATGCCGGCATCCAGGCGGCGCTTGGCCAAGGCGAGGATCTGCTCCTGCTGTTCCAGCTCGGCCTTGACGATATCGCGCTGGGCGAAGTGCAGGCTCAGCTGGATGTAGGCGCGCACCACGTTGTTCTGCAGCTCCAGTTGCGCCTGGCGGGCTTCGGCCACGCTCATGTGCGCCTGGTCCACGGCCTGCTCGCTGGCGTTGCGTTCGCGGCCCCACAGGTCGAGTGCATAGCTGAAGCCAATGGCGGCGTTGTTGTCCCAGGTGTTGGCGCCGGACAGCGCGCCCGGGCCGTAGAACTGGTCTTCAGGCCAATTGTGGCGCTTGAGCGAGGCCTGGCCGTTGGCCTGGAGCTTTTCCGCCGATTCGACCACGCCGGCCATGGCCTTGGCTTCGCGCACCCGCGCCGCAGCCATGGCCAGGCTCGGGCTGCCGGCCACGGCCAGGGCAACCCAGCGGTCCAGTTGTGGGTCGCCATAGGCGTGCCACCACTGCTGGTCGGGCCAGTGGGCGTCGGTCGCGGCTTCGCGTATGGCCGCGTCGGTGGTCAGGGTGTTGGCTTGCAGCGTCTTGCTTTGCGGGGCAATGCCCCAGGTTCCGATACAGCCGCTCAAGGTGAGGGCAAGGGCACAGGCACTGAACGCACTGAGCGTTCTGATGATGCGACGCGGCACAGCTGCGATTTCCCGAGGAAGAGGTAAAGGGGCCGGGCAATTCTAGGGGGCGGCAGCACTGGCGATAAGCGTGGATTCCTGCGAATCTTTGTTACCAAAACAGCGATAATCCGCCTTTGGTCGAAGGCAACTTTTCATCTCTTTTACGTTACTTCGTGACACAATTTTGTCCTCTACATCGAGAGTGACCCATGGACACCCTGCAAAACATGCGTGCTTTCAGTTGCGTAGCCCAACTCGGCAGCTTTACCGCTGCCGCCGGGCAACTGGATACGACCACCGCGAACGTGTCGCGGGCGGTCTCCAACCTGGAAGCCCATCTGCAAACAAGGCTGCTCAACCGCACCACCCGCCGCATTGCGCTGACCGAAGCCGGCAAGCGCTACCTGATGCGTTGCGAACAGATTCTTACCTATGTCGAAGAAGCCGAGGCCGAGGCCAGCGACGCCCATGCCCGCCCGGCCGGGCAGTTGAAGGTGCACTCGATGACCGGGGTCGGTCAGCACTTCGTGGTCGACGCCATCGCCCGCTACCGCGAATCGCACCCGGACGTGACCTTCGACCTGACCATGGCCAACCGCGTGCCCGACCTGCTCGACGAGGGCTATGACGTGTCCATCGTGCTGGCCACCGAACTGCCCGACTCGGGGTTCGTGTCCCAGCGCCTGGGCATCACCTACAGCATCGTCTGCGCCTCGCCCGCCTACATCGCCCGCCACGGCGTTGCGCACAAGCCTGCCGACCTGCTCAAGCACGCCTGCCTGCGCATGGTCAGCCCGGTGATCCCGTTGGAGAAATGGCTGTTCGACGGGCCGGAAGGCCAGGAGATGGTCAACATCACCAGCTCGCCGTTCATGGTCAATACTGCCGATGCCATGAAGACCGCCATCCGCAGCGGCATGGGCGTGGGCGTGCTGCCGATCTATTCGGCCATCGACGGCCTGCGCGATGGCAGCCTGGTACGGGTGCTGCCCGAGTACCGGCTGCAGGAGCTGAACCTGTACGCCATCTACCCGTCGCGGCAGTACCTGGATGCGAAGATCAAGACCTGGGTGGAGTACCTGCGCAACTCGCTGCCGGAGATTCTGGCAGCCCATGAGGCGGACCTGAAAACCCATCAGGTGATGATCGCCAACTAAAAAGCTGCTGCATTGCGAGGGCGGACAATGGTAGGTTGCTAACCATTGTCAGGCCATTCGCGGGCACGCCCGCTCCCACAGGTAATGCACAGGCCTTCAATCTGTGCGGTACCTGTGGGAGCGGGCGTGCCCGCGAAGAAGCCCCCACCGTCCCACGCCTTGCAGAGAAGTTGCCCGATGAAAAAGACCGTCCTGGCCTTCAGCCGAATCACCCCGGCCATGGCCGAACGCCTGCAGCAAGACTTCAACGTGATCGTGCCGAACCCCAAGCTCGGCGACATCAATGCACAGTTCAACGAAGCCCTGCCCGAGGCCCATGGCCTGATCGGCGTTGGCCGCAAGCTCGGCCGGGCGCAGCTTGAAGGGGCGGCCAGGCTGGAGGTGGTATCCAGCGTGTCGGTCGGCTACGACAACTACGACCTGGACTACTTCAACGAACGCGGCATCGCCCTGACCAACACCCCCGATGTGCTGACCGAAAGCACCGCCGACCTGGGCTTTTCGCTGATCATGGGCTGCGCCCGCCGCACCGCCGAGCTGGATGCCTGGACCAAGGCCGGCAACTGGCAAGCTACCGTAGGCCCGGCCCACTTCGGCAGCGATGTGCACGGCAAGACCCTGGGCATCGTCGGCATGGGCAACATCGGTGCCGCCATTGCCCGCCGCGGCCGGTTCGGTTTCAACATGCCGGTCATCTATTCCGGCAACAGCCGCAAGACCGCGCTGGAGCAAGAGCTGGGCGCGCAGTTCCGCAGCCTGGAGCAACTGCTGGCCGAAGCCGACTTTGCCTGCATCGTGGTGCCGTTGTCCGATGCCACCCGCAAGCTGATCGGTGCGCGTGAGTTGCAACTGATGAAGCCGAGCGCGTTCCTGATCAACATCGCCCGCGGGCCGGTGGTGGACGAGGCGGCGCTGATCGAGGCACTGCAGAACGGCACCATTCGCGGTGCGGGCCTGGACGTGTACGAGAAAGAGCCGCTGAGCGATTCGCCGCTGTTCAAGCTGCCCAATGCCCTGACCTTGCCGCACGTTGGCTCGGCCACTGCCGAAACCCGTGAGGCCATGGCCAACCGGGCAATCGACAACCTGCGCGCGGCGCTGCTGGGTGAGCGGCCGCGGGATCTGGTGAATCCTCAAGTGTGGAAGGGCTGATAGCCCTCTACTGCCTGCACCGGCCCTTTCGCGGGCTCGCCCGCTCCCACAGGTACACCACCGCCCTAAAGGCCTGTGCAATACTTGTGGGAGCGGGCGAGCCCGCGAAAGGGCCGGCACAGGCAACCCATCACCTATTTGGCCACCACAACACCCTCAGCCACCCTGGTCTTGGGCTTGCGAAACACCAGCACATTCCCCGCCATCACCGCCACCAGCCCCAACAAGGCCGGCGCTGTCCACTGATACCCCTCGGCCACCGCCGACACGTTCAACGCCACCAACGGGAACAGCACCGTGCAGTACGCTGCCCGCTCCGGCCCCATGCGCCCGACCAGGGTCAGGTAGGCGGTAAAGGCGATCACCGAGCCCGGCACCACCAGGTACAGCAACGAGCCGATGTAGCGCACGTTCCACTCCATGCTGAACGGCACGCCGCTGACCACGCAGAACACCGCCAGCATCACCGCCCCGTAGACCATGCCCCAGGCATTGGTGGTCATGGGTTTGAGCCCGGCCTTCTGCTGCATGCTCGACAGCATGTTGCCGGCCGAGAAGCACAGCGTGCCGAGCAGGGCCAGGCCAAGGCCGTACAGGGTTTCGCGGCTGGCCGCGTGGTGGGACAGCTCGGGCCAGAACAGCAGCCCCAGGCCAAGTAGCCCCAAGGCGCCGCCGCCGAGCACGTTGCTGGCGATCTTCTGGCCGAAGAAGATCCGCGCGTTGAGTGCATTCCACAGGGTGGCGGTGGAGAACACCACGGCGATCAGGCCGCTGGCAATCCACTGGCTGGCGCTGAGGAAGCAGATGAAGTTGACGCAGAACAGGCACAGGCCCTGGGCCAGACAGATCTGGTGGCCACGCCGGTTCATCGGTTGCAGGCGGCGGGTGAGCAGCAGGAAGGCGAACAGGATCAGCCCGGCCAGGGCGAAGCGGTATACGATCGAGACCGGAATGGCGACCACGCCCAGCTGGAGTTTCAGGGCGATCCAGGTGGTGCCCCAGATCAGGACGGTTAGCAAGTAGAGTGACAGGTTCATCGGTGGGACTCCTCAGGCGATCGACCATGCATCCCGGGGCCGCGATGCGGCCCATCGCCGGCAAGCCAGCTCCCACAAGTACAGCGCCAAGCTCGAGGCTGGCGCGGTCCCTGTAGGAGCTGGCTTGCCTGCGATCGAGGGCGCAGCCCTCGCCGAGGCCTCCAGTTTCATCCGGGGGCCCCTCCCCGGCTTGCACAAACTTGCGCATTTGTCCTGCGGGTAGCTGTAAGCCTGCCCAAGGCGCAGTAGGATGGCTGGCAAGAGGAACCGCCCATGACGCCACTCACCCAGCTGCAAGTGTTCAACGCCATGCACGCCTCGCCCCACGCCCGGCTGGAGCTGAGCGCGCACCTGGGCGACGGGCTGGCGGCGGCGTTGTGGAGCAACCGCGACGATGCCCGCGACTACCAGGCACCGAGCCATCACACCCTGTCGTGCTACATCGCCGACGGCACCGGCACCTTTCGCCGCCAGCGCCCCGGCGACAAAGGGGCGCCCGACAAGCTGTGCGTGATGCCAGCCGGGCAGGAATCGAACTGGGTGGTCAATGGCGCGATCCGCCTGGCGCACCTGTATGTCAGCGAGGCGCAATTCGCCTTGGGCTGTGTGCGCCTGCTCGACCGTGAACCGCGTGAGCTGCAACTGCAGGAAGCGACCTTTCTCGATGACCCGCAGCAGGCCAAGCGCTTTCGCCAGCTGATAACCCTGGACTGGGATGAACCTGGCGAACGCTTGCTGGCCAGCAGCCTGGCGCACGAGATCGTCGATCATGCGCTGCTCAATCAGGTCGGGCTGCGCCAGGGCCTACGGCTGAAAGGCGGGCTGGCACCGAGCCTGCGCCGGCAAATGGTCGACTACATCGAAGCGCATCTCGACCAGCCCATCACCCTGGGTGAACTGGCATTGCGCTGCAACCTGTCCGAATACCACTTTGCGCGCATGTTCCGCGCCAGTTTCGGGCTGCCGCCGCACCAGTACCTGCTGGCCCGGCGGCTGCACCGGGCCTGCCAGCTGTTGCGGCTGGGGTTGATGCCTTTGGGGGAGATTGCCCTGTTGTGCGGGTTTGCCAGTGCCAGCCATTTCAGCAACCGGTTCCGCCAGGCGGTCGGTGCAACGCCTGGCGAGTACCGTAGTGCTTTCTGTTCGTGATATTGGGGCCGCTTTGCGGCCCTTCGCGGGCACGCCCGCTCCCACAGTGACCGCGGCGCTGCCCATACTTGTGGGAGCGGGCGTGCCCGCGAAGGGCTGCAAAGCAGCCCCAAATGCCTAGAACTCGAAGGTGCTGGACAAGCTCACCTGCCGCGCATCGCCAATGGCCACAAAGTACTGGTTCACCGCCGAGCTGTAGTAAACCTTGTCGAACAGGTTCTTCACGTTCAGCTGCAACAGCACCTTGTGCTCGTCGAGCCTGGTCTCGTAGCTGGCAAAGGCATCGGCCACGGTATAGGACGGCAGGTCGAAGGTGTTGGTCGGGTTGCCAGCGCGCTCGCCCACGTACCGCGCCCCCGCGCCAATGCGCAGGCGATCGCCGCCGAACAGGCTGCCATAGTCATACACCGCCGACAGCGAACCACTGTGGCGGGCCACGTTCTGCAGGCGGTTGCCCTTGAGGTCCGGGTCCTTGGTCACTTGCGCATCGGTGAAGGCGTAGCTGCCGATCAGGCTCCAGCGCTCACTCAACTGGCCGGTCAGGTCCAGCTCGACACCCCGTGAGCTGACCTCTCCAGCATTGCTGTACACCGTTTCGCGCGTACTGGTATCAAAGTTGGAAACCAGCACGTTGCGCTTGGTGATATCGAACAACGCCAGGGTTCCGGTAAGGCGGCCTGGCATGTCGAGCTTGGCGCCCAGCTCCCACGATTTGCCCTCCTCCGGCGCCACCGACGAGTCAAGCACCACATTACCGACCAGCGGCGCGATGGTGGAGTTGGGCTTGAACGACTCGCTATAGCTGCCATAAAACGACAGCTGCTCGTCCACCTTGTAGACGATACCTGCATGCGGCACCCACGCCTGGCCATTGATGTCGGTGTTGGCCTTGAACGGGCGGCCGCGGCCAGCGTATTGGTCGAACTGCTGGAAGCGCGCACCGGCCACCAGGATCCAGTGATCATCCAGGTGCAGCGCGTCCTGCACGAACAACGCGTCGGTGCGTAGCTTGTCGGTCTGGTCGCTGTCACTGGCTTTGACGGTGGTGCCCTCCACTTCCTGCCCGTAGATCGGGTTCATGTAGCTGAAGGTAGATTGGGCGCTCTGCCGGATCAGGTCGCCACGAAAGACCTTGCGGTCTTCATGATCGACACCGAACAGCAGGTCGTTCTGCATCCCGGCCAGTTGCACATTGCCGGCCAGGCTCAGGGTGGCGAACTGGTCACGGCTCATGGCGTTGTGGGTGCCGTCGATGCTGCGCGACAGCGTGCCGCTTTTTTCATTCACGCCGGTCACCCGCACCTGGCTGGCATCATAGGTTTCGCGGTTGAAGCTGTAGCCGAAGTGCAGCTTCCAGTCATCGGCCAGTTGGTGGTCGACTTCCAGACGGTACAGGTCGGAACGCCCCTCCATGTCGTTGAAGGGCTCGTCCAGGCGCCGCGTGGCTGGGATATCCAGCGGGTGGCCGTTGTTGCCGAACGCCGTGCCACGGTCGAAGGGGTAGAGAAATTCGCGGTGCTCGTAGGCCAGTACCACCTGAGTGTCTTCGCCCAGCCAGGCCAGCGACGGCGCTACCAGCGATTCGCGGTGCACGCCGTAGTTGCGCCAGTAGTCTTCATCTTCGTGGT
The DNA here is from genome assembly GCF_002113245.1 of Pseudomonas sp. B13(2017). Lineage (NCBI taxonomy): Bacteria > Pseudomonadati > Pseudomonadota > Gammaproteobacteria > Pseudomonadales > Pseudomonadaceae > Pseudomonas > Pseudomonas sp. B13(2017). The sequence continues at coordinate 158,834 of NZ_NEJX01000007.1, forward strand.
CGACGATCAGGCGATAGGCGAAGTTGCTGTCGCCGAGCGCGCCGGTGCTGTCGAACCCGCCACCGCTGCCGTTCTTGCCGCTGCCGTAGGTCGACCCGCGCACGGTCAGGGCGTTGTACTGCTCGAGTTGCGGGCGCTTGCTGACCACATTGATGACCCCGCCCGGGTCCTGGATGCCGTACAGCAGCGAGGCCGGGCCCTTGAGCACTTCGACCCGCTCGGTGCTGGCGTTGAGGCTGCGGCCCTGCACGATGGGCATGCCATCGCGCATGATCGAGCCGTCGCGGTTGTCGCCGAAGCCGCGCTTCATCACCGTGTCAGAGGTGCCACCGAAATTGTTGCCCTGGGTGATGCCGCTGACATTGGCCAGGGCGTCATCGAGGTTGCGCGGGGCCTGGTCACGGATGACCTGGGCCGGCACCACGTTGATGGCTTGGGGGATGTCCTGGCTAGGGCCCTGCCCGCGCATGATCGAGGCGGTAGCCGGGGGCTGGTAGCTGTAGTCGTCCAGTTGCGAGGTCACGGTGATGGCCTGCAGGTTGAGGGCGCCGGAGGTGTCCACTGCTTCGAGGGTGAGCGTGCGTGCATCGACGCGGCGCCAGGCCAGCCCGGTAGTACCCAGCAGCTGTTGCAGGGCCTGTTCGGCGCTGAACCTGCCGTTCAATGCCGGCGCCTGCACTCCTGGCAGTTCCAGGGTGTAGACCACGCTCTGGCCGGTGGTGCGGCTGAAGGCGACAAGTGCCTGGGCAAGGGGTTGCGCCGGCTGGGCGAAGGTGTACGCCTGCTGTTGCTCGGCGGCGCAGGCCAGGGGGGCGACAGCGAATGCCGGGAGCGCGGAAAGGCCGAGCCAGAGAGGGACGCAACGCGGGGTGAACTTCATGGACGCTGACCTGTGAGAGGGATATGACTGCGAATGAATCGCACTTCCACTCATTACACGGATGCCACGTCCTGTTACCTCACCCGCTATCTGAAAATATTTTTGCCTGTGCCGGCCTCTTCGCGGGCTTGCCCGCTCCCACAGGGACTGCACAAGTCTCGAATCCGGTGCAGTACCTGTGGGAGCGGGCAAGCCCGCGAAGAGGCCGGCACAGGCGACTACCGGATGACAGTCAACCGCCCCAGCACAGTCTGCCGCGAAAAGCCCATCACCTTGCCCAGCGAATCCAGCGCCAGCAACGGCTCGGCCACGGGGAAACTGCCACTGACCTTGCGTTGCCCCAACTCATCATCGAGCAGCAGGATGCGCCCCGGGTAATAACGCCCCAGGTCCTCGACCACCTGCGCCAGCGGCACCTGGTAGTAATTCAGCCAGCCCTGGCGCCAGGCCAGGCGGTTGTCGCTGTCCACCGCCAGGGTGTCGCCGACTCGGCCGGCAGCGTAGGCCGCCTGCTGGTTGGCCGTCAGTTCACGCGCTGCTGCGCCCGGTGCCGGGCTCACCGCCACGCGCCCGCTGCGTACTGTGACCTGGGCGCCCTCGCCCTGCTCGCGCACTTCGAACTGAGTGCCAAGCACGCGCACCTCGCCGCCGGCAGCTTCCACCACGAACGGCGCGCCGGTATGCGTGACCTGGAAGAACGCCGCGCCATGCAACAACCGCACGCGGCGCTCGCCCTGCACAAAATCGACTGCAATCGCGCTCCCCGCATCCAGCGTCACCTGCGACTGGTCGGCCAAGGTCACCTGGCTAACTTGACCAGCACTGCTGTAGTCGGCCTGCAGGTCCTGCAGCCACAGGCCCGGGTGCCAACCACCGGCAACGCCCACGGCCAGTACCAGGCACGCAGCCACCGCCAGCGCCGCGACCCGCTGCCGCCAGGGGTGCCTGGCCGGTGGCCTAGCCATCGCATCCAGGTAACGTTGCAGGCTTGCCTGTTCTTCAGCGGCCAGGCGCGCCGCCGGGGCGGCGCTGTTCTGCCACAGCGCCTGGGCCTGGGCGTAGGCCTCACGGTGCCCAGGGTCGGCCAGCAGCCAGTGCTTGAACGCCGCGCCCTCGGCTTGCGCAGGCTGCTCGTTGATGCGGCTGAGCCATTGCAGTGCAGCCCGGGACTGCGCCTCGGTGATCGGCGGTAAACGGCTCATCGACGGGCACTCCCTGGCCGGCGTGGGGTGGACGCGGGCTCGGCAACACTCGCCTTGCACGCTTCGAGGGCGCGCATCATATGCTTTTCCACAGCACTCTGGGACAGTTGCATGGCCTTGGCGATCTCGCCGTACTTGCAGCCGTGGATACGGTTGAGCAGGAAGATCTGCCGGGTGCGCTCGGGCAAGGCGCGCAAGGCAGCGTCGATGCGCTGCAAGTCGTGATCGACCTCCACGGCCTGTTCCGGGGCCTGGGCCATGGCCGCTTCATCCAGCGGCAACACAGCTTCGGCTGCGCGCTCGCGGCTGCCTTCGCTGCGCAGGTGGTCGATGGCCAGGTTGCCGGCGCAACGCAGCAGATAGGTGTCCAGCGCCTCGACCTCGACCTCGGGGCGACGCCAGAAGCGCAGGAACAGTTCCTGGACCAGGTCCGATGCCGTGGCCCGGCAGCCGACCCGGCGGCTCACCAGGGCCTCCATGCGTGCCCGCTGGGCCTGGAACACCTGGACGAAGCGCGCCCGCCCGCCGCCGCTTTCGGCATCCGCCTCGATCATGTCGCCCGGCTCGCTCACCTGGTCACTCGGCGAACACGGCCAGCAACGGCCCCAGCACCACGCTGGCGGCGGCCAGGCCCAGCAACAGGCGGGGCTGGTATGGCAGGCCGAACACCCACAGGGTCACCCCGGCCATCATCACTGCGGTCCACTCCACCAGGCCATGGGCCCAGCCACGCAGGTGCACGCTGAGCACCAGCGACAGCACCAGCAACAGCCAACCGGCGCTGCGCAACAGCCGCAGCTGCCCGGGGCGCGGCTTGCGCCCGAGCAGGTCGACGAAGTGCTTCTCCATGGCCAGGCACAGGGCAACGAAGCCGGCGTAAGCGATCAGTGCATTACCCAGCATCAGCTCGCCTCCGCCGTTTCAGTGCTCGGCTTCTTTGCTGCACGCGGGGCCCGCTTGGCCACAGGCTTCGGGCCGTGCAACATCTTGCCGGCCAGCCAGGCCAGGAACAGGCCGGTGCCCAGCGCTGTCAGGTCGAAGCCGGCCATCGCCCAGTCACCCGCCGACAGCGAATGGTTCAGCCCCTGGCCGGTGGTCAGGCCGTTGAGCAGCGGCAGCAAGGCGAAGGCCAGCGCGCCCAGTGCCAGTTGCTCGCCCCATGCCCGCCGCCCGCTGCGCAGCACAGCGTGCACCAGCGACAGGCCCCAGGCGGTGAAGAAGGCGTTGACCTCCCAGTCGGCCCGGCCTTCGACACCCATCGGGATCAGGCGGTTGGCCCAGAAGAAGCCCGCCACGGCCAGCAACAAGCCGCTCATGCTGGCGATATTGAGCACCTCGACCAGGCGCAGTTCACCCGGCAGGCGTTCGCTCCTGGCATGCTTGAGCTGACGCTTGCCCAGCCACATCACCAGCCCGGTGCCGATCACCGCGGTACCGACCACGCCAAAGAAGAAGTACAGCCAGCGCAGCCAGGGCCCGGCGAAATTGCCCATGTGCAGGCCGGCAAAGCTGAAGGCGGTCATCATTGCCCCGCTCTCCGGCTTGCCCTGGCTCAACAGCACACCGCTGGCGCCATCGAAGGTCCAGTTGGCGCTACGTCGGTAAGCCACGTGGTCGGCAGCCGATTGCGTGAAGGTAACGCGGGCATTGCTGTCGCCGGCATTTTCCACCTGGATACGGCCGATACGCGCGCCCGGTTGCAGGTCCTGCACCTTGGCGTACAGGCTCGGCAACGGTACCAGCGGCGCGGCCACATGGGCCGCCTTGGGCGCATCGTTACGGCCGAACAGGTCGTTGAAGTACTTGCCGGTGTCATTGCCGTAGCTGGCCATGATGCCTGCCGGCATCACCATATACATGAACAGCACCAGGCTGCTGTAGCTGATCATCAGGTGGAACGGCAGCACCAGCACGCCAATGGCGTTGTGCCCGTCCAGCCAGGAACGCTGGCCCTTGCCAGGGCGGAAGGTGAAAAACTCCTTGAAGATCTTCTTGTGGGTGATGATTCCGGTGACCAGCCCCAACAGCATGATGAAGGCGCAGAACGTCGACAGCCAGCGGCCAAAGGGGTATGGCATCTGCAGCTGGAAGTGGAAGCGGTAGAAGAACTCGCCACCGCGACTGTCACGTGCCTCCACCGGCTGGCCGGTCTGGGTATCGAGGGTCTTGGTGACGAAGCCGCGTGGCCCGCCATTGGGGTCGCGATAACCCACGCTCAAGGCGGCCTCGCGTGCGTTGGGCATGCGGATCAGCCAGGTGCCCGAATGCCCGGCGTTGTCCTGCAGGTACCGCTGGGCCACCTCCAGGCTATGGGTCGGGTCCAGTGCATGGCTGCGCACTTCTGGCTGCGACCAGTGGGTGATTTCTTCCTTGAAATACGACAGCGTGCCGGTGAGGAAGATGGCGAACAGCAGCCAGCCGAAGATCAGGCCGGTCCAGGTGTGCAGCCAGGCCATGGCTTGGCGGAAGCCTTCTTTCATGGGGTTTTCATCCAGTAGGCCAACCCGCTGATCACCCCCAGCAGCACGCTTGGCGCCAGCACGCCCAGCCAGGCGCGCAAAGCGCTGCGGCAAGCGAAGCACCAGATGAACGCCAGCAGGTAGAAGACGAATGACAGCAGCAGGCCGGTGAGCGTGGCATCGACCCGTGGCATTGGCGCTAGCAGGGTAATGCAGACGCTGGCCACGGACGCCAGCAGGTAGCCGCCCAGCAGCGCGGCCAGGCTGCGTGAAGTCACGGCCAGGCGATAGCTGAGCGAGAGACCGGCGGTTTTGCGCGTCATGGCGAAGGTCCGGGCGTTTTCGGGCCTGCAATAATAATGATTTCAATTCTCATAAGCAAAGGCCAAGCGATAAGCCGCCTGCTGCCTTGAATGCAACAAGAAATTTATTTTCGAAAAGGGCTTGAATTCGTTTCGCCGTTGCCTGACCTTAGAGTCAAGAGGCGCAGAAATTCCAAGGGTCTCAAAGGCCTAGGCGCGTCTCCATGCGAGCAAGCTGAATAAGGATTGAATCATGCAAATCCAGGTCAACAGCAGCAACCATTTCGAAGGCAACGCCCGGCTCGACCAGTGGGTCCGCAGCACACTGCAGAACTCGCTGGAACGTTACGAAGACGACCTCACCCGCATCGAGGTTCACCTGCGCGACGAGAACGGCGCCAAGCCCGGACCGCATGACAAACGCTGCCAGATGGAGGCTCGCCCCAAAGGCCACCAACCGATTTCCGTGACCCACACCGCCACTTCGCTGGACCAGGCTGTCGATGGTGCCGCCACCAAGCTCAACCACGCGCTGGAACACTTCTACGGCAAGCTGCGCAGCAAGCGCGGAGCCCTGGAACTGAGTGACCCGGACGCCTGATCGGCAATGCAAACGCCCGGCCTGATGCCGGGCGTTTTCGTTTGTATCGATCGATGGCGCTGAACCAACAGGTAATTTCCCCGGTCAACTTCTGCACTCATTCACCGCAGAAGCATGACCATGAACAACCCATTCGAACGAATCAGTGCTGCATTCGCCCCCGAATACCGGGTCAACCTGAGCATTGCAAACCTCGACGGCAGCATCATGCTGACCCTGTCCGACGACGCTGGCGTGGTCGCCAAGCGCCTCATCACCCAGGCCCAGCGCAATGACCCGGTACGCCTGCAGCGGGTGATCGACAGCATCCGCCTGGGCCTGGCCATCGAACACAGCCAGAACCCTCTGCAGGTGCTGGCCGCGCTGACCCGTGACGCCCGCCACGAGCCGCGCCATTTCATCGCCAACTGAGGGCTACTTGCCCTCCTCCACTTCCTTGCCGTTGGCATCCAGTACCTTGGTCGAGGGGTAGCGGTACGAGGCGTAACGCACCACCAGGATCGCGAACGCCAGCAACAGGATGCCACCGCACACGTACAACAGCCCTACGTCCGGCGCCTTGTGGTGCGAGACATCGCCGATCAGCAGGCGGGTCAGCGCGGTGATGGCCACGTACAGCAGGAAGCGGATCGGCATGTGGTTGGTCTTGAAGTAGATACCGACCATCGCCCCCAGCTCCAGGTAGATGAACAGCAGCAGGATGTCATCGACACTGACCCCGCCCTTGCCGAGCATGTCCAGGAACGTCATCACTGCCGCATAGGCGGTGATCGCGCCAATGCCGAACAGCGCCAGGTAATGGAATGCCTCGACGCACAGGTTGCCCAGCGAGTCGGCCGAGCCGTGCAGGCCCTTGCGCAGCTTTTCTGCCCATTTGATGTTCACGATGTTCCATTCCCCGATACGTCTTGAAGGATGATGCGTCACCGGCGTGACGCTTGTGCCATGCAGTTAAAAGGCCAGGCCCCTGCCTTGGAAGGCGACCGATTGCCGCAAGGCACCTTGAGGCGTGGCAAGTTGCCAGAAGCGAGCAGCCACCGTGGTGCATCAGGCCTTGCTACTGCAGCCCAAATCGCCGGCTTCGATCCTGATGATGACCTCAATGCATGAGCTGGAGACGTTGCGGGCTTTGCTTGAGTCGGCACTGGTTCAGGTGCAGATGCCCGCTGAGCCTCGGGCTTTGCACTGAGGTTTGAGTGTTGCGTTGTCTGGGCCGGCCTCTTCGCGGGTAAACCCGCTCCCACAGGATCTCCACAGGCCTTTGAGGTAGATGCAGTTCCTGTGGGAGTGGGTTCACCCGCGAAAGGACCTGGATGGCCAAGGCGCTGATGGATGATGCTGAGTTGGGCATGAAGCAGTAAGCCCTCTGCACCACGCTACAATTTCTGCTTGCGAAGCAATCAACATTGCCATTACTGTATATAGATACAGTAAATCGAAACGCAACCAGCAAAAGGCATAGAGGTGATGAATGGCCGTCGAAGTGGTGTACCGCAGCAGCCGCGACCCGGAGCGCTTGTTCATGGATAAGGCCGAAGCAGACCGTCACGACAAGATGCTCGAACTGGCCGAGCGCCTGGCCGAAGTACTGCACAAGGCAGTGCCCTCGCTGAGCGAGAAACAGGTCGAGGAAGCCGGTATCTACATGGCCAGGAACCGCGATGTGTTCGCCCGGGCGTTCAAGAGCCAGCCGGATGCACTGGCCGAGTTGCTCGAAGCGCCAGCGGCCGAGTAATTGCCTGCACTGGCAGCTTCTTCAAGGATTGCGCATGGCTTGAGGTTCCGTGCGGTCAAGGTGGATGGCACGGGCTGCGCCCGTGTTCGCGGGCACGCCCGCTCCCACAGGGACCGCGCAGGTTTTCAGGGTTTTGGGTATTCCTGTGGGAGCGGGCGTGCCCGCGAAGAGGCCAGCAAAGCCGGTATCGCCTCTCAGCCGTAGAGCAACCGCTCCGCCAGCATCTGCGCCACCCGCGCCGGCGAGCGCTTCTCTGCCTGGGCATGGCCAAACACTTCGGTCAGCCGTGAAGGTATCCGCGCCAGGTGCGCAGTGATGGTGCCCAGGTCTACGCCACGATGGGTAAGTGCCACGTAGATCAACCCACCGGCATTGATCACGTAATCGGGCGCATACAGTATCCCGCGCGACTCCAGCTGGTCGGCTACCTGCAAGGTGGTCAGCTGGTTGTTCGCCGCCCCCGCCACTGCCGCGCAACGCAGCTGCATCACGCTCTGCCCGTTCAACACCGGCCCCACGCCGCAAGGGGCAAAGATGTCGCAAGGCGTGCTGATCAACGCATCGTTGGTCACCGGATGGGCATTGAACTGCTCCACCGCCAGCCGCACCCGCCCAGGGTCCAGGTCGCTCACCAGCAGGTCAGCACCCGCCGCATGCAGTTGCTCCGCCAGCGCATAACCGACATTGCCCAGCCCTTGCACCGCAACCCGCAGCCCTTGCAGGTCATCACTGCCAAGGCGGAACGAAGTGGTGGCACGAATGCCGGCAAAAACCCCCATCGCCGCATGCGGTGAGGGGTCTCCCGAGGCCGTGGTGCTGGTCACATGGGGTGTGCTCTGGGCAATGCAGTCCATGTCCAGGGTCGAGGTGCCGCTGTCCACGGCGATGATGAAGCGCCCTTGCAAGGTGTCGATGAAGCGGCCAAAGGCCTCGAACAGCGCGGCACGGTTTTCCACATGCGGGTTGCGCATGATCACCGCCTTGCCGCCCCCCAGTGGCAGGCCGGCCAGCGCCGCCTTGTAGCTCATGCCCTGGGCCAGGCGAATTGCGTCGGTCATGGCGCTTTCATCATCGGCATAAGGCAGGTAGCGGCAACCGCCCATGGCCGGGCCCAACTGCTCGCTGTGGATAGCCACCACGGCCTTCAGGCCGGTGGGCGGGTGGGTGAACAAGTGCAGCGACTGGGTACGGGTGCTTTGCATCAGCGCGAACATCGACAGGCTCCCCTACGAGGTGCTCTCTCCAGTATAGGCATGGCCCTTGGGCTGGCGCCGCCGCCGGACCACTGGACGAAACCGCGCGCCGCGGCTAATACTCAAGCGTGTGTGGAGAAGCCCCATGAAGCCACGTCAAGCCTGCCTGGCCTGCCTGGAACGCGAGCCCGTCGCCCTGCTGGAAGCCGCATTATGGATTGCCGCCGAGCACGACCGCAGCGTCGAGCCCGCGGCCAGCCTTGCCAAGCTGCATGACCTGCAGCGCGAGATCAGCGCCAACCTGCCGATGCTGCCGCTGTGCGAACTGGCCCAGCCACTGCTGCGCCAACTCAATGCCCTGGGCTTCCAGCAGGATGAATACCACCCGCTGCGCCCGCAAGCCGCGATGATGGACAAGGTGCTGCAGCGCCGCCGTGGCCAACCGCTGACCCTGGCCATCCTCGCCCTGGAACTGGCCCGGCGCCTGTCCATCCCCCTTGAGGGCGTAGGCTTCCCTGGCCATTTCCTGCTGCGCGTGCCAGGTGCGGATCACCTGCTCGACCCCTGTGGTGGCCGCCGCCTGTACCCCAACGATTGCCGTGAGCTGCTGGCTCGCCAGTTTGGCCCGCATGTAGCGCTGACCGCCGAGCACATGCGCAGTGCCAGCCCGCTGCAGATGCTGCAACGCCTGTCACGCAACCTGCGCCAGTTGCACATCAGCAACGACGACCACCTGGCGGCGCTGATCGATGCCGAGCGGGTCATGCAACTGGGCCCGGTGCAGGTCAGCGACTATGTGACCCGCGCCTCGCTCTACCAGCACCTGGATTGCCCGCAGGCCGAGCGCTTCGACCTGGAGCATGCGTTACTGCTGACGGAGGACCCGGTCCAGCGCCTGAAACTGTCCGAGCGTATCGGCAAGCTTCCGGCGGCGAACCGTTCCATTCACTGAGCCGGGCTGTCCGGCTGCTGTGCCGGGTGGGCCTGGGCGAACGCCGGGTGCCCCGCCGCCAGGGCGGCAACCCGCAGGATGCGCGGGAAGCTGTCGAGGTCGATGTTGAAGCGTTCGGCCGCGTACAACTGCGGGATCAGGTAGACATCCGCCAGGCCCGGCTCGTCACCGAAGCAGAAGCCGTGATCGCCTATCAGCTGCTCCACTGCCGCCAGCCCCTGGCTGATCCAGTGGCCGATCCACTGGTTGACCTGGCTCTCGTCCTGGCCAGCCTGGCGCAGCCGGTTGAGCACGCTGACGTTGTGCAGCGGGTGGATGTCGCAGCCGATGATCGCCGCCACGCCCCGTACCTTGGCGCGCGCCTCGGCCGCAGCAGGCAGCAGGGCGGGCTGTGGATAAACCTCCTCCAGGTACTCGATGATCGCCGGCGACTGCACCAGCAGCTCACCGCCATCGGTGCGCAAGGCCGGCACACGGCCCTGCGGGTTGACCGCGACATAGTCCGCACCGCGCTGCTCACCCTGCAACAGGTTGACCGGCAGGGACTGGTAGGCCAGCCCCTTCAGTGCCAGGGCAATGCGCACCCGGTAGGACGAGGTGGAACGATAATAGGTGTACAGCTCCATGCCCGTGCCTCCTCAGTTGGCCGCGATGACCGTGCCGCGGCATTCACCGAAACCGATGCTGGCCACGCCATCACGCACGCAGCGAGCACGCAGGATGATCTCGTCGCCGTCTTCGAGGAACTTGCGCACCTCGCCACTGGCCAGTTCCACCGGGTGCTTGCCGCCTTCGGTGATCTCCAGCAGGCTGCCGAACGAACCTGGCGTGGCGCCCGACAGCGTGCCCGAACCGAACAGGTCGCCCGGTTGCAGCTGGCAGCCGTTGACGCTGTGGTGCGCGACCAGCTGCGCCACGGTCCAGTACATGCTGCGGGTGTTGCTCAAGGTCAGGCGGTACGGGGCAAGGCCCTGCTCGCGCATGCGCTCGGTGAGCAGCAGCACCTCGAGTTCGATATCGAATGCACCGGCGGCCTGGTCGCGCTTGTCCAGCAGGTACGACAGTGGCTGCGGGTCGCCTTCCGGGCGTGCCGGCTGGGCACAGCGGAACGGTTCCAGCGCTTCGGCGGTAACCACCCAGGGCGAGATGGTGGTGATGAAGCTCTTGGACAGGAACGGCCCCAGCGGCTGGTATTCCCAGGCCTGGATATCGCGCGCCGACCAGTCGTTGAGCAGGCACAGGCCGGCCACGTGCTCGGCGGCATCGCCTACCGGGATCGCCTGGCCCATGTCGTTGCCCTGACCAATCCAGATACCCAGCTCCAGCTCGTAGTCCAGGCGCGCGCAGGGGCCGAAGCTTGGCTCGGTGTGCCCAGCCGGCAGGGTCTGGCCTTTGGGCCGGCGCACATCAGTGCCGGACGGGCGGATGGTCGAGGCGCGGCCGTGATAACCGATCGGCACGTACTTGTAGTTGGGCAGCAGCGGGTTGTCGGGGCGGAACAGCTTGCCGACGTTCTTGGCGTGCTCGATACCCACGTAGAAGTCGGTGTAGTCACCGATCTGCGCCGGTACATGCAGCTGGCAGGCGCTGGCCGGGTACAGGGCGGCCTGCAGCGCCGCCTGGTGTTCGCTGTGTTCGCCCAGCAGCACCAGCAGGCGCTCGCGCAGGGCGACGCGGGCACTGCGGCCGAGGGCGAAGAATGCGTTCAAGACCCCACCACGGGTGGCCTCGACAGCGGCCTTGGCGGCACCGTCGAACAGGCCGGCGGCCAGCACCGCCTCCAGGTCGAGGATCGCGTCGCCGATGGCCACGCCACAGCGCTTGGCTTCACCCGGCCGGCTGAAGATGCCCAACGGCAGGTTCTGCAGCGGGAAGTCGCTGTGCCCGTTGGCGTGCTCGACCCAGCTACGGGCAATGGCGGTCTGGTTCATGGGTTATCTCCGGTTCGGGTTGAAGGTGCTCGGCAAGGTGGCCCAGCAACTATCGTAGTCGGCCTGCAACTGCGGGCATTCAAGGGCTTGCAGGCTCGGGCGCAGCACCTGGCTGGTCTCGAACATGAAGGCCATGGTGTTGTCGATCTTGTGCGGCGCCAGGTCGGCGGCAATAGCCTTTTCGCAGGTTTCGGCGTCGGGGCCGTGGGCGCTCATCACTCCGTGCAGCGAGGCACCGCCCGGCAGGAAGCCCTCGGCCTTGGCGTCGTAGGCACCGTTGATCAGGCCCATGAACTCGTTCATCAGGTTGCGGTGGAACCATGGTGGACGGAAAGTGTTCTCGGCCACCATCCAGCGTGGCGGGAAGATCACGAAGTCCATGTTGGCCAGGCCATGCACGCTGGTCGGCGAGGTCAGCACGGTGAAAATCGACGGGTCCGGGTGGTCGAAGCTGACCGTACCAATGGTGTTGAAGCGGCGCAGGTCGTACTTGTATGGCACGTTGCTGCCGTGCCAGGCAACCACATCCAGTGGCGAGTGCTGCAGTTCGCAGGCCCAATGTTCGCCCAGGAACTTCTGCACCAGCTGCACCGGGCCATCGGCCTCTTCGTAGTGCGCCACCGGGGTGAGGAAGTCGCGCGGGTTGGCCAGGCCGTTGCTGCCGATCGGGCCCAGGTCCGGGATGCGCAGCGGCGCGCCGTGGTTTTCGGCGATGTAGCCGCGGGCCTCGCCGTCGAGCAGTTCGACGCGGAACTTCATGCCACGCGGGATTACCGCGATTTCCAACGGCTCGACTTCCATCACCCCCAGTTCGGTGGCAATGCGCAGGCGGCCCTGTTGCGGCACCAGCAGCAGTTCACCGTCGGCGTTGAAGAACACCCGCTCCATCGACCGATTGGCGCGGTAGATGTAGATGCTCACGCCGGCCGGTTTTTCCGCAGCGGCGTTGGCCACCATGGGCAGCCAGCCCTCGATGAAATCGGTCGGTTCGACGGGGATCGGCTGGGGGTTCCAGCGCAGGCGGTTAGGGGTGATGGCCCCCAACGGGCCGGTCAGCGGCTGACGCGCCAGGCGCTCGAAACGCGGGTGCAAGGCAGACGGACGAATACGATATAGCCAGGTGCGGCGCAGCTCGCTGCGGGTCATGGTGAACGCCGTGCCCGAGAGCAGCTCGGCATACAGACCATAGGGTGCCTTCTGCGGCGAGTTCTGCCCGACCGGCAAGGCCCCTGGCAGCGCTTCGCTGGCAAACTCGTTGCCGAAGCCGCTGAGGTAGTGAAGGTCGGGTGACGTATCGCGATTCATCGATGCCTCCGGGCTCTGGCCGAGCCGTTGCTGGCAGCTGGCTGCTGGCCCGGGGCGGGGTGGCAGCGCGTCTGCATTGTTTTTATCGTAATCAGATTACGAATAACGTAATTTGCTACGGGCAATGCGTCAAGCTATAAAGGCGCGACTCGACGAATCCGGAAGAAGATGTCCATGGCCAAAGCCAGCTCCCCCGCCGACAACGGCAAGCAGAAAGTCCGCTCGGCGGAGGTCGGCACCGACATCCTCAAGGCCCTTGCTGAGCTCTCCCCGTCCACCTCCCTGTCGCGCCTCGCGGAACATGTGCAGATGCCGGCGAGCAAGGTGCACCGTTACCTGCAGGCATTGATCGCCAGCGGTTTTGCCGAGCAGGATGCGGCCACCAACCATTACGGCCTGGGGCGCGAGGCACTGCGGGTGGGGCTGGCGGCGCTGGGCAGTATCGATGTGCTGAAGATTGCCGCGCTACCGTTGTCGCAGCTGCGCGATGAACTGAACGAGAGCTGCTTCGTTGCCGTATGGGGCAACCAGGGCGCGACAGTGGTGAGCATCGAGCCGGCGGTACGCGCGGTCACCGTGGTAACGCAGATCGGCTCGGTACTGCCGCTGCTCACGTCGTCCACCGGGCTGGTGTTCGCCGCCTACCTGCCCGAGCGCGAGACCGTGGAGTTGCGTGACCGGGAACTGGCCGCCCTGCAGCACAGCGCCGCCGACTACCAGGCGGTACTGGCGGGCATTCGTGAACGTGGCCTGCACCATGTGCACGGGCTGTTGATGCCCGGCGTGGATGCGCTGTCGGCCCCGGTGTTCAATGCCATGGGGCAGGTCGCCGCGGTGATGACCGTGGTCGGGCCGACGTCGATCTTCCATGCCGACGAGCATGGCCCGGCGGCGCAACGGCTGCTGGCGGCAGCGCGGGAAACCAGCTGGCGCATGGGCTATTCGCCCGCCGGCTGAGCGCTTGCGGCACTATTGCCCGATACGTAAAGGTGAATGTCATAAGCGGCTATTTTTCCTACAGGATCAGGCGCTTATTCTTAACTCACTGGCCGGCATGAAGGGCTCTCCCCCCCGCCTTTCAGGCCTGCGAGGTTCACCGACGTAGATTTTGAAGCTCCTTGATCTGACGTCTCGATTGGCCGCTGCGGCTTGCAGCGGCCTTTTTTATTTGCCCTGAAAATTTCCGTCGCCTGTGCTGGCCTCTTCGCGGGCTTGCCCGCTCCCACAGGGATATCACCAAGCCTGAGGGCAGTGATATCCCTGTGGGAGCGGGCAAGCCCGCGAAGAGGCCAGCACAGGTAGTACAAAGCTCAGCCCAGCGGATACTTCTGCAAGTTCGCCATCATCTGCTGCAACGCCTGCAAGCTGTCCTGTGGGTGCACTGCCCCGTCGAAGTCGCCAATCCGTGCCCAGTTCTCCGCCACCTGCTCCGGGGTAAAGCCTTCACGCGGATCGAAGCCTACCCCCAGGCTACGCTCCCACCGTACCTTGCCCACCCAGCCGCCGCCCACTTCGAACAGCTCACCGCTGCCCTGGCACTGCTCGCTGCCCAGGTACACCACCAGCGGGCTGACCAGCTCTGGCTTGAGCCGCTCGAACACCTGGGGCGGGATCAACCCTTCGGTCATGCGGGTACCACCGGTGGGGGCGATGGCGTTGACCAGGATGCCGTGCTTGCGCCCTTCGATCGCCAGGGTACGAGTCAGCCCATACAGGCCCAGCTTGGCCATGCCGTAGTTGGCCTGGCCGAAGTTGCCGTAGATGCCGGACGTGGAAGCAGTGAAGATCACCCGCCCCCAGTTCTGCTCGCGCAGGTGCGGCCAGGCGGCGCGGGTGACCTTGTAAGCCCCCTCGACATGCACCTGATACACCTGCTCCCAGTCGCTGTCTTCCATCTTGTGGAAGGTCTTGTCACGCAGGATGCCGGCATTGTTCACCAGCACATCGACCCGGCCGAAGCTGTCCAGGGCCTGCTCGACAATACGCGCGCCGTGGCTGACCGAGTCATGGTTGGCAATGGCACTGCCACCAGCGGCGCGGATCTCCGCTACCACCCGGTCGGCGGCAGAGGCGCTGGCACCTTCACCGTGGGTGGAGCCGCCGAGGTCGTTGACCACCACCCGCGCACCACGCGCAGCGAACAGCAGCGCATGGGCACGGCCCAGGCCGCCCCCGGCTCCGGTGACGATCACCACGCGATCTTGCAGACGGACAGGCTCGCTCATGCTCATGGCTCCAGGCAGGTTCAGGTCAGCCGAGTGTCCGCCGCCAGCGGCGGGCGGACAATCAAGCTCACGCAGGCTGAATGCCTGGCAATAACGCAGCACGATGGTTATGGGGCCGCTGTGCGGCCCATCGCCGGCAAGCCAGCCCCCACACCAACCGCGCCGGCCTCCAGGCCTGCGCTGTACCTGTGGGAGCCGGCTTGCCGGCGATGAGGCCCTGTCAGGACCACGCCACTTTCTGCTGGAAACAGCTCAGCGGTTGTTCACGAAAGGCCAGGTAATGGCGCAGCACCTGCACCGGCGCTTCGGTATGCGGGTAATGGCCGATGCCCTGCAACTGCACGGTGTCCGGCTCCGGCACCAGTTGCCGGTAGCGCTCCACCATGTGCGCGCCGGACAGCGGGTCGACCACGCCATTGATCAAGCGCAGCGGCACGCCTTCGTGCTGCATCGCGCCAACCCAGCGGTCGCGGTGCAACCTGCGCTCCGGCATGTAACACACCAGCTTGTGCAGGATGCGCGTGCCACGGTTGGCGGCGATCAGGCTCCAGAAGTCATCCAGCGCGCTTTCACTTGGGTGGGTGCAAGGGCCGTAGACCTGAGTCACGTTGCGCACCAGGTCGTCACGCCCGAACGAGCGCCCTACCAGCCAGCCCAGCCGGCTGAGCAACAGCTTCTGGATCAGCAGCATGCGGCAGCTTTCGGGGAACAGCCCGCTGTTGAGGAACACACAACTGGCGATGTTGGCGCGCTGTTCATGATGCCGTGCCAGCAGTTCCTGGGCCACACTGCCGCCGTAGTCATGGGCCAGCAGATGCACCGGCTGGTCGACTTGCAGTTCGGCGAGCAAGGCCTGCTGCAGGTCGGCCTGCTCCATCAGGCTGTACACGTGATCGACCGGTTTGGCCGAATCGCCAAAGCCAAGCATGTCGCAGGCGATCACCCGGAAGCGCTGGGCCAAAGGCCCCCACAGGTAGTGCCAATCCCAGCTGGCGGTGGGGAAGCCGTGCAACAGAAGCAGGGGCTCTCCTTGCCCTGCGGTCCAGTAGCGGATGCTCTGGCCCCGGAAGCTGAAACTCTGTCCCCGGGTACGCCAGACGCACAATGGAATTTCGGCCATGGGCATCAGAACGGTCCCGGTGAAGTGGTGTTGGTGGAATAGAGCAAGGCTGCGGTCATTGCATGTCACCTCGGCACTTACATGTGCTCTCTATGTCGAGGCTGAGTCTAGCCAGCAGCCCATGGGCTGGAACTTGCGTTGCCAGCCAGCTTGATGACTTGGCGAGTCAGTGGCACGAACGGTCAGAGCAGCATGGCCAGCAGCGGTGCCGCGAACAGGTTCAACAACCCGGTCAGGACCATGACTAGGCCGGCCACCGAGCCTTCCTCGCGGCCTACCTCCTGCGCCCGGCTGACACCGGCGCCATGCGCACCGACGCCGAACAGCGCGCCCCGCGCCAGCGGCGTGCGCAACGGCAACCAACGCAGCAGCACGCCGCCGAACATGGCGCCCAGCACGCCGGTGAACATCACGAACACCGCCGTCAGTTCCGGTACGCCACCCAGGTCATGGGCCAATGGCATGGCAAAGGGCGTGGTGATCGAACGCGGCACCAGCGACAGGCTGGTCGCGCTGTCCAGCGCCAACATATGAGCCAACCCCCAGGAACTGGCGATCGAAGCGCTGCTGCCGGCGACCATGCCCACCATCAGTGCCGGCCAGTGGCGCGCCAGCATGGCCCGTTGCTGCCAGATCGGCACCGCGAAGGCCACGGTCACCGGGCCAAGCACGCTCATCAGCCAATGGGTGTTGCGGGCGTACTCGGCATAGGCGGTGTGCAGCGGCACGGCCACCGCCAGCAACAGAACCGGCACCAGGATCAGCGGCGACAGCAGGTAGCGCCCGCTGCGCCGGTACAACCAGCGGCTGCCCAGGTACGCCAGCAAGGTCAGGGCCAGCCAGAACAGCGGCATGGGTTCAAGGCTCATGGCGCAAACTCCAGCGGCACACCAGTTCCACGGTCAACGCGGTCACCACCATTACCATCAAGGTGCTCACGGCAATCACCAGCAGGATGCGCCAGCCCTCGTCACGGATCAGGGCGCCGTAATCGAGCAGGCTCATCAACGCCGGGATGAAGAACAACAGCATCTCAGCCATCAGCCAGCCGGCGCCCAGTTGCAGCATGGCCGGCTTGAGCACACCCGAGGCGAACAGCAACAGCAGCAATGCCAGGCCCATCACACCGCCAGGAATCGGCCAGCCCAGCCAGGTGGCAAGCTGGCCACCGAACAGGAACAAGGCACAGAGGATCGCCAGCTCGACGAGCAGGCGCAGGGCTTTTTTCAAAAACGCGGGTTTCATGGGGGGGTCCTCGACAGGCCCTCATTTTAAGATTTGGCTGCCTAGGCCAGAAGCGAATTGTTAGACTGAACGCCATTCCAGAATGGAATTGCGATCATGGAATTCAAACAGCTGCGCAGCTTTATCGAAGTGGTCCACCGCGGCGGCTTTACCCAGGCGGCGCAGACCCTGCACATCAGCCAGTCAGCGGTGAGCAAACAGGTGGCCCAGCTGGAGCAAGATGTGGGCCAGCCGCTGCTGGAGCGCCAGGCCTCGCAGCTGCACCTGACCGCTGCCGGGCGCATCGTGCTGGAGCGTGGCGAAGCCTTGCTGCGCCAACGTCAGGCGCTGCTCAGCGAACTGGACGACCTCAGCCAGATGGGCCGCGGTGAACTGCGCCTGGGCTTGCCGATGCTGGGCAGCGACGCGCTGTTCGCCGGGTTGTTCGCCGAGTATCGGCGGCGTCACCCGAACATCGCGGTCCAGTTGCTCGAAGGCGGCAGCCGCAGCATCGAACAGGCAGTCAAGAGTGGCGAACTGGAACTGGGTGGCAGCCTGACGCCCAGTGACGAGGCGTTCGACTACCAGCCGTTCTGCAACGAACCACTGGATGCCCTGTTGCCTCGCGGCCACGAACTGGCGGGCCAGGACGGGGTGGACCTGCAGCAGCTGGCCGATACCCCGTTCCTGCTTTACCAGCGCAGCTTCGTGCTCAATGACCGGTTGCTGAAGGCATGCCAGCAGCAGGGTTTTACCCCCAAGGAAGGCGGGCGCAGTGGCCAGGCGGACTTCCTCGCGGCGCTGGCGGCGGCGGGCCAGGGCGTGGTGCTGCTGCCCCGTGTGGTGGCGAAAGCACTGGAGCGCCCCGGTGTGGTGCGCTTGCCGCTGCGCTCGCCGGGGGATTTGCGTTGGGATATCGCGTTCATCTGGCGGCGCGGGGCGTATCTGTCACGGGCGGCGCAGGCGTGGTTGGCGTTGGTGAGCGAGTGGCCGGTGCTCGGCAGCAAGGGATGAGTTGCCCTTGCCGGCCTCTTCGCGGGCTTGCCCGCTCCCACAGGTATACCGCTGATCTCGAGGATGATGAGGATCCTGTGGGAGCGGGCGAGCCCGCGAAGAGGCCGGCAAGGGCGGGGGAAATACCTCAGGCTTTCAGTGCTTGAACAAGCTCAGCCAACCAAGGCTCTGCATCCGCCTCCGGAGTCACCGTCTCGCTGGCATCCAGGCGCAGCATCGGCTGCACTTCGCGCACGCCCAGTTCGGCAAACAGTTCGCGCATCTGCTCGCCACCACCGCAATAGGTATCGCCATAACTGCTGTCACCCAGCGCAATCACCGCACCCGGCAGGCCACGCCAGGCCGCAGGCAGGGTATCGCGAATGCTGCTGTACAACGGCATGAGGTTGTCCGGCAGTTCGCCCATGCCAGTGGTCGAGGTCACGGCCAGCAAGGCGTCGGGGGCGAAACCTTCAAGGTCCTGCAAGGTGGCGCGCGCCGCATGCCAGGCCTCCAGGCCCGCAGCCTTGAGCAGCGATTCAGCGTGACGGGCGACTTCTTCGGCGGTGCCGTAGACCGATCCGGAAATAATGGCGACTTTCATCGGGTAGAGGATTCCGAAACTGAGTGAAAACGTAGGATACTAGCATCCGGCGCTGGCAAAAGGCCGCCTCTACCAAAGTCACCATCCTCAGCCCTGCTTCGCACCCTTGTTTATTCAATGGCCCGAACATGATCAACGCGCAACTACTGCAATCCATGGTCGATGCGTCCAATGACGGCATCGTGGTCGCCGAACAGGAAGGCGACGACACCATCCTCATCTACGTGAACGCGGCCTTCGAACGCCTGACCGGCTACAGCCGTGACGAAATCCTCTACCAGGATTGCCGCTTCCTGCAGGCCGACGACCGCGACCAGCTTGGCCGCGCCCGCATCCGCAAGGCCCTGGCCGAAGGCCGGCCGTGCCGCGAAGTGCTGCGCAACTACCGCAAGGATGGCAGCGCTTTCTGGAACGAACTGTCGATCACCCCGGTAAGGCACGACGGAGAACAGCGCACCTACTTCATCGGTATCCAGAAAGACGTCACTCGACAGGTCGAACTGGAGCGGGAACTGGCGCAACTGCGCGTTCGTCCGAAACCCGACGAACGCACCTGAACCAAGTACGCCACGCACGGTCAATCCCGTTGAAGAAATCGCCATCGAGTTCGATCATGCAAGCAGAAGCGCTCCTGACCCAGGACGAGCTGGATTTCATACAGAACATGCAGCATTCGCCGCAGTTGAACCTGGCCGACCCCATGTCGAGCCTGCTGGTCAATGGCGACCGCCGCATCCAGAGCTTGCTCACCCGCTTGGTGGCCAACGAGCAGGTAACCCTGCAGGCCCAGTTCAACAACCAGCAGATCAGCTTCCCGCTGCAACTGGTGGAAGACGAGTTCCACGCCCTGCACCTGCAACTGGGCTCACCGGAAATCTACGAGGACGGGCCCATGCTGCGCCCCTGGCGCCTGTCGATGGAGCAGCCGAGCGCGCTGCTCGATGCCCATGGGCAGGAAAGCGGCCTGTGGGTTCGCGATATTTCGTTCAAGGGTACATTGCTGGAAGTCCGTGGCCTGCCAGCGGCACCAGCCCGCTTCGAACTGAGCTTCGCCCCTGGCGGCATCCCCCCCATCGAACTGCATGGCGTGCTGGGCCGGCGCATCGGCCCGGACCTGGCCGCCTACGACCTCAGCCAAAGCCCGGCCGAAGAGATCGAACGCTTGCGCGACTACATTCTCCAGGCCCATCGCCGGGCCCACCCCGAGCTACACACTCAGGTATCGAACTGACCGGCCAGAAACTGCCGCAAACGCTGGCGCATCACACTACCCTGTGCGCCCAGGCAGGCGATCGGGCTGCCAGCCAGGCTGTCCTGTGCCAGTTCCGCCGCTTCACCCGCCAGTAATAACGGGCATTCCAGCCCTGCCACCAGGCGCGTCAGGCGCCGGGTGAGTTCCGCCGTGGGCGGCTGGTGGGAGAACAGCACCAGGGCATCCGGTTTCAGGCGCTCGCAGACCAGCGCCAGTTCTGCCAGCGGCTGCCCGCTCGCCAGTGGTGTCACGCCAACTTCATCACTGCCCAGGATCAGGCTGGTCACCAGCAACTCCAGTTCGTGGCACTGCCCCGGCAACGGTGCCAGCAGCACCATGCGGCTGCGCAGTACACGGGCAAGTTGCAAGCGAGCGAACACCCGGCCACGCAGGAACTGATCGAGGAACAGCCACTCGCTGGCCTGCCCGTAGCCGCCCTGCCCGACCGCCAGGTCATGCCACACCGGCATGAACACTTCGCTGAATACCTGGTCCAGGGTGCAG
This sequence comes from Pseudomonas sp. B13(2017), assembly GCF_002113245.1. Lineage (NCBI taxonomy): Bacteria > Pseudomonadati > Pseudomonadota > Gammaproteobacteria > Pseudomonadales > Pseudomonadaceae > Pseudomonas > Pseudomonas sp. B13(2017). Next base: position 179,316 of record NZ_NEJX01000007.1, read on the forward strand.
GCGGCAAACACTTCGTCGAACAGGCGGTCCAGGCCGGCCAGGTCAAAACGTTGCAGCGCCTGGCGAATCTGCTGCTGCCAGCGCACCCAGGCGCCCGTCGCGCCACCTGCCTGCCCGGCTAGGGCATGGTCGCGGGCGAGGATGCTGGCGACCTTGCTTACCGCCACGCCGCGCTCCAACCAGCCAAGGATGCGGCGGATGTCATCGATGTCGGCCTGGGAATACAGGCGGTGACCACTGTCGGTGCGGGTTGGCTGGATCAGGCCATGGCGGCGCTCCCAGGCGCGCAAGGTCACGGCGTTGACACCGGTCAGGCGGGAAACCTCACGGATCGGAAACAGGTCCTGCTGCGCGAGGCTCGCATCGATTACTGGGTTCAGTCCCTGTTCGTTCATCTGCAAGGGGTACCCTGTGTGCCCAAGTTGAACACCTAGTCTACTACGGCAACCGTTTGCCGGCTGACAGTTGCCGAAGATCGCACATGGGCGATAATCCGCGCCCGATTCTTGCATGCACGCCTGCGTCGCCCACCACCCCGGGCCACACAGCCAAAGGGGCCGGCTACCCGCCAGCCCCGTTGCCAGGAGATACACGATGTCTACCCCACCCGTCACCCTGATGGTGTCGCGCCGCGCCGCCCATGGCCGCTACCAGGACCTGCTGGCCTGGCTGCATGAAGGCGAACAGCTGGCCACCGACTTCCCCGGCTACCTTGGCTCGGGCATCCTGGCGCCACCCCGCGACAGCGACGAATTCCAGATCATTTTCCGTTTCAGCGACGAGCCGACCCTGCATGCCTGGGAGCATTCCGCCTCGCGACGGGCCTGGTTGCAGCGCGGCAACGGCTTGTTCGAACGCCCCAAAGAGGAGCGCGTAAGCGGCATCGACGACTGGTTTGGCACCAATATGGTGCAAAAACCACCACGTTGGAAGCAGGCCGTGGCCATCTGGCTGGCCTTCTTCCCCGTCTCGCTGGTGTTCAACCTGGTGTTCGGCCACTGGCTGGCAGCACTGGACCTGGTGCCCCGGGTACTGCTCAGCACCCTGGGCCTGACGCCGGTGATGGTCTACCTGTTCATCCCCCTTTCCACCCGCCTGCTGGCCGGCTGGCTGCATGCATCCCCGGCCCCTGCTGGCGCCCTGCGCAGCCGCTGAGGCCAGGCCGTACACGCGGTAGACAGTTCGGGTATGCTGGGCGGCAACCAAAGGACAGACAAGTTGACCGCCCCGAACATGAACAGCCCCATTCTCGTTACCGGAGCCAGCCAGCGCGTCGGGCTGGCCCTGGCCCTTGAACTGGCACAGGCCGGCCATACGGTGGTCAGTGCCAGCCGCAGCGTCCAGCCACAGGCGGCCCACCCGAACATCGTGCAGTTCCAGGCCGACCTGTGCCAGGCGGCCGACCGCCAGGCCCTGATCGACTATCTGCACAACCATTACGACGGCCTGCGCGCGATCATCCACAACGCCTCGCTGTGGCTCGACGATGGCCTCGACAACCTCGAGACCATGTTCCGCCTGCACGTCGAAGCGCCCTACCACCTCAACCTGGCCCTGGGCGACCTGCTGGCCAAGGTGGAAAAGGCCGACATCATCCACATTTGCGACGAAACCTCTTCACGCGGCAGCAAAAGCCACATCGGCTACGCCGCGACCAAGGCCGCGTTGCAGAACATGGTGCTGTCGTTCGCCGAAAAATATGCGCCCAAGGTGCATGTGAACGGTATCCTGCCGGGGCTGCTGATCCTCAAGGAAGGGGGTGACGAAACCTACCGCCAGCAGACCCTGAAAAAGGCCCTGCTGGAGTTCGAACCCGGCGCCGGCCCGCTGATCGAGACGGTCAAGTACCTGCTCGCCAGCCAGTACAGCACCGGCAGCCAGGTGGTCATCAACGGTGGCCGCCACCTGAAGAACCGCATGACCTGAGAGAAGCCCATGACCCCACAGCAACAGCTCGAACTCGAGGCCGCCGCGTTCCGGCGCCTGGTCGAACACCTGCAGAAGCGCACCGACGTGCAGAACATCGACCTGATGAACCTGTCCGGCTTCTGCCGCAACTGCCTGTCCAAGTGGTACAAGGCCGCGGCTGATGAGCGCCAGCTCGACCTGAGCCTGGATGACGCCCGCGAAGCGGTGTACGGCATGCCTTACGCCGAGTGGAAAGCCCAATACCAGAAAGAAGCCAGCGCCGACCAACAAGCGGCGTTCGAAAAAGGAAAACCCCGTGACTGACCTGAACACCCTGCGCGCCAGCCTGGCCAGCGGCCAACACGTGTTTGCCGACACCCTGGCGTTCATTGCCGACAACTACAGCTACCAGCCACAGGCCTTCGACAATGGCGGCGTGGCGAATGCGGCCGGGCAGAACGAAGGTTCGTGCAAGACCCTGGGCCTGGCGCTGCTGGAAGGGCTGAGCGACCAGGAAGCGCTGCTGGCCTTTGGCGAGCACTACCGTGACGTGGTGGCCACGCCGGAGGGCAGCGACCATGGCAATATCCGTGCGCTGATCAAGCATGGGCTGGCGGGCGTCAAGTTTGCCGAGCTGCCGCTTGCACGCAAGGCTTGAGATTTTGGGGCCGCTCCGCGGCCCTTTCGCCGGCAAGCCAGCTCCCACAGGTACCCCGCTGCCTTCAAACTGATCATCCCCCTGTGGGAGCTGGCTTGCCGGCGATGAGGCCGGTGCAGACAGCATCAACCCATGATCCTTCCTGGGACCTCACCCGCCAACCCACCCTGCTGCAACCACTGCAAGGCCAGCGGCCACAAACTTTCGCGAAAGCGGTCATGGAAGAATGCGAAATGGCCAATTTCATCGACCGAGATATCCACAGGCGCAATGCGCAGGTGCTGGCGCTCGGCGCCCTGCAGATAACCCAGCAAACGCTCGGTCGCCGCCACGGTACCAAAGGGGTCATCGGTCAGGCTGATGGCCAGCGTCGCCGCCCGCACCTGGGCGAACGGTAGTGCCTCCAGTGCACGCCCGCTGGGTCGGTGCTCATAGCGTGGGGTACGGGTGGTCCAGTCGTGCACCACGCCGGATGGCGTGTCCTCCAGCCAACCCAGGCGCTTGCCGGGAAAGTAACCGAACACCCGGGTGAGCAGCGGCATTACCACATGCCACTTGCCGAACAGTTGCCAACGCTGGTCAGCCGCGTAATCGCGCCAATAGGCGAATTGCGCACCAACCATCACCACCCGGCGAACCTTGCTCGCCGAAGGTGCCAGCCCCACTGCGCAGCCGCCAAAACTGTGCCCCACCACGTCCACCGGCTGGCCGGGGAAATGTTCTGCGGCATGCACCAGCATGGCTTCGAAATCCAGCCGGCCCCAGTCGCTCCAGGATGCCTGGAAGCCGCGCAGCGAGGCCGGGCGGGATTCGCCGATGCCACGGTAGTCGTAGGTCAGCACATCGCAGCCCTGGGCGAACAGGTAGTCGGCGAAACGCGAGTAGTAGCGGCAGCGTACCGAGGTGGCAGCGTTGATGATCACCAGCGGGCGCTGGGGGTCAGGTCGGGCGTGGCGCCAGCGGAAGCCGCCGAGGCTGTAGCCGTCGGCTGCGGTGTGGCGAAAGGCAGTGGCGGGTTGGGTGAGGCAGCTCATGGCACATTCCCTGTTGTTGTGCGCCAAAGCTAGCAAAGATTTTATAGCCTGTACCGGCCACTTCGCGGGTAAACCCGCTCCTACAGGTACTCCATTTCCCTCAAGTTAAAAGGGATCCCTGTGGGAGCGGGTTTACCCGCGAAAGGGCCGGTACAGGCCGGCAGCGATTACAGCTCGACGCAGTCGAACTTCACATCGGTAGCCACGTCTTCGTCGTAGTTGACGTCAGCGCGCTCGAAGCCGAACAGGTTGAGGAACTGCTTCTTGTAGCCGGCATAGTCGGTCAGCTCGAACAGGTTCTCGGTGGTCACCTGCGGCCACAGCGCCTTGCAGGCGTCCTGTACGTCATCACGCAGTTCCCAGTCGTCCAGGCGCAGGCGGCCCTTCTCGTCGACTTCGGCCGGCGCGCCGTCGGCACGGTACATGCGGTCGCGATACATGCGGTCCAGCTGGTCCTGGGTGCCTTCGTGAACACCCTTCTCCTGCATGATCTTGAACACCATGGACAGGTACAGCGGCATCACCGGGATGGCCGAGCTGGCCTGGGTAACCACCGACTTCAGCACCGCCACGTTGGCGCCGCCCTTCACTTCACCGGCCAGTTTCTTGTCCAGGCGCAGGGCGGTTTCGTCCAGGTCCTGCTTGGCCTGGCCCAGCGCACCGTGCCAGTAGATCGGCCAGGTGATGTCGCTGCCGATGTAGCTGAAGGCCACGGTGCGGGCGCCTTCGGCCAGCACGTTGGCGCCAGCCAGGGCGTCGATCCACAGCTGCCAGTCCTGGCCACCCATGACGGTGACGGTGTCGGCGATTTCCTGCTCGGTAGCCGGCTCGATGCTGGCCTCGATGATGGTGTCCTTGTTGGTGTCGATGGCGGTCGACTTGTACGGCTGGCCGATCGGCTTCAGGGCCGAACGCACCAGTTCACCGGTCTGCGGCAGCTTGCGCACTGGCGAGGCCAGCGAGTAGATGACCAGGTCGACCTTGCCGCCCATTTCGTTCTTGATCAGTTCGATGACCTTGGCACGGGCTTCGTCGGAGAAAGCGTCACCATTGATCGACTTGCTGTACAGGCCTTCGGCCTTGGCGAACTTGTCGAAGGCTGCAGCGTTGTACCAGCCAGCGGTGCCGGCCTTGGTCTCGGTGCCTGGCTTTTCGAAGAACACGCCCAGGGTGTCGGCCTTGAAGCCGAACGCCGCGGTGATGCGGGCTGCCAGGCCGTAGCCGCTGGAAGCACCGATGACCAGGACCTTCTTCGGGCCATCCTCGCGCACGCCCAGCTTGCGGGTGGCTTCGATCTGGTCACGGACGTTGAGCTCGCAGCCCTTCGGGTGAGTCGTGGTGCAGATGAAACCGCGGACCTTAGGATGAATGATGGCCAATGTCTGTACCTCGTCAGGTTTATGCCGGGGGAAGCGCCGTCATGGGCGATTCCGGTTGATCAGAGGGTGAGACTACCCCCGCAGGTTATCCGACACATATTACGGGGTGATCTTGGGGATGCAAAACGGTGGATTACCTGTACCGGCCCTATCGCCGGCAAGCCAGCTCCCACAAAGACGGCGCAAAACTTGAGCCCTGTGAGGGACCTGTGGGAGCTGGCTTGCCGGCGATAGAGCCAGTGCAGGCAACATCAATCTGACAAGAGAGCCCCTTTCAGCCATTCCAGGAACTGCCGGGCCAGCGGATCATCCTGGCTGTCCCGATGCACCAGGCACGCCCACGCCGGCCCACGCACGCGCTGCGCCGACAAAGCCTGCAAACGCCCCTCCTCCACCGCCCGCCGCGCCAGCAACTGGCTGACCAGGGCCACCCCCAACCCCTCGCTCGCCGCATCCAGCAGCAGCCCGGGGTCGGAAAAGTTCAGCCCCTTGCCCTGCTGCCCCACATCCTCGCCACCCTCCAGCTGCCAGTGGCTCCAGTCCATCTCGCGCTCGCCATGCAAGGTGGTGCGCCGCGACATCGGCGTTTGCAGCAACGCCGGGTGGCAGGCCGGGTACAGCTGGTCCTGGTGCAGCACGTTGAAGCTGCACTCGGCCTGGGCACTGAGGTCGTCGCGGATGGCCAGGTCGATGGTCTCGGTCGTCATGTCCGGCACCTCGAAACTGGTGAACAACCACAAATCGACATCCGGGCAGCGCTGGTGAAAGTCGGCCAGCCGCGGCAGCAGCCAGTGCCTGGCAAAGGCCGGGCTGGTGTTGACCACCAGTTGGTTGGGCTTGCGGTACTGGTCGAGCCGGCGAATGCCCACCGCCAGGTGCTGCAGCAGCGACTGCGTGGTGCTGAGCAGGTCGTGCCCGGCGTCGGTCAGGCTCACGCTGCGGCCACTGCGGTGGAACAGCGGCTGCTCCAGGTAGGTTTCCAGACTGCGAATCTGCTGGCTGATGGCCGACTGGGTCAGGTTCAGCGCTTCGGCGGCCTTGTGGAAGCTGCCCAGCCGCGCAGCGGCTTCGAAGCCGCGCAGGGCATTCAGGGGTGGCCAGTATTTGAGCATGATTGATAAGCCCTGCTGATCAGATGTGCGCTAAATCTATCGTTTGTCGCAGGCCAAGCCTAGCCATAGCATGGACATCAACACCCGCGACGGCGGGCTTCGTTGATAAAAATCCTTAATTGATCGGAGTTCACTATGCACCTGTCCCTCGACAGCGGCTGGCGCATGCCCGCCGAATGGGCCCGCCACGCTGCCACCTGGATGGTCTGGCCACACAACCAGGCCCTGTGGGAAAGCGGCTGGCACGTGCGCTTGGCCGACGTACAGCAGGACTACGCCCGGGTCGCGGCAGCCATCGCCCGTTTCGAGCCGGTGAAGATGGTGGTCGACCCTTCGGCCTTGCAGAGCGCACGTGCCCTCTGCGGCGCCAATATCGAACTGGTCGAAATGGCCGTGGACGACAGCTGGTGCCGGGACAGCGGCCCTGGCTTCGTCTGCCACCCACAGCATGGCCTGGCCGGCCTGAGCTGGCGCTTCAACGCCTGGGGAGACAAGTCGCAGCACGGCCAGGACCGCAGCCTCGGCCGGCGCATCCTCGACCACTTGGGCCTGGATGGCTTCAGCACGGCGCTGTGCAACGAAGGCGGGGCGATTCATGTGGACGGCGAAGGCACCCTGATCACCACCGAGTCGGTGCTGCTCAACCCCAACCGCAACCCTGGCGTGAGCAAGGCCGAGTTCGAGGCCTGCTTCGCCCGCTACCTGGGCATCCGCAAGACCATCTGGCTACCGGGCGACCCACAATACATCACCGGCGACATGACCGACGGCCACGTCGACGGTGTATGCGCCTTCGCCCGCCCCGGCGTGCTGCTGGTCGACGCCACCCATGACCAGCATTCGGTGTACGCCGAAGTCGTGCGGGAAAACCGCCGCGCACTGGAACTGGCCACCGACGCGCAAGGCCGGCACTTCGAGCTGCTCGACCTGTATGAAGCCAGCGCCGCCGTCGACCAGGACGCCGAGGTATTCTGCGCCTCGTACACCAACTTCTACATCGCCAACGGCGCGATCATCATGCCGGCCTATGGCATCGCCGCCGATCTGGAAGCCGCCGCGCAACTGGCCCACGCCTTCCCGGGCCGGGAGATCGTACCGGTGCGCATCGACCACATCGCCCATGGTGGTGGCGGCATCCATTGCATCACCCAGCAACAACCCGAGGTGCAGCCATGAGTCTGCTACGCATCGCCACCACCCAGATGCCATGCCGCTGGGACCTGCCTGGCAACCTCGACCGCGCCGAACAGCTGGTTCGCCAGGCTGCCGCCAAGGGGGCCCAGGTGATCCTGCTGCAGGAGCTGTTCGCCACCCCGTACTTCTGCATCGAACAGGACCACCAGCACCAGGCCCTCGCCCAGCCCTACCCCGCCAGCCCGATCCTGCAGCGCTTCGCCGCACTGGCCGGCGAGCTGGGCGTGGTGCTGCCGCTGAGCTGGTACGAGCGCGCCGGCAATGCCTTCTTCAACTCGCTGACCGTGGCCGATGCCGATGGCCGCCTGCTTGGCGTCTACCGCAAGACCCACATCCCCAACGCCATCGGCTACCAGGAGAAGGAATACTTCAGCCCCGGCGATACCGGCTTCAAGGTCTGGGACACCGCCTTCGGCCGCCTGGGCATCGGCATCTGCTGGGACCAGTGGTTCCCCGAGACCGCCCGCTGCCTGGCACTGATGGGCGCCGAAGTGCTGCTGTTCCCCACTGCCATCGGCTCCGAGCCCGGCTGTGCCGAACTGGACTCGCGCGACCACTGGCAGGTGGCCATGCGCGGCCACGCCGCCGCCAACCTGTTGCCGGTGGTGGCGGCCAATCGCGTGGGCGAAGAAGTCGCAGCCAGCGACGCATCGTTGGCCATGCGCTTCTATGGCTCGTCGTTCATCTGCGACCACAAGGGCGCCATGCTCGCCGAAGCCGACCGCGACAGCAGTGGCATCTGGCTGCACGACCTGGATCTGGCCGGCATGCGGGAAGACCGCCTGAGCTGGGGCATCTACCGCGATCGCCGACCGGAGATGTACGCACCGCTGCTGACCCTGGACGGCACCCACCCACACACCCTGAGGGCATGAGCATGAAACGCCACGTTCTGGCCGCCTTGGCGCTGGCCGTCTGCGCCTGCCAGGCTCAGGCCGAGCAGCCCGTGCTGCGCCTGTACAACTGGGCCGACTATTTTGCCGAGGACACTCTCAAGCAGTTCACGGCCGAAACCGGCATCCAGGTGATCTACGACGTGATGGACGGCAGCGAAGTGCTCGAGGCCAAGCTGATGTCCGGGCGCAGTGGCTACGACCTGGTCTTCCCCGGTGATACCGTCGCCGAGCGCCTGATGCGCGCCGGCAGCCTGCAGCCACTGGACCACAGCCGCCTGGAGGCCCTGAACGACATCGAGCCCGGGCTGCGTCAGCTGCACGCCCGGTACCCCAAGGCCAGCCAGGCGACCGTACCCTACACCTGGGGCACCATCGGCCTGACGGTGAATGCCGACAAAGCCCGCCAGCGCATGCCCGATGCACCGCTGGACAACCTCGACCTGCTGTTCAAGCCGGAGCTGGCAGCCAAATTCGCCGACTGCGGTATTTCAGTCATCGATTCACCCGACGAAGTGCTGGCAGTGGTCCTCAACTACCTGGGCCGCGAGCCACGCAGTGCCAAGCGCGAGGACCTGGCCGCAGCCAGCGAACTGCTCAAGGCGATTCGCCCGTACGTGCGCAAGTTCCAGTCGCAACCAGTGACCGAACTGGTCAACGAGAACCTGTGCCTGTCACTGGGCTACAGTGGCGACGTGATCCAGGCGCAGCGTACCGCCGACGCCGCGGGCAAGCAGCTCGACTTCCAGTACCGCGTGCCGCGCCAAGGCACCACGGTGTGGATGGATACCATGGCCATCCCGGCCGATGCCAAGCACCCGGATTACGCCTATCGTTTCATCAACTTCGTCATGCGCCCGGCGAACATGGCGGCCATCAGCAACTTCACCGGTTACCCTACCGCCAGCGCCAAGGCACGCCAGGCAGTGGACCCGCGCATGCGCGACAACCCCGATATCTACCTCGACCAAGCCACCTATGCCCGGCTGATCCCGGGCCGCGATATCCCACAGGCCGACATGCGTGCACGCATGCGCGTGTGGACCCGCTTCAAGACTGCACAGGACTGAGCCATGCCAAGCCGTAGAACCTTCCTGCAACTTTCGCTGGCCGCCGGCCTCGGTGCCAGCCTCGGCCTGCCGCTGGGCCTGGCCCGCGCCGAAGAACCGGGGCGCTGGTTCATGCCGGACGAAGGCGAGCCGCAGCAACGCGCATTCATCGCCTTCGGCGCCCAGGATGCGATCTGGGAGGACTTCACCGCCGATGTGCAGGCCGCCCTCGGTCGCATCGCCCAGGCCATCGCGCGCTATCAGCCAGTGACGGTGTTCTGCCGGGCCAGCGAGCGCGAGCTGGCCGAGCAGCACTGTGCCAGCCAGCGCACAAGTTTCGTCGAGTGCGAGCTGGACGACATCTGGATGCGCGACATCGGCGCCAACTTCGTCGTCGATGATGACGAAGCCCTGGCGGCGGTGGACTTCAACTTCAATGGCTGGGGCAACAAGCAACGTCACCGCAACGATGCCCAACTGGCCAGGCGCGTGACCACGCTGGCCGGCGCCCGCTACCAGCGCAGCGACCTGGTGGGTGAAGGCGGCGCCATAGAGGTGGACGGCCACGGCACGGGCATCATGACCGAGAGCAGCTGGGTCAACGCCAACCGCAACAAGGGCTGGAGCAAGGCCGAGATCGAGGCGGAGCTCAAGGAGCGCCTGGGGCTGAGCAAGATCATCTGGCTACCGGGCATCGCCGGCCAGGACATCACCGACGGGCACGTGGACTTCTATGCCCGCTTCGTCAGGCCAGGGGTGGTGATTGCCAACCTGGATAACGACCCGGACTCGTATGACTACGCCGTAACGCGCAAGCACCTGGAGATCCTCAAGCGGGCCACCGATGCCGAGGGCCGCAGGTTGCAGGTGCACGTCGTGTCGCCGCCGCTGCACGGGCGGCGCAACAGGTTCAGCAAAGGCAATGACGACTTTGCCGCTGGGTACATCAACTACTTCGTGATCAATGGCGCGATCATTGCGCCACAGTTTGGCGATGGGGCGGCGGACGAGAAAGCGCGGGGGCTGCTGGCGGCGTTGTATCCGGGGCGGGATATCGTGCAGCTGGATATCGATGCCATTGCTGCGGGGGGCGGGGGGATTCACTGTGTGACCCATCAGTGCCCGGCTGTGTAGCAGGTGTTGCCTGTGCTGGCCTCTTCGCGGGCTTGCCCGCTCCCACAGGCACTCCACAAGACTCAAGATTTGTGCAGTTCCTGTGGGAGCGGGCAAGCCCGCGAAGAGGCCGCCACAGTCAATCGCGGTGCCGACGGCGCCCCGTGATCATCGACCAGGGCAGGTTTTCCCGCATGCGCACGCTCTCGTAGATGGCCGCCAGCACATGCACGCATACCAGCACCAGCAGCGCGTTGGCCAGCCAGCTGTGCAGGTCCATCGGCCAGTCGACACCAAACAGCGCGTCCACCTCCTGCGACGCCCACCCGGTAAGGCCCAGGCCGGCAATGCAGGTCAGCATCAGCACCATCACCAGGGCGCCAATCGGCGAATGCCCCATGTGATGGTCAAGCTCCCCATGCAGCAGCGCCCGGGCATGGCCGACCAGGCTTGTCGGGGTTGGCCAGAAGTCGGCCCAACGCGCGCTGCGTGGCCCGACAAAGCCCCAGATCACACGCACCACCACAACGGCCAGTGCGTAGTAACCCAGCCACTGGTGCCAGTCTTCACCCTCTTCGTTGAAGAAGTAGTTGGCGAAGAACACCACGGCGATCGACCAGTGGCACAGCCGCAGCAGGGGGTCCCACAGCTGTACCGTGCCGTCGCTGTTCAATCGTGGTACTCGGTCTTGACTGCCTTGCCCGTCACTGGGTCATGGTAGATCTCGACCTTCTTGCCATCCTTGTCGAAACCGTAGATCTCGTAGCAGTTACCCTTGGTGACCTTGAACTTGTTGATCTTGTAGCCCTGCTCCTTGAGCTGCGCCTGGAATTTTTCCTGATCCTGCCAGGTGCTTTTGTCAGCGGTGGTGCATTCGGTGGCGGCTAATGCAGTGCTGCTGCCAATCAAGAGGGTCAGCGCGATCAATGTACGCATGGGCATGTGCTCCCATCCAGATGAGTGTAGTAGCGCATCCCTCAGCATAGTTCTGCAGGCCGCTTTACGCTCATTCATTTGCTTTACACATCAATCGCAAAGAAAAACAAACTTAACAAATGAGCCAAAGCCACCGATGCTTGAGGCATCACGCCCATCGCACGGAGAACAACAACATGAACGACGTGGTCATCGTCGCCGCAACCCGTACCGCCATCGGCAGCTTCCAGGGCGCCTTGGCCACTGTGCCCGCAGTAGACCTGGGTGCCGCAGTGATCAAACGCCTGCTGGAACAGACCGGGCTGGCCCCGGCGCAGGTCGACGAAGTCATCCTCGGCCAGGTGCTTACCGCCGGTGCCGGGCAGAACCCGGCACGCCAGGCCGCGATCAAGGCCGGCCTGCCCTTCAGCGTACCGGCAATGACCCTGAACAAGGTCTGCGGCTCGGGCCTGAAGGCACTGCACCTGGCCGCTCAGGCCATCCGCTGCGGTGACGCCGAGGTAGTCATCGCCGGCGGCCAGGAGAACATGAGCCTTGCCCCCTACGTGATGCCGTCGGCCCGCACCGGCCAGCGCATGGGCCATGGCCAGCTGATCGACAGCATGATCACCGACGGCCTGTGGGATGCCTTCAACGACTACCACATGGGTATCACTGCCGAAAACCTGGTGGACCAGTACGGCCTCAGCCGTGAGCAGCAGGATGCCTTTGCCGCCGAGTCGCAGCGCAAGGCGGTAGCGGCGATGGAGGCCGGCCGCTTCGATGATGAAATCACCCCGATCGTGCTGCCGCAGAAAAAGGGAGAACCCAAGGTGTTCGCGCGGGACGAGCAGCCACGCCCGGATACCACCGCCGAATCCCTGGGCAAACTGCGCCCGGCGTTCAAGAAGGATGGCAGCGTCACCGCCGGCAACGCCTCGAGCCTGAATGACGGCGCCGCCGCCGTACTGCTGATGAGCGCCGCCAAGGCAAAGGCCCTGGGCCTGCCAGTGCTGGCCAGGATCGCGGCTTACGCCAGTGCCGGTGTAGACCCGGCGATCATGGGCATCGGCCCGGTTTCGGCCACCCAGCGCTGCCTGGACAAGGCCGGCTGGCAACTGGCCGAGCTGGACCTGATCGAAGCCAACGAAGCCTTTGCCGCGCAGGCGTTGGCCGTGGGCAAGGCGCTGGAATGGGATGCCGCGCGGGTCAACGTGAATGGCGGGGCGATTGCCCTTGGCCACCCGATTGGTGCGTCCGGGTGCCGGGTGCTGGTGACCCTGCTGCACGAGATGATCAAGCGGGACGCCAGGAAAGGCCTGGCAACCCTGTGCATTGGTGGCGGGCAAGGCGTGGCCTTGGCAATCGAGCGTTGATCTCGGACTGATTCAAGCAGGCCCGGCCTCTTCACGGGCTTGCCCGCTCCCACAGGGACCCCACTGGATTCAGTATCATTTGGGTCCCTGTGGGAGCGGGCAAGCCCGCGAAGAGGCCGGTAAAGGCAGCGAAAAATCAGGCAGTGGCACGCAGCTCGCGGGCAGCTGCGACCATGTTCACCAGCGCTGCCTCGGTCTCCGGCCAGCCGCGGGTCTTCAGCCCGCAATCCGGGTTGACCCACAGGCGCTCGGCCGGGATACGCCGGGCAGCCTTGCGCAGCAGCTTGACCATTTCCTCACGCGTCGGCACCCGTGGCGAATGAATGTCATATACACCCGGGCCGATCTCGTTGGGGTAGGCGAACCGCTCGAACGCCGCCAGCAGCTCCATGTCCGAGCGCGAGGTCTCGATGGTGATCACGTCGGCATCCATCGCCGCGATCGACTCGATCACGTCGTTGAACTCGCTGTAGCACATGTGGGTGTGGATCTGGGTTTCGTCACGCACCCCCGAGGCACAAAGGCGGAAGGCCTCGGTGGCCCACTCCAGGTAATGGGCCCAGGCGCCGTGGCGCAGCGGCAGGCCTTCACGGAAGGCCGCTTCGTCGATCTGCACGATCCTGATACCCGCTGCTTCCAGGTCGACCACTTCGTCGCGGATCGCCAGCGCCAGCTGGCGCGCCTGCACTTCGCGGCTCACGTCTTCACGCGGGAACGACCACATCAGCATGGTCACCGGGCCGGTCAGCATGCCCTTCATCACCTTGCTGGTCAGGCCTTGGGCGTACTTTATCCATTCCACGGTCATGGCCTTCGGCCGGCTCAGGTCGCCAACGATCACCGCAGGCTTCACGCAGCGCGAACCATAGCTCTGCACCCAGCCGAAGCGGGTGAACACATAGCCATCGATCTGCTCGGCGAAGTACTCGACCATGTCGTTGCGCTCGGCCTCGCCGTGCACCAGCACATCCAGGCCCAGGTCCTCCTGGATTTTCACCGCATGGCGGATCTCGCTGTGCATGGCCTCGACGTAATCGGCCTCGGTCAGCTTGCCCTGCCTGTAGGCCTGGCGTGCCAGGCGAATCGCCGAGGTCTGCGGGAACGAACCGATGGTGGTGGTCGGGAACGCCGGCAGGTCGAGCCCCGCACGCTGCTTGGCGATACGTTGGGCAAACGCCGACTGACGCTGGCTGTCAGCGGGCTCGATGGCCGCCAGGCGGGCCTGCACGGCCGGCTTGTGAATACGCGGCGAAGCGGCGCGGCTGGCCTGCACGGCCTGGCTCTGGGCCAATGCGGCGGCCACGTCGTCGGCTTGTGGGGCATTGATGGCCTTGGCCAGCAGCGCCACTTCCTGGCACTTCTGCACGGCGAAGGCCAGCCAGCTGTGCAGTTCGGCATCGAGCTGGTCTTCACGGTCCAGGTCCACCGGGCTGTGCAGCAGCGAGCAGGACGGCGCCACCCACAGCCGCTCACCCAGGCGCTCATGGGCATGGCGCAGTACCTCCAGCGCCTTTTCCAGGTCGCAGCGCCAGACGTTGCGACCGTTGACCAGGCCCAGCGACAGCACCTTGTAGGCCGGCAGGCGGTCGAGGATGGTCGGGTACTGCTCGGGCGCACGTACCAGGTCGATGTGCAGGCCATCGACCGGCAGGTTGGCGGCCAGGCCCAGGTTGTCTTCCAGGCCGCCGAAGTAGGTGGCGATCAGCTTCTTCAGTGGCGCCCGCTGAAGGATGTTGTAGACCCGCTCGTAGGCATTCTTCCAGTCCTGAGGCAGGTCCAGGGCCAGGATCGGCTCATCGATCTGCACCCATTCCACGCCTTGGGCAGCCAGGCGGTTGAGGATCTGGTCATACAGCGGCAGCAGGCGGTCGAGCAGCTCCAGCTTGTCGAAATCGCCACCCTTGGCCTTGCCCAGCCACAGGTAGGTCAGCGGGCCGATGACCACCGGCTTGACCGCATGGCCCAGGGCCTGGGCTTCTGCCACTTCTTCGAATAGCTGCTCCCAGCTCAGGGCGAACTGCTGGTCGGCGGTGAATTCGGGGACCAGGTAGTGGTAGTTGGTGTCGAACCACTTGGTCATTTCCTGGGCATGCGCGCCGCCGCAGCAGCTGTCACCCACAGCGCCACGGGCCATGGCGAACAGGGTCTGCAGGGTGGGCCCGGTAGCGTCGTCGCTGCGAAAGCGATGCGGGATCACGCCGAAGGTCAGCGAGTGGGTCAGCACCTGGTCGTACCAGGCGAAGTCGCCGACCGGCAGCAGTTCGATGCCGGCGTCTTTCTGCACCTGCCAGTGGCGGGCACGCAGCTCGCGGCCGACGGCGCGCAGGCCGGCCTCGTCGAGTTCACCCTTCCAGAAGGCTTCCTGGGCCTTTTTCAGCTCGCGGTCGCGGCCGATACGTGGAAAGCCCAGGTTGTGTGCCAGTGCCATGTCTTGTCCCTCAGCATGCATAAATGAATGAGGGGGATTTTCCGGGCGCTGGCATCTTGAGACAAACTCATTAAATTTAAGATGAACTCAAGGTTTTCTCATGTTCGTGAATTTGTTCTGTCTGTATTGGCCCCTTCGCGGGCATGCCCGCTCCCACAGGATTCCCACATGCTTCAAGGTTCATGCATTACCTGTGGGAGCGGGCGCGCCCGCGAAGAGGCCGGCACAGGCAAACCCGGATGTCTCATTCAGAGCACCACCCTGCGCATCCGGACATGACCCCACCCGCCTTCTGCCGCACAATGCCACCCTGACCAAACCAGGTACCCGGCCCCATGAGCCTGCTGAAAACCGCGCTGCGCGAAAACACCTTCGTTTGCGTCATGGAGTTCGTTCCCAAGCCCTCCGCAGAACGCTTCGCCGCCATGGACGCGATCCTGGCCCGTGCGCACCTGTGCGGCTGGCCGATGACCGTGGCCATCGGCGACCGCGTCGGCAGCCCGCTGGACATGTCGCCACTGGACGCCCTCGCCTCGTTCAGCAACCCGGTACCCGCCCTGCCGCACTTCTCCGGCAAGGACCGCGAACGCCACCACCTGCTCGCCCAACTGCAACGCATGGATGCCGCCGGCCTCGACCAGCTGTTGCTGCTCACCGGCGACCGCCTGCCGGGCCACCAGCCCGGCCAGCGCCCGGTACGCTACCTGGAATCGGTCGCAGCCCTGCAGATCGCCCGCCAGGCCTGCCCGCACTGGCTGCTTGGCGCGGCGCTCAACCCGTTCAAGTACTGCGAGGAAGAAGGCGGCGCCCAATACTTCAAGGCCGAGAAAAAACTGGCGGCGGGCGCCGACTTCCTCACCCTGCAACTGGGTTTCGATGCCGGCAAACACCAGGAAGCCATGCACTGGATGAACCGCCAGGCCGCGCCCAGGCCGATGCTGGCCTGCCTGATGAGCCTCACCCACGGGCGTGCGACGATGCTCGAGCACGTGGCCGGCGTGACCGTCACGCCGTCCATGCGCGACATGCTGGAAGCGGAAGCGGAGCAGTCCAAGGCCTTTGCCCAGGCGCGCAGCGTCGACCGCCTGGCCTTGCAGATCATTGGCGTGAAGCTGATGGGCTACGCCGGCGTGCATCTGTCGGGGGTTCACGAACTCAAGCAACTGCTGGCCCTGGAAGCACGCATCGAGCACTGGCAGGCGCAAATCCACACGCTGGAACAATGGGCGCCGGCCTGGCATGCCAGCTGGCAGATGCCCGGCCTGCCGGCAGTCAGCTTCCACCCGCCGCAAGCGAGCTGGCGCCAGGGCGAGTCACGGGTCGATGCCTCGTTCAAGGAGAAAGCGCACTATCACCTGATGCACGGCATGCATTCGCTGCTGTTCAGCCGCCGTAATGGCCTGAGCAAGGCATTTGGCTGGGCCGTGCGCCAGCCGATGTGGGCTACCCGCCTTGGCGCGCAGGTGCTGCACAAGGTGGAACACGCGGTGAAGCACCCGCTGGTAGGCTGCGACACCTGCGGCCGCTGCCGCCTGGAGGACACCCTGTACATCTGCCCGGAAACCTGCCCCAAGGGCCTGGCCAACGGCCCCTGCGGCGGCACCGCGCTGAACCGCTGCGAGTTCGGCGACCGCGAGTGCATCCACAGCGTCAAGTACCGCACCGCCAAGGCGGTGCGGCAGACGGCGCTGCTGACCGAGCGCCTGATCCCGTGCATCGAGCTCGATACACGCCACCGCAGCTCATGGCCGCAGTGGTTCCAGGCCCAGACGCCGCGTCAGCTCAGCCCGCAGCCAGTGCCTCGAACCCAGCACGAATCGTAGCCTCGGGCAGTTCATCTGCAATGAACACCATCACGCTCTCGCGGGTTTCCCCCTCGGCCCATTCGGCGTCCCAGTCGAAGCCATAGAGCTTGAGCACACCCTGGAACACCAGCTTGCGCGCTTCACCGGCAATGTTCAGCACGCCCTTGTAGCGCAGCAGCTGCTTGCCGTGGGTTTCCAGCAGTTCGTTCATGAAGTCGCTGAGGCGGTCGATGTCCAGCGCGCTTTCCGTGCGCAGCACCAAGGTGGAGATCCGGTCCGGGGTAGCGGGCTTGAGTAGCGGGCGTAGCGCTGGCTTCAAGTTCGCGCCCAGATCGGGGTTGAGGTTGAAACCACGCACATCCAGCAGCTCGGCCAGGTCGATGCGACCATGCTCGACCACACGGATCGCAGCCCGGCCATTGATGCGGGCCAGGCGCTCGCGCAGGGCCTCGACCGCAGCGGGCTCGACCAGGTCGGTCTTGCTCAGCAGCAGGCGATCGGCAAAGCCGACCTGGGCCTGGGCGATGGTCTGGGTCAGGTGCAGCTCGGCGTGGGCGGCATCGACCAGGGTGATGATGCCGTCGAGGATGTAGCGCTCACGCAGTTCTTCGTCGATGAAGAAGGTTTGGGCCACCGGCGCCGGGTCGGCCAGGCCGGTGCATTCGATTACCAGGCGGTCGAAGGCGATCTCGCCGGCATCCAGGCGTTCGAGCAGCAGGTACAAGGCGCGGGTCAGGTCGCCGTGGATGCTGCAGCACACGCAGCCATTGGCCAGGGTCATCACCTGCACCGGCTCGTCGCCCAGCAGCTGGCTGTCGATGCCGGCCTCGCTGAATTCGTTTTCGATCACGGCGATCTTCAGGCCGTGTTCGGCCTTGAGCATGTGCTTGAGCAAGGTGGTCTTGCCGGCACCGAGGAAGCCAGTGAGTACGGTTACGGGAATAGGCGTCTGCACGCAGAACATCTCCTGTGCGGAAAAAACACTGGCCTCATCGCCGGCAAGCCAGCTCCCACAGGTACCGCACAGACCTTGAGGCCTGTGGAGTACCTGTGGGAGCCGGCTTGCCGGCGATGAGGCCGGGACAGGTTAACGCTTGTGGCTCAACAGCACTTGGGCCCGGACTTGCCGCCATAACGCGCTTCCTGGCGTTCGCGGAAGAACTCCTCGTACGTCATGACCGGCTTGTCCGGGTGCTTGGTCTGCATGTGCTCGACGTAGTTGTCGTAGTCGGGCATGCCGACCATCAGGCGGGCTGCCTGCCCCAGGTATTTACCCAGTCGACCCAGATCGTTGAACATCGCAGCAGTCCTCTCAAGCGTCAGGCAGGGCCTGGAACGGGGTTTCCTTGTCGGTACGCTCCTTGCGGCCGAGGGCGGCGAAACCGACCTTGACAGCGAAGAACAGCACGCTGAACACCACCACCAGGAACAGCACGGTCAGGCCGGCGTTGGTGTAGGCGTTGAAGATCACGTGCTGCATCTGCCCGATGTCCTTGGCCGGGGCCAGTACCTGGCCGGCGTCCAGCGCGGTGCTGTACTTCTTGGCCAGGGCAAGGAAGCCGACTGCCGGGTTCGGGTCGAACAGCTTGATCAGGCCTGCGGTGGTGGTGCAGATCAGCAGCCACACGGCCGGCAGCAGGGTGACCCAGACGTAGCGCTGGCGCTTCATCTTGATCAGCACTACGGTGCCGAGCATCAGGGCGATACCGGCCAGCATCTGGTTGGAGATACCGAACAGCGGCCACAGGGTGTTGATGCCACCCAGCGGGTCGATCACGCCCTGGTACAGCAGGTAGCCCCACAGGGCCACGCAACCGGCAGTACCGATCAGGTTGGCAGTCCACGACTCGGTGCGCTTGAGCGCCGGCACGAAGCTGCCCAGCAGGTCCTGCAGCATGAAGCGCCCGGCACGGGTGCCGGCGTCTACCGCGGTGAGGATGAACAGCGCCTCGAACAGGATCGCGAAGTGGTACCAGAAGGCCATGGTGTTTTCACCCGGCAGCACCTGGTGCAGGATCTGCGCGATACCCACGGCCAGGGTCGGCGCACCACCGGCACGGGCCAGCACGGTGTGCTCGCCAATGTCGCGGGCGGTGGCCTCGAGCTGCTCAGGGGTGATCAGGAAGCCCCAGCTGCTCACCGTTTGCGCAACCGACGCCACGTCGGCACCGACCACTGCGGCCGGGCTGTTCATGGCGAAGTACACGCCTGGCTCGATCACCGAGGCGGCGACCATGGCCATGATGGCAACGAAGGATTCCATCAGCATGCCGCCGTAGCCGATGTAGCGGGCGTTGGTTTCGTTGTCCAGCAGCTTCGGCGTGGTCCCCGAGGAGATCAACGCGTGGAAGCCGGACACCGCGCCACAGGCAATGGTGATGAACAGGAACGGGAACAGGGTGCCCTTCCACACCGGGCCGGTGCCGTCGGTGAACTGGGTCAGCGCCGGCATCTTCAGCTCGGGCGCGATGATCAGGATACCGATGGCCAAGCCGACGATGGTGCCGATCTTGAGGAAGGTCGACAGGTAGTCACGTGGCGCCAGTACCAGCCATACCGGCAGTACCGCGGCGACAAAGCCATAGCCCACCAGCATCCAGGTGATCTGCACGCCGGTGAAGGTGAACGCCGGGCCCCAGGTCGGATCTGCGGCAATCTGGCCCCCCAGCCAGATCGAAGCCAGCAGCAGCACCACGCCGATGACCGAGATCTCACCGATATGGCCCGGGCGGATGTAGCGCATGTAGATGCCCATGAACATCGCGATCGGGATGGTCGCCATCACCGTGAACATGCCCCACGGGCTTTCGGCCAGGGCCTTGACCACGATCAGCGCCAGCACCGCGAGGATGATGATCATGATCAGGAAGCAGCCGAACAGGGCGATGGTGCCCGGGATGCGGCCCATCTCCTCGCGCACCATGTCGCCCAGCGAACGGCCGTTGCGGCGGGTGGACAGGAACAGGACCATGAAGTCCTGCACCGCACCAGCCAGCACCACGCCGGCGATCAGCCACAGCGTGCCGGGCAGGTAGCCCATCTGCGCGGCGAGTACCGGGCCGACCAAGGGCCCTGCACCAGCGATGGCGGCGAAGTGGTGGCCGAAGAGGATGTGTTTGTTGGTCGGGACGTAGTCCAGGCCGTCGTTGTTGAGCACCGCCGGGGTGGCACGGCGTGGGTCGAGCTGCATCACCTTGGTGGCGATGAACAGACTGTAGTAGCGATAGGCGACCAGGTAGATGGCCACTGCCGCGACCACGATCCACAAGGCATTGATCGCCTCGCCGCGACGCAGGGCAACCACACCCAGCGCACAGGCTCCTATGACTGCCAGCGCCAGCCACGGAATGTGGCGTAGCAGGCTATTATTGTTGTTCATGGTTTGCTTCCAGCTGGTGGATTGGAAAAGACCGCCCATCGAGTCTAGGGCGAGTCATCGCGCATTGCCACACTTGCTTTGGTCTAGAGCCTCTGCGGCCAGATTGCGGTACCTGATGTACATACCACTCTAACTATAGTCAGGATGTCACCTGAGGACCTATGCGAGGATCTACCCCATGAGCGATCACGACGAACGCCGCCGTTTCCAGCGCATCGACTTCGACGCCCCAACCGAACTGCGCCAGGGCGTGCAACGCTGGCCTGCCAAGCTGCTGGACCTTTCACTCAAAGGTTTGCTGATCGAACGCCCGGCAAATTGGGATGCCGACCTGACCCAGGATTTCGATGCCATCATTCACCTGGCCCCCGATGCACGGGTACAGATGCAGGTTGAACTGCGCCATGAGGAACCAGACCGCCTGGGTTTCATCTGCCTGTACATCGACGTCGAGTCGATGACTCATCTGCACCGTCTTGTGGAATTGAACGTGGCCGACAGCACCGAAATGATGCGTGAGCTGCGCGAACTCATCGAATAATGAAATCTCTTAGCTAGCTAATGGCTTCCCCACCTTGTGTTTCCTGTCTACCCAGACAGCTTTAAGCCTGGGTAGCAGCGTTTTGTACACACCCCTCTAGCACAGCCTCTGACGAGTTGGTACGCCTTCTGCATTGGGTTCTCGCACACCTTGCGGGCGCTCTTGTGCGCGCTCCGATCAAAATATTGTATACAATTCTTGTGGCAATCATTTGTAGGAAGTGTCTACAGTAGCACCACAACAATAAACAGAGAGCCTGCTCCATGACTACGTCCCCTAGCACGTCTCCCGCCAAGCGCCCCGAGGATGAAAACCTCGGCCTTGGTGCCAACCTGGCCTATGGTCTGCAGCATGTGCTGACCATGTACGGGGGGATCGTCGCGGTACCCCTGATCCTGGGGCAGGCCGCGGGCCTGAACGGTGCCGAAATCGGCATGCTGATCGCCGCTTCGTTGTTTGCCGGTGGCCTGGCCACCCTGCTGCAAACCCTCGGCCTGCCGTTCTTCGGCTGCCAGTTGCCGCTGGTGCAGGGCGTGTCGTTCGCCGGTGTGGCAACCATGGGTGCAATCCTCAGCAGCGAGGGCGGCGGTGGCCTGCCAGGCGTGCTCGGCGCGGTCATGGCAGCGTCGCTGATCGGCTTTCTGATCACCCCGGTGTTCTCGCGCATCACCAAGTTCTTCCCGCCGCTGGTAACCGGCATCGTCATCACCACCATCGGCCTGACCCTGATGCCCGTGGCCGCTCGCTGGGTGATGGGTGGCAACAGCGCCTCGCCGGAATTCGGCAGCGTGGCCAACATCGGCCTGGCAGCCCTGACCTTCGCCATCGTGCTGCTGCTGAGCAAGCTGGGCAGCGCGGCGATCTCGCGCCTGTCGATCCTGCTGGCCATGGTGGTCGGCACCCTGATCGCCTGGGCGCTGGGCATGGCCGACTTCAGCAAGGTCACCGAGGGCCCGATGTTCGCCTTCCCCACGCCGTTCCATTTCGGCATGCCGGAATTCCACATCGCCGCGATCCTGTCGATGTGCATCGTGATCATGGTGACCCTGGTGGAAACCTCGGCCGACATCCTCGCCGTGGGTGAGATCATCGACACCAAGGTCGACTCAAAGCGCCTGGGCAACGGCCTGCGCGCCGACATGGCCTCGAGCATCCTGGCGCCGATCTTCGGCTCGTTCACCCAAAGCGCGTTCGCCCAGAACGTCGGCCTGGTAGCCGTGACCGGGGTCAAGAGCCGCTACGTGGTGGCCACCGGTGGCGTGATCCTGGTGGTGCTCGGCCTGCTGCCTATCATGGGCCGGGTGATTGCCGCAGTCCCTACTCCGGTACTGGGTGGCGCGGGCATCGTGCTGTTCGGCACCGTGGCGGCCAGCGGTATCCGCACCCTGTCCAAGGTCAGCTACAAGAACAACGTCAACCTGATCATCGTCGCTGCCTCGCTGGGCTTCGGCATGATCCCGATTGCCGCACCGACCTTCTACCACCACTTCCCGAACTGGTTCGAGACCATCTTCCACTCGGGCATCAGCTCGGCGGCGATCATGGCCATCCTGCTGAACCTGATCTTCAACCACTTCACCGCCGGCAACTCGGACCAGCAGTCGGTGTTTGCCGCCGCGTACGAGCGCACCATCCAGTACTCGGACATTTCAGCGCTGCGTGATGGCGACTACTTCAAGGATGGCAAGCTGTTCGATGCCGAGGGTAATGAAGTGCCGATGCTGGAACTGGACGAGCATGGCAATGAAACGGTCAGGCGCAGTGCGGTTGCCGAGCATTGACTGCTGACTGAGCGGTGAGGTGGGGGGCCGACGCGCATCGTCGGCCCCTTTTTCGTTTTGCCTGTGCCGGCCTCTTCGCGGGCGCGCCCGCTCCCACAGGGACTGCACAAGCTTCGGAGACCGAGGTGATCCTGTGGGAGCGGGGGTGCCCGCGAAGAGGCCGGTACAGGCCACGAATTATTCGAACAGCGCATCCAGGGCCTGCTCCAGCCGGGTAACGGCAATCACCTGCAACCCTGCCGGAGCCTCTTTCGGCGCATTGCCCTTGGGCACGATGGCCCGCTTGAAACCATGCTTGGCGGCTTCCTTCAAACGCTCCTGACCACTGGGCACCGGCCGCACCTCGCCCGACAGGCCGATCTCGCCAAACACCAGCAGGCCATGGGCCAGGGGCCGGTTGCGCAGGCTGGACATCACCGCCGCCAGCAGCGCCAGGTCCGAGGCGGTTTCCAGCACCTTCACCCCGCCCACCACGTTGAGGAACACATCCTGGTCATGGGTGGGAATACCGCCGTGGCGGTGCAGCACTGCCAGCAACATGGCCAGGCGGTTCTGGTCCAGGCCCAGGGTCACCCGGCGCGGGTTGGCCAGGTGGCTGTCGTCGACCAGCGCCTGCACCTCCACCAGCATCGGCCGGGTGCCCTCCCAGGTCGCCATCACCACGCTGCCCGGTACTTCCTCCTGGGTGCGGTTGAGGAAGATCGCCGAGGGGTTGGATACCTCCTTCAGGCCACGGTCGGTCATGCCGAACACACCCAACTCGTTGACCGCGCCAAAGCGGTTCTTCACCGCCCGCAGCAGGCGCAGGCGGCCATCGGACTCGCCCTCGAAATACAGCACGGTGTCGACCATGTGCTCGAGTACCCGCGGGCCGGCCAGCGAGCCTTCCTTGGTCACGTGGCCGACCAGGAAGATCGCCGTGCCGCTCTGCTTGGCGTAGCGCACCAGCAACGCCGTGCTTTCGCGCACCTGGGCCACGCCGCCGGGAGCCGATTGCAGCTGCTCGGTGAAAATGGTCTGGATCGAGTCGATCACCATGACCCGCGGTTTCTCGACGCGGGCCGTGGCGATGATGGTCTCGATGCAGGTTTCGGTCATCACCTTGAGCTGGTCCTGGGGCAGGCCCAGGCGCCGGGAGCGCATGGCCACCTGCTGCTGCGACTCCTCGCCGGTGACATACAGCGCCGGCATGCCCACGGCAATGTTGCACAAGGTCTGCAGCAGGATGGTCGACTTGCCGATGCCGGGGTCACCACCGATCAACACCACCGAGCCATCCACCAGGCCACCGCCCAGCACGCGGTCCAGCTCGGTGCTGCTGGTGGTGAAGCGCGGGATTTCCTCGACGCTGACTTCGGCCAGGGTCTTGATCTGCGCCTGCTGCCCGGTCCAGCCGGCACGGCCGCTACTGGGTGCAGCTGCGCCGCCGCTTTCGATCATGGTCTCGACCAGCGTGTTCCAGGCCCCGCATTCGCCACACTGGCCGGCCCATTTGGGGAAGGTCGCACCGCACTCGGTGCAGCCATACAAGCGCTTGGCCTTGGCCATGGCTGGGGTCTCCTGGAAAAAAACCGCCATGATAGCCGAGCCGGACGTGCCTCGAACGCCTCGGGATGCGACAAAACTATTCGTTCTAACAGCAGTCTGTGGCCCTGAACACAACGCATGAAGCGTTTGAGTGGCTTACACTGCGTAAACCTTACCTTTTGTTACAAGGAACCAAACATGGGCATGATCAGTGAATTCAAGGCCTTCGCGGTCAAAGGCAATGTCGTCGACATGGCGGTTGGTATCATCATCGGCGCGGCCTTCGGCAAGATCGTCTCGTCTTTCGTCGGTGACGTGGTCATGCCGCCACTGGGCCTGTTGATCGGTGGCGTGGACTTCAGCGACCTGGCAATTACCCTGAAGGCTGCCGAAGGTGACGTTCCGGCGGTGGTGCTGGCGTATGGCAAGTTCATCCAGACCGTGATCGACTTCGTGATCGTGGCCTTTGCCATCTTCATGGGGGTGAAGGCGATCAACCAGCTCAAGCGTGAAGAGGCCGTGGCGCCGACTGCACCGCCTGTGCCGACTGCAGAAGAGACCTTGCTGACCGAGATCCGCGACTTGCTCAAGGCGCAGAATCAGAACCGCTTGCCTTGAGATTGCCGGGGCTGCCTTGCAGCCCTATCGCGACACAAGGCCGCTCCTACAAGGTTTTTGCATCTCCCAGGAAATCGCGGTTCCTGTAGGAGCGGCCTTGTGTCGCGATGGGCCGCAAAGCGGCCCCAACGGCCTTACCAGTAGTTCTCCACAGCCACCTGCCCCGGCCGCTTGCTCAGGCTCAATTGCAGGTCGCGCGCCTTCAGTACCTTGCGAGTTTCATCAATCATCTCTGGGTTGCCACACAGCATCACCCGCGAATGTTCCGGCGACAGTTCCAGCCCCGCCGCCTTCTCCAGCTCGCCATTCTCGATCAGCGTGGTAATACGCTGGTTCAACGCCCCCGGGTGCTGTTCACGGGTCACCACCGGAATGAACTGCAACTTGCCAGCGAATTCGGCCAGGTAATCGCGCTGCTCCAGCCCGGCGATTTCATCCACATAAGCCAGCTCTTTCGCTTCGCGCACCGAATACACCAGCTTGATGTTGTCGAAACGCTCCCAAGCCTCGAAGTCCTGCAGGATCGACATGAACGGCGCAATGCCAGTACCGGTCGCCAGCAACCACAGGTCGCGGCCACCGACGAAGCGGTCGAGGGTGAGGAAGCCGAAGGCCTGGCGGTCGATCAACAGGGTATCGCCTGCCCCCAACCGGCTCAGCTCGCTGGTGAATTCCCCACCTGGCACCACGATGGAGAAGAAGTCGAGGTGCTCGTCATGGGGCGCGCTGACCATGGAATAGGCGCGCCACACCACGCTGCCATCGGCCTTGGTCACGCCAAGGCGGGCAAACTGGCCGGAACGGAAGCGGAACCCCGCATCGCGCGTAACCCGCAGGCTGAAGAGGTTCGGCGTAAGTGGCTGAACATCGAGCAGGGTCTGGCGGGTGAACTTTTCGGCGCTAGCGGTCATATCGGGCTCCAAGTTTGGCGTGCGCACAGTGTCGCGCAAAGTGGCGCGGATAAAAACCACTGCTTTGTAGGGCCTCATCTGCGGCGATCCTGCCGAAGTCGCATCGGATCCTGACCGCTATAACAAAAAAATCTCAGCACATTGGTAGGTCTTTTCCTACAATCATCCGGGCATCCAAACGGACTGGACCTGAGGCACAAGGAGTATTTCAGATGCGCCACTGGAAACCCGAGTATCTTCGTGCGTTCGCCGACGAACGCTGCCCACAGAAGTTGTTCGGCATGGCCGTGCATATGGCGCAGGATCTGGGCATGGAGTACCTGGGGCTGAACATTCGCATCCAGATCGCTACGCAAACACCCCACCTGTTCATGTACAGCAATTACCCCCATGAATGGATCGAGCGCTACCAGCGCGATGACCTCTACAAGCAGGATTCAGCCGCCAATGCGAGCCACGGCTCGACCATGCCGGTGCTGTGGACCGATGATCTGTATCGCGAGGCTCCGCAATTTCGTAAAGCTGCCTGCCAGAGCGGTTTGCGCCATGGCTGGACGCAGTCATTGCACGACCAGCAGCACAACGAAAGCCAGATAAGCGTGGCCAGGTCCACCAAGCCCATCAGTATTGTCGAACTCTACAGAAAGGCCGGCAGTGTGCAGTGGCTGAGTCACACACTGCATGAGGTGATCAGCGCACATCACCTCACTGCACTATGCCCGCCGCAGCCGAAAATGAGCGAGCGGGAGCTGGAAGTGCTGAAATGGTCGGCCGCCGGCAAGACCGCCGCCGACGTTGCCTGCATCCTGTCACTGTCCCAAAGCACGGTAAACTTCCATATCCGCAGTGCCATCACCAAGACCAACGCCGCCAACAAGGCCGCCGCCATCGCCATCGCCGTCATGCGTGGCTGGATCTGACCTTCAAACCTGCGACCTTGGGCAAAGCCCTGTAGAATCGCCCGGCAAAGCCCGGGGCGAACCGCAACGGGCAGTTTCGTACCCGAGCCAGACGCCATGCCCCTGTTGACCACCCCCTACGCCGAACTCGACCTGATCCGCCAGCCGGAACAGGCCAACGACCCGCTGCAGGCTTTCGATGCCGCCGACGAGTACCTGCTTGCGCAACTGCACGAACAGGCCCCCGAGGCCAACTGCCGGGTTCTGGTGCTCAATGACAGCTTCGGCGCCCTGGCCGCCAGCCTGGCGGGCAAGCTGCAGGTGGTCAGCAGTGGCGATTCACACCTGGCGCACCTGGCCCTGGAAAAGAACCTGGCACGCAATGGCCTGCCGTTCGACAGCGTGCCATTCGTGCCGGCCAGCGAACGCTGGCAAGGCCCGTTCGACCGGGTACTGGTGCGCGTGCCCAAGACCCTGGCCCTGCTCGAAGAACAACTGATCCGCCTGCAAGGTCACCTGGCGCCCGGTGCGCAGGTGATTGCAGGGGCGATGATCAAGCACCTGCCACGGGCGGCCGGTGACCTGATGGAGAAGTACATCGGCCCGGTGCAGGCCTCGCTGGCGCAGAAAAAGGCCCGCTTGCTGACCGCGACGGTGGCCGAACGGCCGGTCGCCCGCTCGCCCTACCCTAGCCGCTACCGCCTCGACGCGCCGGCGCTGGAGCTGCTCAACCACGCCAACGTATTCTGCCGAGAGGGGCTGGATATCGGCACGCGGGCGTTCCTGCCGCACCTGCCCCGCGAACTGGGCCGCGCGCGGGTGGCGGACCTGGGCTGCGGCAACGGCGTGCTGGCGATCGCCAGCGCCCTGGCCAACCCGGATGCCCAATACACCCTGGTCGACGAGTCGTACATGGCGGTGCAGTCGGCGCGGGAGAACTGGCAGGCCGCGCTGGGCGAGCGCCCGGCGGTGTTCGAGGCAGCCGATGGGTTGGCGGGGGTAGAGAAGCAGTCGCTGGACGTGGTGCTGTGCAATCCGCCGTTCCACCAGCAGCAGGTGGTGGGCGATTTCCTCGCCTGGCGCATGTTCCAACAGGCGCGTGAAGCGTTGGTGGTGGGTGGGGCGCTGTATATCGTGGGTAACCGGCACCTGGGCTATCACAGCAAGCTGGCGCGGTTGTTCCGGGGGGTGGAGCAGGTGGCGGCTACGCCCAAGTTCGTTATCCTGAAAGCCCGCAAGTAAGCCTGTACCGGCCCTATCGCCGGCAAGCCAGCTCCCACAGGTACTGCACTGCATTCAAGGGCAGTGACTTACCTGTGGGAGCTGGCTTACCGGCGATAGGGCCAGAGCAGGCTTACCTCAATGGGTGGTCAGCCCCGCAGCCCCCATGAACAGCCGCATCACGTAGGCCGCCACGCCCAGGGCCGCCACGCTCATCGCCCAGATCAGCAGCAGCCAGCCCAGACGCTGCCACAGGGGTTTCTTCTCGTCCAAGCCATGCTTGCCGGTCATCATGCAGCCCTCCTAGTGATAGCCGTCTTCATGGGTCACCTTGCCGCGGAACACGTAGTAGCTCCAGAAGGTATACATGAGGATGAACGGCAGGATGAACAATGTGCCCACCAGCATGAAGCCCTGGCTCTGCGGTGGTGCCGCGGCATCCCAGATCGAGATCGACGGCGGGATGATGTTCGGCCACAGGCTGATGCCCAGGCCGCTGTAACCGAGGAAGATCAGCACCAACGTCAGCAGGAACGGCGTGTAGTGCGCATTGCGCGCCACCGCCTTGAGCAACCCGTAGAAGGTTACCAGCACCAGGATCGGCACCGGCATGAACCAGACCAGGTTAGGCATGCTGAACCAGCGCGCGGCGATCTGCGGGTAGGCGATCGGTGTCCACAGGCTGACGATGCCGATCACTACCAGCAGCACCAGCGCCAGCGGCCGGGCGATGTCGTGCATCTTCTGCTGCAGCGACCCTTCGGTCTTCATGATCAGCCAGGTGCAGCCCAGCAGGGTGTAGGCAACGATCAGCCCCAGGCCGCAGAACAGGCTGAACGGGGTCAGCCAGTCAAGGGTGCCACCGGCGAAATGCCGGTCGACCACCTTGAAGCCTTCGAGGAAGGCACCCAGCGCCACGCCCTGGAAGAAAGTGGCGATCAACGAGCCCCAGATGAACGCCTTGTCCCAGATGTGGCGCTTGTCGGCCTTGGCCTTGAAGCGGAACTCGAAGGCCACGCCGCGGAAGATCAGGCCGATCAGCATCAGGATCAATGGCAGGTACAGGGCCTCCAGCACTACCGCGTAAGCCATCGGGAACGCCCCGAACAGCCCGGCACCGCCCAGCACCAGCCAGGTCTCGTTACCGTCCCACACGGGGGCGACGGTGTTCATCATCACATCGCGGTCATGCTCGCCCTTGACGAACGGGAAGAGCATGCCGATCCCCAGGTCGAAACCATCCATCACCACGTACATCATGACGCCGAAGATGATGATCACGGCCCAGATCAGCGGAAGGTCGATACCCATGGCTCAGTTCCCCTTGCTCAGGCTGGCGGAGTTGGCCTCTCGGCCATCATCGGCGGCGGACAGCGGCCGCGCCGGCGTGCGTTTGGTGCCAGGGCCACCTGGGTTGTGCTCGTCACCCTCACCGGTCTGCGGCCCTTTGCGCACCAGGCGCATCATGTAGCCAAGGCCGGTGCCGAACAGGGCGAAGTACACCACCACGAAGGCCACCAGGGTAAAGCCGAGCTGGGCGTAACTGTGGTTGGACACACCGTCTGCCGTGCGCATCAGGCCATACACCACCCAGGGCTGGCGGCCGATTTCGGTGGTGAACCAGCCGGCCAGCAGCGCGATCAGCCCGGAAGGGCCCATCCACAGGGCCAGGTACAGGAACGGCCGCGAGGTGTAGAGCGTGCCACGCTTGCGCAGCCAGAGGCTCCACAGGCCGACGAAGATCATCAGGAACCCCAGCCCGACCATGATCCGGAACGACCAGAAGACGATGGTCGAGTTGGGCCGGTCTTCGGGCGGGAACTCCTTCATCGCCGGCACCTGCTTGTCCAGGCTGTGGGTCAGGATCAGGCTGCCGAGCGCCGGGATCTCGAGCTTGAAGTGGGTGGTTTCGGCCTGCATGTCGGGAATGCCGAACAAGATCAGCGGGGTCGGCTCGCCGGGCACGTTCTCCCAGTGGCCTTCGATCGCGGCGATTTTCACCGGCTGGTGCTTGAGCGTGTTGAGGCCATGGAAGTCACCGATCACCGCCTGGATCGGGGCGACGATCAGCGCCATCCACATGGCCATCGACAGCATCTTGCGCACCGCCGGGTTGTCACGCCCGCGCAGCAGGTGCCAGGCCGCCGAGGCACCGACGAAAAACGCGGTGGCAACGAACGCGGCAGTGGCCATGTGCATCAGGCGGTAGGGGAACGAGGGGTTGAATACCACCGCCAGCCAGTCCACCGGCACCACCCGGCCATCGATGATCTCGTGGCCTTGCGGGGTCTGCATCCAACTGTTGGAGGCGAGGATCCAGAAGGTCGAGACCAGGGTGCCGAGCGCAACCATCACCGTGGAGAAGAAGTGCAGGCCACGGCCGACGCGGTTCCAGCCAAACAGCATGACCCCCAGGAAGCCAGCCTCGAGGAAGAACGCGGTCAGCACCTCGTAGGTGAGCAGCGGGCCGGTAATGGCGCCGGCGAAGTCGGAGAAGCGGCTCCAGTTGGTACCGAACTGGTAGGCCATGACCAGGCCGGAAACCACCCCCATGCCGAAGTTGACGGCGAAGATTTTCGACCAGAAGTGATAAAGGTCACGGTAGACCTGGTTGTTGGTCCGCAGCCAGAGTCCTTCGAGGACTGCCAGGTAGCTCGCCAGGCCAATGGTGATGGCCGGGAACAGGATATGGAACGACACGGTAAAGGCAAACTGCATTCGGGCGAGCTCTAAGGCCTCTATTCCGAACATGGTGCTTCCTCTTCAGATAATCCGGCGTCCGGGCCGCTGGCCCCGTCGCCCACTGCCCCCACGGTAGTCGAGTGCGGCGCGTTGGAATTGTTCTGTTCGATCGCAGGGATTTCGGCCCGAGGGCCCGATCGTTACATCTGGAACGATTGACCCAGATCAACGATTGCTAGGAAGCATAGTCCTGAATGGCCCGCCGGGCCGTGTGGTTGATTGCCGCGTGACCGGTTGCCCCACCCCCTTTCATGACACGTGAAAAAGTGCCGACTCCGGCAAACAGTAACCGTTTGTTACAAACAGATGATACGCTGCGAACCCCTCTACTGCGCCGAGGCCCCTGGTTTCCGATGTCCGATTCCGCACCGCAGTTCTTGCGTCACCACCGCCCGTTCCTGGCCTTCTGGCTGGCCCGCGTGTTCACCGCCAGCGGCTTCCAGATGCTCACCGTGGCCATTGGCTGGCACCTCTACCAATTGACCGGCAATGTGCTGGACCTGGGCCTGGTCGGCCTGGTCGAGTTCGCCCCGCGGGTGCTGTTCATGCTGCACACCGGGCATGTTGCCGACCGCTATGACCGGCGCAAGGTCGCTGCGCTGTGCCAGAGCCTGCAGGGGCTGATAGCCCTGGCACTGGCGCTGGGCAGTGCCACCGACAACGTCACCCGCGAGCTGATCTTCGCCCTCGCCTTCCTGCTCGGTGCCACGCGTTCGTTCGAAATGCCGGCGACCCAGGCGCTGCTGCCCAACGTGGTACCGGCCGGGCTGTTCCCACGTGCGGTGGCGGCTTCGGCCTCGGCCACCCAGTCGGCAACCATTGTGGCGCCGGCGGTGGGCGGCTTCCTGTATGCCTTCGGCAGCATCTGGGTATACGGCCCCACCGTGGCCCTGTACGCCATCGCCTGCGTGCTGACCCTGAGCCTGCAGGCACGCGGCCAGGTGGCCCAGCGCGGGCGCGCCAGCATCGAATCGCTGCTGGCCGGCATCCGCTTCATTCGCAGCCGGCCGGACATCCTCGGCGCCATCTCGCTGGACCTGTTCGCCGTACTGCTGGGCGGGGCCACCGCGCTGCTGCCGGTGTTCGCCAAGGACATCCTGCTGACCGGCCCGCTGGGCCTCGGCCTGCTGCGCTCGGCGCCAGCGGTGGGGGCATTGCTGATGTCGCTGTGGCTGGCGCGCTTCCCGTTCGAGCGCAACGTGGGGCGGACCATGTTCACGGCAGTGGGCGTGTTCGGCGTGGCGACCATCGCCTTCGGCCTGTCGACCTCGTTCTGGTTCTCGCTGGCAGTGCTGGTGGTGCTGGGTGCGGCGGACATGATCAGCATGGTCATCCGCGGCGCCTTCGTGCAGCTGGAGACGCCGGATGAAATGCGCGGGCGGGTGAGCGCGGTGAACGGCTTGTTCATTGGTGCTTCGAACCAGCTCGGCGAGTTCGAATCGGGGGTGACCGCGCACTGGTTTGGCACAGTGCCGGCGGTGGTGCTGGGTGGGGTGGGCACTTTGGTGGTGACCGGGGTGTGGATAAAGCTGTTCCCGACACTGGCCAAGCGGGACCGGTTGCATAACGGTTGATCGCTCGCCTGTGCCGGCCCTTTCGCGGGCTTGCCCGCTCCCACAGGGACACCACAGGGCCTGAGGGCGGCGCGGTCCTTGTGGGAGCGGGCAAGCCCGCGAAAGGGCCGGTACAGGCTATAGAGAACCCATTCCCCAACGGCCATAGGCCCCCGCCAAGCATGCTGGTATGATGCGCGGCTTTTTTCCGCCCCACACAAAACCACGGCAACCGGTACGGTCTGTGCTTTGCTGATGGGGTCGATACATTCATGGCGCCGGGGGCGCCTTGGGGAGCGGGCATGCTGGAAAGGCTGTTTCAACTAAAAGCACACAACACCAATGTGCGCACCGAGATTCTCGCGGGCGTCACCACCTTCCTGGCCATGGCCTACATCCTGTTCGTCAACCCGAGCATCCTCGGCGAGACCGGCATGGACAAGGGCGCGATCTTCGTCGCCACCTGCCTGGCCGCAGCCATCGGCTCGGTGACCATGGGCCTGATCGCCAACTACCCGATCGCCCTGGCGCCGGGCATGGGCCTGAACGCGTTCTTCACCTACACCGTGGTCCTGCACATGGGCCACACCTGGCAGGTGGCACTGGGTGCGGTGTTCCTGTCGGCGGTGATGTTCTTCCTGCTGTCGATCTTCCGCATCCGCGAATGGATCGTGAACAGCATCCCGCTGCCGCTGCGTTCGGCCATTGCCGCGGGTATCGGCCTGTTCCTGGCATTGATCGCCCTGCATAACGCAGGCATCGTCGTCGATAACCCAGCCACCCTGGTGGGCCTGGGCGACCTCAAGCAGCCGGCACCGATCCTCGCCACCCTGGGCTTCTTCCTGATCGTCGGCCTCGAGTCGCTGAAAGTGCGCGGCGCCGTGCTGATCGGCATTCTCGCCGTAACCATCGCCTCGATCCTGATGGGCGTGACGCCCTTCGGCGGCGTGGTCTCGATGCCGCCATCGCTGGCCCCGACCTTCCTGCAGCTGGACATCGCCGGCGCGCTGGACGTGGGCCTGGTCAGCGTGATCTTCGCCTTCCTGTTCGTCGACCTGTTCGACAACTCCGGCACCCTGATCGGCGTGGCCAAGCGCGCCGGGCTGATGGGCAAGGACGGCCACATGCCGAAGATGGGCCGTGCCCTGATCGCCGACAGTACCGCAGCCATGGCCGGCTCCCTGCTGGGCACCTCGACCACCACCAGCTACATCGAATCCGCCGCCGGCGTGAGCGCCGGTGGCCGCACCGGCCTGACCGCCATCGTGGTCGCCGTGCTGTTCCTGCTGGCGCTATTCTTCGCCCCGCTGGCCGGTAGCGTGCCGGCCTTCGCCACCGCCCCGGCGCTGCTGTTCGTCGCGGTGCTGATGGCCTCGGGCCTGGCAGAAATAAACTGGGACGACGTCACCGAAGCCGCACCGGTGGTAGTGACCGCCCTGGCCATGCCGCTGACCTACTCGATCGCCAACGGCATCGCCTTCGGCTTCATTTCCTGGACCGCCGTCAAGCTGATCTCCGGCCGCCACCGCGACCTGAACCCGGCCCTGGTGATCCTTTCCATCCTGTTCGTCATCAAGCTGGGCTGGTTCAACGCATGAGTGCTGCTTTCGACCCCTCCTCCTACACCACCCAGCTGGACGCCAAGGTGGCCCGGCTGCGCGAGCTGCTGGCGCCGTTCGGCGCGCCGGAGCCGGCTGTTTTCGACTCGCCGCGCGAGCATTACCGCCTGCGCGCCGAATTCCGCCTGTGGCGCGAGGATGGCCAGCGCCACTACGCCATGTTCGCCCCGGGCGAGAAGCACAAGGCGATCCTGATCGACGACTTCCCCATCGCCAGCCAGCGCATCAATGCACTGATGCCGCGCCTGAAGGCGGCCTGGCAGGCCAGCGAGGAACTGGGCAACCGCCTGTTCCAGGTGGAGTTCCTCACCACCCTGGCCGGCGATGCCATGGTCACCCTGTGCTACCACCGCCCGTTGGACGAGGCCTGGGAAACGGCCGCACGGCAGCTGGCCGAAGAGCTGGGCGTGAGCATCATCGGCCGCTCCAAGGGCAAGCGCCTGGTCATCGGCCGTGACTACGCGGTGGAAAAACTCGACGTCGCTGGCCGTGTGTTCAGCTACCGCCAGCCGGAAGGCGCGTTCACCCAGCCCAACGGCGCGGTGAACCAGAAGATGCTGAGCTGGGCCTTCGAGGCCATCGGCGAGCGCGATGACGACCTGCTGGAGCTGTACTGCGGCAACGGCAACTTCACCCTGCCGCTGGCCACCCGCGTGCGCCAGGTGCTGGCCACGGAAATCAGCAAGACCTCGGTCAATGCCGCGCTGAGCAACCTCGACGAGAACGCTGTGGATAACGTGCGGCTGGTGCGCCTGTCGGCAGAAGAGCTGACCCAGGCGCTGAATGAGGTGCGGCCGTTCCGCCGTCTGGAAGGCATCGACCTGAAGAGCTACGCGTTCGGTACGGTGTTCGTCGACCCGCCACGGGCGGGGATGGACCCGGATACCTGCGAGCTGACCCGGCGTTTCGAGCGGATCCTGTACATCTCGTGCAACCCGGAAACGCTGGCGGCGAACATTGCCCAGTTGCAGGACACCCACCGCATCGAGCGGTGTGCGTTATTTGACCAGTTCCCGTATACCCACCATATGGAGAGTGGGGTTTTGCTGGTTCGGCGCTGACCTTCAGATCGCCGGGGCTGCTTTGCAGCCCATCGCCGGCAAGCCAGCTCCCACAGGTGCTGCACAGGCCTTGAGGGCCGCGCGGTCGGTGTGGGAGCTGGCTTGCCGGCGATGGGCCGCAAAGCGGCCCCAGGCTTCACTCAGAAGTCGAAGAACACCGTCTCCCCTTCCCCCTGAATACGGATATCGAAGCGATACGCCGTCTTCCCGTCCACCTCGCAACGCTTGGCCACCAGGGTCTCGCGCCGCTGCGGCTGCTCGATCAGGTTGAGCACCGGGCACTTGGCATTGGCCTCGGCCTCGTCATCGAAATACAGCCGCGTGTGCAGGTGGATGTTGATCCCCCGGGCAAACAGGCTGATGTTGATGTGCGGCGCCATCGGCACGCCCGCAGCGTTGTTCACCACACCCGGCTTGACCGTGTGCAGGGTCCACTCACCGGCATCGAAGGTGGTGGCGGTGCGGCCAAAGCTGTTGAAGGCGTTTTCCAGGTTGTAGGCATCCTGGTACTCGCCGTTGGCATCGGCTTGCCACACTTCCAGGAACGAATCGCGCACCAGGTGGCCGTTACCGTCATACACCTGGCCGATCAGCAGGATGTGCTCGCCCGGCGCGTCCGGCTTGGCCAGGCGGTTCCAGATTTCCTGGTCGCGGGTCGGGTTGCCGGCCGCTTCCAGGGCCAGGCCGATGTGCACGTAGGGGCCGGCGGTCTGCGAAGGGGTTTCCGGCAGCAGTTCGATTGGCATGGCGGGGTCCTCAGCAGTTTTCGAAGTGGGTCTTGCGCTGGCCGCGCAGCACGATGTCGAAGCGGTAGGCCAGGCAGTCCATCGGGTTGGCGTTGCTCATGTCGAGCTTGGCGATCAACTGCTGCACGGCTTGCGGGTTGGCGATCGACTTGACGATCGGGCACATCGGGATCAGCGGGTCACCCTCGAAGTACAGCTGGGTGATCAGCTTGGTGGCGATCGACGGGCCGCTGATGGCGAAGTGGATGTGCGCCGGGCGCCAGTCGTTCGGGCCGTTGCGCCATGGGTACGGGCCCGGCTTGATGGTGCGGAAGCTGTAGTAGCCATCACGGTCGGTCAGGCAACGGCCGACGCCACCGAAGTTCGGGTCCAGCGGCGCCAGGTAGCGGTCGTTCTTGTGACGGTAGCGGCCGCCGGCATTGGCCTGCCACATTTCCACCAGGGTATTTGGCACAGGCTTGCCGTACTGGTCGACGACACGGCCGGCGACGATGATGCGCTCGCCGATCGGCAAGCCGCCGTTGTTGAAGTTCAGCAGCAGGTCATGGTCATGGGCGCCGAAGCCCAGGTGGGAAAAGTCCGGGCCGGTGGTTTCGCTGATCGACTGCGGGATGCTGACCAGCGCCTGGCGCGGCGAGCGGGCAATGGACGTCTTGTAGTCAGGCGTAAGGGCTTTCGGGTGCCAGTTGCGATCACGGATCACGAAGCGGCTGTTGTCCTGGGCGGGCATGCCGGTTTCCTCTCTTGGAATTATGGAAATGCGCGGGGGGGCTTTGAAACCCTGTCGCGGGCAAGCCCGCTCCCACATGCAGTTTCAGGCAGGTAGGGTGCAATGAATATTGAAATCAGCCACATCAAACATAACCATTTGGTTATGCATAAGCACCTTGGCCTGACACTCGCCGCCGTCGTGGACTAATCTTTGTCTTCTTGTTTCACGCTCCGGAGAGCATTCATGGATTGGCGAAAAGGCCGACGCAGCGACAATGTGGTCGATGCCCGAGGCGAAGGTGGTGGCGGCGGCATGCGTTTCGGCGGCGGCAAGGGGCTGGGGCTTGGTGCGGTGCTGCTGATTGTCGGCATCGGCTGGCTCACCGGCCAGGACCCGTTGCAGATTCTTGGCCAGCTCGCCGGCCAGATGGAGCAGCAACAACAGCAGGCGCCCAGCAGCGCGGGCGGCAAGGCCCCACCGGCCAACGACCAGCAGGCCGAGTTCGTCGCCTCGATCCTGGGCGATACCGAAGACACCTGGAAAGCCCTGTTCGCCGAGGGCGGCAAGCAGTACCGCGACCCCAAGCTGGTGCTGTTCAGCGGCCAGGTCAATTCGGCCTGTGGCTTTGCCTCGGCGGCGGTGGGGCCGTTCTACTGCCCGGCAGACCAGCGGGTCTACCTGGACATGTCGTTCTTCCGCGAAATGGAAACCCGCTTCGCCGCAGCCGGCGACTTTGCCCAGGCCTACGTGATCGCCCACGAAATCGGCCATCACGTACAGACCCTGCTGGGCGTGTCGGCCAAGGTCGATGCCGCGCGCCGCAGTGGCCAGCGCATGGAAGGCGACAATGGCCTGCTGGTGCGCCAGGAACTGCAGGCCGACTGCCTGGCTGGTGTATGGGCCTACCAGGCGCAGAAGCGCCTGAACTGGCTGGAACCGGGCGACGTCGAAGAGGCGCTGAACGCGGCCAATGCCATTGGCGATGACCGCCTGCAGCAGCAAGGCCGCGGGCGCGTGGTACCAGACTCGTTCACCCACGGCACCTCGGCGCAGCGGGTGCGCTGGTTCAAGGCCGGGTTTGCCGAGGGCGAAGTGAACCGCTGCGATACCTTCAGCGCGCGCAACCTCTGAGGCTTCATGGGGCCGCTTTGCGGCCCTTCGCGGCGGTTCGGCGCCCCGACACGCCCGCTCCCACAGGTAAATCGCTGCCCTTGAAGTTGGCGCTATCCCTGTGGGAGCGGGCATGCCCGCGAAGGGCTGCAGAGCAGCCCCAATCAAGCCAGTTACAATTCTGCTGAAAAAGCGTTTCAGCTTCCTCCATCACTGCCGATAACCCCTGCACGAATCAGCGGGCATCCAGAACAACAACGCCTGGCGATCGAAGATCAAGCGAGCGAAAACAACTTCTGGAGAGCGTGCATGAACAGCTGGTTCGCCAACATCAGCGTCAACCTCAAACTCGGCCTGGGCTTCGGCCTGGTACTGATCCTCACCGGCCTGCTGGCCCTGACCGGCTGGACCAGCCTGGGCAGCCTGATCGACCGCAGCAACTGGATGGGCGATATCGGCCAGCTCAACAAGGACCTGACCGACCTGCGCATTGCCCGCCTGCAGTACATGATCGCCAACGGCGACGATGCCGCCGCCGCCAACACCCAGACCAAGCTGGACGCCTTCAGCAAGCAGCAGGCCTACCTGGCCAGCACCTTCAAGAGCCCGGAAAACATCAAGCTGCTGGGTGAACTGGGCGAGACCATCAGCGCCTACAAGGTGTCGCTGAACAAGATGCGCCAGGGCTACGACGCCACCCGCACCGCGCGCACGGCCATGGACGGCTCGGCCAGCCGTGCCGACCAGGCCATGGACGCCCTCAGCCAGGAAGTCATGGCGCGCCCCGAAGCCGACAGCGTGCGCCTGGCCCAGTACCAGTTGATCAGCAAGGCCCGCCAGCAACTGTTGCAGGTGCGCATCGACGTACGCGGCTACATTGCCGAAAACAGCGCCGCCAACGAGCAGGCCGCCCTGCGCCAGCTGGACGCCGCCCTGGCCGAAATCGACAACCTCAAGCGCCAGCTGCCGGCCGAAGACACACGCCTGCAACAGTTCGAAGGCTCGGTGCTGGCCTACCGTGACGCCGTGCGCCAGTTCCGCGATGCGGTCGCCAACATCACCACTGCGCGCGCCGAAATGACCGTGCAGGGTGCCGACATCGTCAAGCGCAGCGACGCGCTGTACCAGATCCAGCTGCAGCGCCGCGACATCGAGAGCAGCCAGGCTCGCAGCTTGCAGGCCATCGCCACGCTGCTGGCGCTGCTGGTCGGCGTGCTGGCGGCAGTGCTGATCACCCGGCAGATCACCCGCCCGCTGCGCGACACCATGGTGGCAGTGGAAAAGATCGCCAGCGGCGACCTCAGCCAGCATCTGCGCGTCACCCGCCGCGACGAACTGGGCGTGCTGCAACAAGGCATCGCCCGCATGGGCACCACCTTGCGCGAGCTGATCAGCGGCATCCGCGACGGCGTCACTCAGATCGCCAGCGCTGCCGAGGAACTGTCGGCGGTGACCGAGCAGACCAGCGCCGGCGCCAACAGCCAGAAGGTCGAGACCGACCAGGTGGCCACCGCCATGCACGAAATGGCCGCTACCGTTCAGGAAGTGGCGCGCAATGCCGAACAGGCCTCGCATGCCGCCACCGGTGCCGATGACGAAGCCCGTGCCGGCGACCGCGTGGTGGGCGAAGCAATTGGTCAGATCGAGCGCCTGGCCGAGGACATGCACCGCTCCACCGAAGCCATGAACCTGCTGCAGCAGGAAAGCCAGAAGATCGGCAGCGTGATGGACGTGATCAAGTCGGTGGCCGAACAGACCAACCTGCTGGCGCTGAACGCAGCGATCGAGGCGGCGCGTGCCGGCGAGGCCGGGCGTGGTTTTGCCGTGGTCGCCGATGAAGTGCGCGGCCTGGCCCAGCGCACACAGAAATCCACCGAAGAGATCGAAGAACTGATCGCCAGCCTGCAGCATGGGACCCAGCAAGTGGCTACGGCCATGCACGGCAGCCGCACCCTGACCGACAGCAGCGTCGAGCTGGCGCGCAAGGCCGGGGCTTCGCTGGAGAGCATCACCAGCACCGTGTCGAGCATCCAGTCGATGAACCAGCAGATTGCCGCGGCGGCGGAGCAGCAGAGTGCGGTGGCGGAGGAGATCAGCCGCAGCATCCTGAATGTGCGCGATGTGTCGGAGCAGACGGCGGCTGCCAGTGACGAGACGGCGGCGTCCAGCGTGGAGTTGGCGCGGTTGGGTGGGCAGTTGCAGACGTTGGTCAGCCAGTTCCGCGTCTGACCTGAAGACCCTGGGGCCGCTTTGCGGCCCATCGCCGGCAAGCCAGGCTCCCACAGGGATAGCACAGGCCTCGGGGCTGCGCCGTACCTGTGGGAGCTGGCTTGCCGGCGATAGGGCCGGCACTGACGACCGCTTACTTGATGACCATCCCTACCCCACGCCCACGCGGATCCGAAGCGGTCTCCAGCTTCGTCCCATCAACCCGGATCGCCTGGATATCCCCCATCTCCCAGCCCTGGTCCTCCAGCACATAGCCCATCTTCTTCAGTTCATCAGCCACCGGCCCGGTAAGCGGTGCATAGCTGTCGAAGTAGATGGTGTCCTTGGGCAGCAACTGATGGTGCACGCGCTGCGCCGCCACCGCCTTGTCCAGCGGCATGTCGTAGTCGTACAGGTTGTTCATCACCTGGAAGATCGAGGTGAAGATCCGCGACCCACCCGGGGTACCGATGACCAGCTCGACCTTGCCATCACGGGTCATCAGGCTGGGGCTCATGGACGACAGCATGCGCTTGCCCGGGGCGATGGCATTGGCATCGCCACCAACCACACCAAAGGCGTTCGCCGCCCCCGGCTTGGCGCTGAAATCGTCCATCTCGTCGTTGAGCAGGAAGCCGGCGCCTTTCACCACCACACCACTGCCGTAATCGAGGTTGAGGGTGTAGGTGTTGCTGACCGCATTGCCCTGCTTGTCGACGATCGAGAAGTGCGTGGTCTGGTGCGGTTCCAGGCCCGGCTTGACCTTGTCGGTGTCGGAAATGGCCTTCGGGTTGACCTGCGCGGCGCGCTTGGCCAGGTAGTCCTTGGCCACCAGCTGATCCACCGGCACTTTGGTGAAGGCCGGGTCGCCAAGGTAGTCGGCGCGGTCGGCGAACACGCGCTTCTCGATCTCGGCCAACAGGTGTATGTACTGCGCCGAGTTGTGCGCCACACCCTTGAAGTCCGCCGCGCGGTTTTCCTTGATGCCCAGCAGCTGGGCCAGGGCGACGCCACCGGAGCTTGGCGGTGGCGCGGTATACACCACGTTGCCACGCCAGCTCACGGCCATCGGCTCACGCCATACGGCCTTGTAGTCCTTGAGGTCCTGTTTGGTGATCAGGCCCTTGTCGGCCTGCATCTGCGCCACCAGCAGGTCGGCGGTCTTGCCCTGGTAGAACTCGCTCACACCCTTGTCGGCGATGCGTTCCAAGGTCTGGGCCATTTCCGGTTGCTTGAACAGCTCGCCGACCTTCATGTTGCCGAAGTAGTCGTTGAAATTGGTCGCGGTCTTGAACATGCCCTGGGCATCGTTACGGTACTGGTACTGCTTTGCGGCCACCTTAAAGCCGTTTTTCGCATAGCCGATGGCCGGGGTCAGCAGCTCGCTCCAGGGCAGCTTGCCGAACTTCTGGTGCGCCTCCCACAACCCCATCACCGTGCCCGGTACGCCAGCAGCGCGTGCCCCGACCAGGCTCAGGTTCTCGATGACCTCACCCTTTTCGTCCAGGTACATGTTGCGCGTGGCGGCCTGGGGCGCGACTTCGCGGTAGTCGAGGAAGTAGGGTTTGCCGTCGACGAACAGGGTCATGAACCCGCCACCGCCGATGTTGCCAGCCTCGGGATAAGTCACCGCCAGGGTGAAAGCCGTGGCCACTGCCGCATCCACCGCGTTGCCGCCTTTCTTGAGGATGTCGGCGGCCACCTGTGCACCATATTGATCGGGCGCGGCCACTGCGCCGCCCTCAAGATTGGCGGCATGGACCGAGGAACAGCTCAGGATCGCGGCTGCGAGAGCCAGGTACTGGAACGGAGCAATACGCATGACACTTCCTTGGTGTTGTTTTTGTTGAGCAGTCAGTAAGGCCGAAGCGCTTCGACTGTGCAATCAACCGCAGGAAGTTTCGCCGCCCGTGGACAGGACCTGTCGCGTTCAGGCAACTCAGCTGGCGTACATCGCCAACTTGCGCTGGATGAAATCGAGGAAGCACTGGATACGCAGCGCCAGCTGGGTGTTGCGGTAGTACACCGCATGGATCGGCTGACGGTAGCCGTTGCTGGCTTCGCTCAGCAGCACTTGCAGGCGCCCGGTGCGGATGTCCTCGTGGGTCATGAAGTGCGACAGGCTGACGATGCCCTCGCCGGCCAGCGCCAGTTGGCGCAGGGTCTCGCCGCTGGAGGCGATCAGCGCCGGGCGGATGCTCCAGCGGTCACCCTGGGCATGGCGCAGTGGCCAGTGGTTGAGCGATTCGGGCTGGCTGAAGCCAAGCAGGCAGTGGTTGGCCAGGTCCTCGACCCGCTGCGGCGTGCCGTGCTGCTCGAGGTAGGCCGGGCTGGCCAGCACCTGTACCGGGCTGCAACCCAGGCTGCGTGCGTGCAGGCTGGAGTCGGCCAGTTCACCGATGCGGATCGCCACATCGGTGCTTTGCTCCAGCAGGTCGATGATCAGGTCGTCGGTATTGAGTTCCAGTTCGATGCCAGGGTATTGGCGGCGGAACTCGCCGATCCACGGCAGGATGGCATGCAGCATGAACGGCGCGGCGGCGTTGATGCGCAGGCGCCCGGTGGGGGTCTGGCGGTTCATCGACAGGCGCTCTTCCATCTCGTCCATCTGCTCCAGGATCAACCGCGCGCGTTCGAGGAAGAAGCGGCCCTCCTCGGTCAGGTCCATGCGCCGAGTGGTGCGGTTGACCAGCGTGGTACCCAGCTTGCCCTCAAGGCGCGACAGGGTACGGCTGACGGCGGACGGAGTCTGGCCCATCTGCTCGGCAGCAGCGGAAATCGAGCCGCAGTCGATGACGGTGACGAATACCTGGAGTTCTTCGGATCGGGTTTTCACATCTGCGCCTGTGGTTGGTCTCTGCAGGGATTAGATAGCCGCTTGTCGAGGCCAAGTCCAGCGGTGCCTGTACGGGCCTCTTCGCGGGCTTGCCCGCGAAGAGGCCGGCACAGAGAAAACCTTACTGTGCCTTGCCGAACACCTTGTCCAGATGCGCCTCATAGGCCGCCAAAGCAGCCGGCACATCCGGCCGCTTCATCACATCCACTGCCAGGAAAGTCGGCAGCCCGGTCATGCCGAGGAACTGGTTGGCCTTGTGGAACGGGAAGTACACCGCGTCCACCCCCTTGCCCTCGAAGAAATCGCTCGGGTCGTCGAATGCCTGCTGTGGTGCATTCCAGGTCAGCGAAAGCATGTACTGCTTGCCGTGCACCAGGCCACCACTGCCGTACTTCTGCGAGTGGTCCGCACGGGTACGGCCGTCGTTGGCATACAAGCTACCGTGGCCGGCGGTGAACACCTCGTCGATGTACTTTTTAACGGTCCATGGCGCGCCCATCCACCAACCGGGCATCTGGTAGATCACCACATCGGCCCAGAGGAACTTCTCCACCTCTTCCTGGGCGTCGTAGCCACCGTCGATGAAGGTCTGGCGCACATCGAAACCGGCCCGGTCCAGATGAGCGATGGCCGCTTCGTGCAAGGTCGCGTTGAGGCGACCGTCGGAGTGAGCGAATTGTTTACCACCGTTGAGCAAAAGGATCTTCTTCATGGGGGCCTCGCGGAAAAGTCAGGCCGGCAGGTTAGGGGCTCGCAGGCGCGGGATACAGTAATGCATAGGCAAAATACAATTGATCTGAAGTCACGAATGAACAATACATTATTGCCTTAGAATCGCATCACCTCCCATCAACGAGTAGCGACCCATGAGTGAGCAGTACGCCTTCATCCTCAAAGCCAAGACCCGCCCGGAAATGGCTGAAGCGTTCGAAACCCTGTTCCGCGCCTACGTCGAGCCAAGCCGCCAGGAGCCGGGCTGCATCGAGTACCACATGCTGCGCGACAAGCAGGACCCGAGCCTGTTCGTGTTCTTCGAGGTCTGGGCCGACAAGGCCGCGCTGGATGTGCATTCGGCCCTGCCGCACATGACCGCGTTCTTCGAAAAGCGCATGGACTACCTGGAACGCGATTTCGACATCCAGATGATCGACATGCTCAGCGCATCAAGCGCTAACCGCTGATCAGCAAATGGCCGCCGAGTGCGGCCAGGCCGATGAAGAAGCAGCGTTTGAACAACTGCGCGCTGATGCGCTGACGCAGCCACTGGCCGGCCAGCATGCCGAGCAAGGCCGGCGCCAGCATCAGCAGCGAAGCACCCAGTGCCTGGCCACCCAGGGCATCCTGCCCGGCCAGGCCAACGGCCAAGGCCAGGGTCGAAACCGTGAATGACAGGCCCAGGGCCTGGATCATCTGTTCCCGGCTCAAACCCAAGCTCTGCAGGTAGGGCACCGCCGGTATCACGAATACCCCGGTCGCCGCCGTGACCACGCCCGTAACCAGCCCGCAAAGCGGCCCCGACCAACGCTCCCGCCCGGGCGCCAGGCGCAGGCCCGGGCCGACCAGCCCGTACAGCGCATACACCATCAAGGCCGCGCCCAGTGCATGTGCGGCCCAAGGGCCGCTGTTGATCCCCAGCCAGGCACTGCCCAGCAAGGTACCGACGAAGATCATCGCCAGCATTGGCCACAGGCGCGCCAACAAGCCCCGCAGGTGCCCACCGCTGGCCAGCTGCCACAGGTTGGTG
Source organism: Pseudomonas sp. B13(2017) (assembly GCF_002113245.1). Taxonomy (NCBI): domain Bacteria; kingdom Pseudomonadati; phylum Pseudomonadota; class Gammaproteobacteria; order Pseudomonadales; family Pseudomonadaceae; genus Pseudomonas; species Pseudomonas sp. B13(2017). The sequence continues at coordinate 223,388 of NZ_NEJX01000007.1, forward strand.
AGGGTCGACGGCACGATCAGCAATGCCGCAGCCTGCGCCGGTGACATAGCCAGGCCCAGCAGGCCCATGGCGATCGTTGGCAGGCCGAGGCCGATCACGCCCTTCACCGCGCCGGCCAGCAGGAAGGTCAGTACCACCAGCAGCGACAGCGCTGGGCCAATGTTCTGGTAGAAAGCGAGCAAGGTATTCATGGGCCGATGATGGTGTGCGCCGGCCGGGGTGAAAATCTGCCATATACTCAGCCAGACTCTTGCCAGGACAGAGCCACATGCATTTCGACCTGATCGACCTCAGGCTGTTCCAGCACACCCTGGAGTGCGGCAACATCACCGCCGGTGCCAGCCGCAGCCATCTGTCGCTGGCAGCAGCCAGTGCGCGGATCCGCGCCATGGAGGCATCGCTGGGCATCCCTTTGCTGGAACGCAACCGCCGTGGTGTACAAGCAACTCCGGCCGGCCAGGCACTGCTGCAGCATGCCCGGCTGATATCGCAGCAGGTCGAGCGCCTGCAGTTCGACCTGGGCCAGTACGCGCAAGGGCAGCAGGGCCAGGTGCGCCTGCTGTGCAACACGGCGGCACTCACGGAGTACCTGCCGGAGCTGCTGGCCGGCTACCTGGCTGAAAACCCTGGAGTCAGCGTGGATGTGCAGGAGTTGCCGAGCCTGCGCATCGTGCAATCGATTACCCAAGGCATGGCAGACCTGGGCATCGTTTCGACCGCCGCACCCAGCGCGCACCTGCAGACCCGGCCGTTTCGCGAAGATCCGCTGGTGCTGGTAACGCCGCAGCGCCATCCGCTGGCCAACGAGGTCGCGCCGAGCTTCATCGATAGCCTGGCCCATGGCTATGTCGGCCTGGGGGCTGGCAGTGCACTGGCGTTGTACCTGGAAGAGCAGGCACTGCGCGAGGGGCGGCGCATGCAGGTTCGAGTGCGTGCCGAGGGGTTCGATGGCGTGATCCGCATGGTTGCGGGCGGGGCCGGGGTGGGGGTGGTGCCGCTGGCTGCGGTGAAACGTTGGCAAGGGGTGTTGCCGTTGCACTGGGTGGCGCTGACGGAACCATGGGCCAATCGCCGGTTGCTGGTGTGTGCACGCGATTTTGCGGCATTGCCGGGGTATGCCGCAGGGTTGGTAACCACCCTCACCCGCTGACGGAGTGGATGGCACGGGCTTCGCCCGTGTTCGCGGGCGGGCCCGCTCCCACAGGATATGTGGTATCTCTCGGATGGACGCTATACCTGTGGGAGCGGGCGAGCCCGCGAAGCAGGCACCGCGATTGATGGCACGGGCTTCGCCCGTGTTCGCGGGTGAACCCGCTCCCACAGGATATGTGGTATCTCTCGGATGGACACTATACCTGTGGGAGCGGGTTTACCCGCGAAGAAGGCTCACACACAATGGCGCCGTAACGACCCACCGAAAAGGACTTTCCAGTGGCATCGATCTACCAGCTCAAACCGCGCTTCCAGGCCATGCTCCGCCCTGCTGTCCAGCGCCTCTACGACCGCGGTGTCACCGCCAACCAGGTCACCGTCGCCGCCGCCCTGCTGTCAATCCTGCTGGGCCTGCTGCTGGCTGCCCTGCCCCATCTCACCTGGCTGTTCATCCTGATTCCAGTCTGGATGCTGCTGCGCATGGCACTGAACGCCGTCGACGGCATGCTCGCCCGGGAGTTCGGCCAGCAATCCACCCTCGGCGCCTACCTCAACGAACTGTGCGACGTGATCGCCGATGCCGCGCTGTACCTGCCCTTCGCCCTGCTGGCCGGTGTATCGCCAACCTTGGTCGTACTCGTGGTGCTCAGCGCCACCTTCAGCGAATACGCCGGTGTCATGGGCCCGCTGGCCGGCGCCTCACGGCGCTACGACGGCCCCATGGGCAAGAGCGACCGGGCGTTCGCCTTCGGCGTGCTGGGTACCGGTGTCGCCTTCGGCGTGCTGAACGGCGCCTGGATCAACGGCCTGTTGCTGGTCATCCTCGCACTCTCGCTCTATACCCTCTACAACCGGGTTCGCCAGGGGCTGGCCGAAACCCGCTGAGCCCACTGCCGTCGTAAAAGGATGTCGACCATGCGCCAAGCGCAAGCGCTACACTTCTCCACCCATGACGGCGTCGAGCTGCACTACCGTCACTGGCCTGCCACCCGTAACCAACACCAACCACGCCGGGCCGTGGTGATGTTCCACCGCGGCCACGAACACGGCGGGCGCATGGCCCACCTGGCCGATGAGCTAGACATGCCGGGCTACGATTTCTTCGCCTGGGATGCCCGTGGCCACGGCCAGTCGCCGGGCGCGCGCGGCGACAGCCCGGGGTTCGCCACCAGCGTGCGCGACGTGCAGACCTTCATCGAGCACATCCAGGCCCGCCATGGCATTGCCGAACAGGACCTGGTGGTGCTGGCGCAGAGCGTCGGGGCCGTGCTGGTCGCCACCTGGGCCCACGACTACGCGCCGAAGGTGCGCTGCCTGGTGCTGGCCTCGCCAGCGTTCAAGGTAAAGCTGTACGTGCCGTTCGCCCGCCCCGGCCTGAAACTGCTGAAGGCCCTGCGCGGCAACTTCTTCGTCAACAGCTACGTCAAGCCTCGCCTGCTCACCCACGACCCCGAACGGGTCATGTCGTATGTGGCCGACCCGCTGATCAGCCGGCCGATTTCGGTAACCATGTTGCTGGGCCTGTACGAAGCCGCCGACCGGGTGGTGGCGGATGCCCAGGCCATCCAGCTACCGACCCAGCTGCTGGTGTCCGGTGCCGACTTCGTGGTCGAACGCCAGCCGCAGGAACGCTTCTTCGAACGCCTGGGCAGTGCGCGCAAGGAAATGCACATCCTGCCAGGCTTCTTCCACGACACCCTTGGCGAGCGTGATCGTGCCCATGCCCTGCGCCGTATCGAGCGGTTCGTCGAACATTGCTTCGCCAGCCCCGCCGCCCTGCCGTCACTGCTCGATGCCGACGAGACCGGCGCCAGCTGCGCCGAGGCTGAAAGCCTGGCCGCACCGCTGCCGCGCAACTCGCCCCGCGACCTTTACTGGCGTGCCACCCGTGCCGGGCTGCGCCTGGGCAAGGGGCTGTCCGAAGGTGTGAAGCTGGGTTTCGATACCGGTTTCGATTCGGGCAGTACCCTGGACTACGTGTACCGCAACCAGCCGACCGGCAAAGGCAAACTTGGCCGCCTGGTCGACCAGAACTACCTCGACGCCATCGGCTGGCGCGGCATCCGCCAGCGCAAGCTGCACGTAGAGGAACTGCTGCGCCTGGCCATCGCCCGCCTGCGCGAACAGCAGCGGCCGGTGCACATCGTCGATATCGCCGCCGGCCATGGTCGCTACATCCTCGAGGCCCTGCAGGAGCACGAACAACTGCCGGACTCGATCCTGCTGCGCGACTACAGCGAACTGAACGTGCAGCAAGGCAACGCACTGATTGCCGAAAAGGGCCTGGCCGACATCGCCCGCTTCGTCCAGGGCGATGCCTTCGACCGCCAGAGCCTGGCCACCCTGGAACAACCACCGACTCTGGCCGTGGTCTCCGGCCTGTACGAACTGTTCGCCAGCAACCAGTTGGTAGGCAACTCGCTGGCCGGCCTGGCCGATGCGCTGGAAGATGGCGGTTACCTGGTCTACACCGGCCAGCCGTGGCACCCGCAACTGGAAATGATCGCCCGCGCCCTCACCAGCCACCGCGGCGGCGAGGCCTGGGTGATGCGCCGCCGCAGCCAGGCCGAAATGGACCAGCTGGTAGAGGCGGCGGGGTTCCGCAAGCTGGCCCAGCGCATCGATGAATGGGGCATTTTCAGCGTCAGCCTGGCACAACGGGTGCGCTGAATGAGCCCATCACGCGAGCCCGGGCTGATCCGCCGGGGCGTTTTCTGGCTTCTGCTGCTGGGGCCGCTGTTTTTCCTCAGCTACGGGCTGGCGAACAACCACACGGCCGGGCGCAGTGATGTCGGCAGCCTGGTGTTCGGCTGGGAAAGCCGCATGCCGTTGTGGCCGTGGACGATCATCCCGTACTGGTCGATCGACCTGCTCTACGGCTTGTCCTTCCTGCTGCCGCGCACGCGCCAGGAAATGGACCGGCACGCGCTGGCGCTGCTAACCGCGCAGCTGATCAGCGTCAGCTGCTTCCTGCTCTGGCCGCTGCGCTTCACCTTCGAGCGGCCGGAACTGGGCGGGGTGTTCGGCTGGATGTTCGATGTGCTGATGGGCTTCGACAAGCCGTTCAACCAGGCGCCTTCACTGCATATTGCCCTGCTGGTGATCATCTGGACGATGTTTGCCCGGCACGTGCAGCGCCAGCCCTGGCGTTGGCTGATGCATGGCTGGATGGCACTGATCGGGGTGTCGGTGCTGACCACCTGGCAGCACCATTTCATCGACGTGCCGACCGGGGCATTGGCGGGGTTCGTCTGCGTCTGGTTGTGGCCACATCAAGGGCAACTGCCCTGGCAGCAAGTGCGCCTTGCGCGGGATGCCAAGCGTTGGCGGTTGGCGTTGTTCTATACAGTGGGTGGGCTGCTGTGCGCAGTGCCTGCCGTTGCGTTGGGCGGCGCCTGGCTGTGGTTGAGCTGGCCGGCCGTGTCGCTGGCTTTGGTGGCGCTGAACTATGGCGTGCTCGGTGCAGGCGGGTTTCAGAAAGGCGCCGATGGGCGCTTATCGAATGCAGCCAGCTGGCTACTGGCGCCGTACTTGGTGGGGGCGTGGGTCAACTCGCGGTTGTGGACCTGGCGGCACCCGCAGGCGGATGAAGTGTGTGATGGCGTCTACCTTGGGCGGATTCCTGGGTGTGGCGCGCAGTTCGCTGCGGTGGTCGATTTGTGCGCAGAGCTACCGTGCATTGTTGGCCGCCCTGTCGCGGACACTTGTGGGAGCGGCCTTGTGTCGCGAAAGGGCCGCGAAGCGGACCCAGCAATATCTGCTGCGAAGCTGAAAATCTGGGGCCGCTTCGCAGCCCTTTCGCGACACAAGGCCGCTCCCACAGGATCCGCGTCAGCCGGTCAGGCAGCGCATGGCTACGCATGTTTTCCTACCCTGGACCTGATCGCCCCGGAAAGCCCATTGCTGCACCAGGCCGCCATCGCCATCGAACGCCTGCGCTCCCCAGGCCCGGTGCTGGTCTGTTGCGCCCTGGGCTATTCGCGCAGTGCCAGCGCCGTGGCCGCCTGGCTGGTGCTCACGGGCCGCTGCACTGATGCTCGCCAGGCCGAGGCGCTGATCCGCAAGGCCCGCCCCGGCGTGGTCCTGCACAGCGCACATCGCCAAGCCTTGCAACAGCTAGGGACACAACCATGACGCTGTACGTGGTGGCCAGCCTGCTGGGCCGTGGCAAACAACTGGAACGCCTGTCGGACGGCCTCACCCTGCTGGCCCTGGCCTACGGCCTGGCGCCCTTGCTGGGTGCACAGTTGCAACCAATGGCCAGCCTGCTGTGCATTGCGCTGCTGGTACTAGGCGTGCTGCACAAGTACTGGGCCATCCGTGTGGCCATCGATGCCCAACTGTTCGCCCGCCTCGCCGCTAGCCGCGACCTGGCGGCGGACACCTTGGCCCTGGACCGCGCCTTGTTCGAGCTGAATCTCAAACCGCAGGCCGCCGACTCCCGCGCCTGGCCTGCCCGCAGCCAGGCCGCGCTGGCCCTGTTACGCCGCCAGGCAGTGTGCCTGGGCCTGCAGCTATCGCTGGCCTTGGCTACCCTGCTGACACTGCCTTTGAAGGGATGACTACCGATCCATGCTCGCCAACCTGACCGCCTACCTCATCACTTCCGCCGCCCGCCTGATCACCGGCGCCCGCGCCCTGTGGCTGGGCTGCACGCCGCTGCCGGTGCAGCGCCTGTATTTCGCCAACCACAGCAGCCATGGCGACTTCGTACTGCTGTGGGCCTCGCTGCCACAACCGCTGCGCAAGCGTACCCGTCCGGTAGCCGGCGCCGACTACTGGGCCAAGCCGGGCATTCGCGACTTTCTCATCCGCAAGGTCTTCAATGGTGTGCTGATCAACCGGCAACACAGCGCCGGCCAGGGCAGCCCGTTGCAGCCGATCCTCGAAGCCGTGGCCCAGGGCGACTCGCTGATCTTCTTCCCGGAGGGCACTCGCAATCTCGGCGACGAGCCGCTGATGCCGTTCAGGAGCGGGCTGTACCACCTGGCAGCAGCCAACCCCGAAGTCGAACTGGTGCCGGTATGGATCGCCAACCTCAACCGGGTGATGCCCAAGGGCCGCGCCTTGCCATTGCCGTTGTTGTGCACATTGAGCTTTGGCGAGCCGCTGCACCTGCAGGCGGATGAAAGCAAGCAAGCCTTTCTCGAGCGGGCCAGCCAGGCCCTGCTGAACCTGGCCCCCAAGGATGCCTGAGATGGACGACAACACCCTTTCCCTGTTTGCCGGCATCGGCGCCCTGCTGCTGCTCGCCAGCGTGATCGGCCGCCTGCTCAAATGGCGCGCCGGCCCGGCACCGCACGCGGTGATCGACAACCTCAACGCCCGCATCAACGCCTGGTGGGTGATGGTACTGGTGATCGGCATCGCCTTCCTGTTCGGCAAGTACGGCGTGATCGTGCTGTTCTACGGCGTATCGTTCTATGCCTTGCGCGAGTTCATGACGCTCACCCCGACCCGGCGCAGCGACTACCCGGCACTGGTGGCGGCGTTCTATGTGGCGCTGCCGGTGCAGTACGTGCTGATCGCCATGGATTGGTACGGGTTGTTCAGCATCTTCATCCCGGTGTACCTGTTCCTGTTGCTGCCGATCCTGGCCAGCTTCGGCGGCGACACCACGCGCTTTCTCGAGCGCGCCTCGAAGGTGCAGTGGGGGCTGATGATCGCGGTGTACTGCGTGTCGTCGGTGCCGGCATTGATGACCCTGGACATCCCGGGTTACGAGGGCCGCAACCTGCTGCTGATTGCCTGGCTGATCCTGGTGGTGCAGATCAGCGACGTGCTGCAGTACGTGTGCGGCAAGCTGTTCGGCAAGCACAAGGTAGCGCCCAACCTGTCGCCATCCAAGACCGTCGAAGGCCTGGCCGGTGGCGTGGCACTGGCCACCTTGATCGGCGCCCTGCTGTGCTGGATCACCCCGTTCACCTTCTGGCAGGCCGCACTAATGGCGTTGGCGGTGAACGCCATGGGCTTCTTCGGCGGGCTGGTGATGTCGGCGATCAAACGCGACCGTGGGGTAAAGGACTGGGGGCACATGATCGAAGGCCACGGCGGCATGCTCGACCGCATGGATTCGGTGTGCTTTGCCGCGCCGGTGTTCTTCCACTTTGTGCGGTATTGGTGGGCGTAATCATACCCCCTGGGGGTATAGGGCCCCCTGTAGGAGCGGCCTTGTGTCGCGAAAGGGCCGCAGAGCGGCCCCAGGACTCCAGCAGTGGTGCACAAATTGCTGGGGCGTGCCTACCCACCTAATTCACTTGAGGTACGACCGCAGCAACGTCGCCACCTTGTCCGCCTCGTCCTGCCGCTCCTCGGCACTCAGCCCGTCCGCCACCAGGTGTTCGCGGATATGCCCTTCCATCACTTCGGCCATCAGCCCGTTCACCGCACCGCGGACGGCGGCGATCTGCTGCAGTATCGCCAGGCAGTCCTTGTCCTGCTCCAGCGCGGTCTCCAGGGCGGCGGCCTGGCCTTTGATCTTGCGCACCCGGGTCAGCAGCTGCTTCTTGCTCTTCAGGGTATGTGCCATTGGGTTTCACACCATGCTAGGTATACTGGGGTATAGTATAGTTCTCGACGTTCCGGGAGCATGATAAACCATGGCGACACAAACCTCAGACCGCTGGCAGCACAGCCACCAGTTCCATACCAGCAATCTGGGCGCCGAGCGCAAGACGCGCCTGGCCGTTTGGCTGACCGCGGTGATGATGGTGGCGGAAATTACCGGTGGCTGGTTCTTCAATTCCATGGCGTTGCTGGCCGACGGCTGGCACATGAGCTCCCACGCCCTGGCCCTGGGCCTGTCGCTGCTGGCCTATGCCGCCGCGCGGCGTTATGCCGGCGACCGGCGCTTTGCCTTCGGCACCTGGAAGATCGAGATTCTCGGTGGCTACTCCAGCGCCCTGCTGTTGCTGGGCGTGGCCGGGCTGATGGCATTCCAGTCGGTGGAGCGCCTGCTGGCACCGGGGCCGATCCATTATGACGAGGCGATCTTCATCGCCGCCGTGGGCCTGGCCGTCAACCTGATCTGCGCCTGGCTGCTGCGTGACGACCATCACCATCACGATCATCACCACCATGGCCACGACCATCATCATGACCATGGCCACCATCACCACGACCTGAACCTGCGCTCGGCCTACCTGCATGTGATGGCCGACGCCGCGACTTCGGTGCTGGCTATCGTCGCCCTGCTGGCCGGCAAGTACTGGGGCGCCGGCTGGCTCGACCCGGTCATGGGCCTGGTCGGTGCGCTGCTGGTGGCGATGTGGGCCCGCGGGCTGCTGCGCGATACCGGGCGAGTGCTGCTGGATGCGGAGATGGACGCGCCGGTAGTGGAGGAAATCCGCGAGGTGGTCGCGCAGCTGCCGGTGCCGGCCAGTATCACCGACCTGCACGTGTGGCGCGTGGGCAAGGACCAGTACGCCTGCATTCTCGGCCTGGCCGCCCGGGCCGAACTCAGCGCCGACAGCGTGCGCAAGGCCCTGGGCGTACACGAAGAACTGGCGCACATTACCGTCGAGGTCAACCGCCTGGCATAGCGCGACCAGACAGCTGGACGTCGAGCCCAGGCAACTGCGGCTCGGCCGATGGCCCTATGGTGACGAGTCATTCAGCCAGTCACCAGGAGTTGTGCCATGTCCGATTTCATCACCGTCCTGCGCGAAACCTGCCCGACGCCGGTCGTGGACGCCACCAAGTGGAAGCGCATCGGCGGCGATCCGCACACCGTCAACCTCAACGCCTATCTGTCGGCCGACGGCAGCAAGATCATGGGCACCTGGATCTGCACCCCGGGCAAGTTCGAGGTCAACTACGAGAAGTGGGAGTTCTGTCACTTCCTCGATGGCTACTGCATCATCACCCCGGAAGGCGAAGAGCCGAAGCACCTGAAAGCGGGTGATGTGTTCGTGATCGAACCGGGGATGAAAGGCACCTGGGAAGTGGTCGAGACCGTGCGCAAGTACTTTGTCTTTGCTTGATTCATAAGCGGACTTTGCCTGGTCATGTGGGATGCGCAAAAAGTCCCACATGACGCCGCTCAGGTTCAAGCATGATGATCAAAGGGGCCGCGGGTCGAATAAAATATCCTGCTGCAAGTATAACAGTGGCTTTCGGCGCATCGCCCTCGACTAGGAGTGGTCACTCTTCAAAGGTTTCACACCCTTCTGAGAAAGACAAACGACTCTGTAATTTACTTTGTCTCGTGAGGTACGACTTTCGATAGACCTCAGGAACTTTTCCGGTTCTGCCAGATTCAGCTCTCTCAAGGTAGCAGTATCCAAATCCCACCACTCGCTGTCCATGAGCCTGGCAATGATGTCTTCAGCATGTCGATACTTGATGACTTTTGCCGGATTCCCGCCCACGATCGCATACGGCGGCACATCACGCGACACCAAAGCCTGGGTCGCGATGATGGCTCCGGTCCCGACCTTCACGCCTGCAAGGACAGTGGCTCCGGCGCCAATCCATACGTCGTGACCTATCTGGGCAAGCGCTTCATCAGCTCGGTACTCCAGATTTCCTCCATCTTCATACTGAAATGGATGGGTACTTACCCAGGAGGATGGGTGTGTGTGTTTCTCTTGACCAATGACACAATCGGAGCCAATGGAGCAGAATCGACCTATGGAAGATACAAATGAAAGATGGGTACCACTTCTAATATAGGTGTAAGCACCAATCCCAACTTGGGAAGATCGGATTTTTATATGGCCCAGCTGAACATATTCCTCTAGATCAGCACGGGCATATTTACTGAATGTTGATGGCCCGGCAGCAATCTTACCCCCGTGAGACCTGACTATTCGCTTGTAACGAGCGGTTTTTATTGACTCTATTATCTTGAACATGAAGATGGCTCGGGTTTCCCTATCTGGAAACTATAGCAAATTGACATCTTAGGTTGAAGATGCTTGTTGCCTGGGCAAATGTCAGTAAACCCATCACAATACGTGGAATAAATCTGGCCGCCCGCCGGCAAAAAAAATCGCGGATCAGACGCCCTTCCCTCTGGTGCGCAGTTACAGAGGGAAGGCCGCTTGGCCCGCGATGAAGTCCTCGCTCGTCAATCTTTCTTGCGGTAACCCTCGACGATCGCCGAGAAGTCCTTGCCACCCTCGCCGCGCAGGCTCATGGCCTGGTACAGCTGCTGGGCCACAGCCCCCAGGATCACCGGTTGATGCGCCTGGCGTGCAGCCTCGGTGGCCAGCCCCAGGTCCTTGAGCATCAGCTCGGCGCCAAAGCCTCCGGTATAGCCACGCGATGCCGGCGCGGTTTCGATGATGCCCGGCCATGGGTTGTAGGTGTCCGAGCTCCAGCAACGCCCGGTCGAACTGTTGATGATGCCGGCCAGCACTTTGGTGTCGATGCCCAGCGCATTGCCCAGGGCCATGGCCTCGGACACGCCGATCATCGAGATGCCCAGCAGCAGGTTGTTGCAGATCTTGGCGATCTGCCCTGTGCCGACTTCACCGCAGTGCACGATGTTGCGGCCCATCTGCTCCAGTACCGGCTTGAGGGTGGCAAACAGCTCGGTGCTGGCGCCGACCATGAAGGTCAGGGTGCCTGCCGCCGCGCCGCCGGTGCCACCGGACACCGGCGCATCGCCCATGTCCACGCCCTTGGCCGCTGCGGCCTTGGACACATCACGCGCAGTCTGCGGGTCGATGGTGCTGCAATCCACGGTCGGCGTGCCGGGGCGAATGCCGGCCAGCACGCCGTCTTCGTTCAGGTACACGCTGCGCACATGGGCAGCAGCCGGCAGCATGGTGATCACCAGCTCGCTGTTGGCCGCCGCGTCCTTTGGCGAAGGGCTGATCTGCCCGCCCAGTTCTGCCAGCTCGGCCAGCACGGCCTTGTTCAGGTCGAACAGGTTCAGTTGGTGCCCGGCCTTGATCAGGTTGCGGGCCATGGGTGCGCCCATGTTGCCGAGCCCGATGAATGCGATACGCATGACTCTCTCCTTAGCGCAGGCTGATGGTGGTGTTCACACCGTCGTTGACGCTGTCATCATCGAACCAGCGGGCGGTGACGGTCTTGGTCTGAGTGTAGAACTGCACCACTTGCTTGCCGTACGGGCCGAGGTCGCCGAGCTTGGAGCCACGCGAACCGGTGAAGCTGAAGAACGGTACCGGGACCGGGATCGGGATGTTGATGCCGACCTGGCCGATGTCGATTTCGCTCTGGAACTTGCGCGCTGCCGCGCCGCTCTGGGTGAACAGGCCGGTGCCGTTGCCGAACGGGTTGGCGTTGACCAGGGCGATGGCCTCGTCGAGGGTATCGACTTCCAGGGTCACCAGCACGGGGCCGAAGATTTCCTGGGTGTAAACCTGCATGTCGGTCTTCACGCCCGAAAACAGGGTCGGGCCGATGAAGTTGCCTTGCTCGTAGCCCGGCACCGTGACGTCACGGCCGTCGAGTTCCAGCTTGGCGCCTTCCTTGATGCCACTTTCGATCAGGCCCAGCACACGCTCCTTGGCGCGCTTGGAAACCACCGGGCCGACATCGGTGCCTGGCTCGCAACCGGCATTGACCTTGAGCTTGCTGGCCGCGTCCTTGATATCCGGCAGCCATTCGCGAGCCTTGCCCACCAACACCGCCACCGAGGTGGCCATGCAGCGCTGGCCTGCTGCACCGAAGGCGGCACCGACCAGGGCGTTGACGGTTTGCGTGCGGTTGGCATCGGGCAGCACCACGGCGTGGTTCTTGGCGCCCATCATCGACTGAACGCGCTTGCCGTGCTGGCTGCCCAGGTTGTACACGTGAGTGCCCACTTCGGTGGAGCCGACGAAGGAAATCGCCTTGATGTCCTGGTGGGTGCAAATGGCATCCACCACTTGCTTGCCGCCGTGCACCACGTTGAGCACGCCAGCCGGTATGCCGGCTTCCAGCGCCAGTTCGACCAGCAGCATGGTCGACAGCGGGTCTTGCTCGGACGGCTTGAGCACGAAGGTGTTGCCGCAGACGATGGCCATGGGGAACATCCACAGCGGGATCATCGCCGGGAAGTTGAACGGTGTGATGCCGGCGCATACTCCGATCGGCTGGCGCAGGGTATAGGTATCGACGCCGCCGGCAACGTTCTCGGCGAATTCGCCCATCTGCAGGGTGCCGATAGAGGCGGCGTGCTCGACCACTTCCAGACCGCGGAAGATATCGCCTTCGGCGTCGGCCAGGGTCTTGCCCTGCTCGGCACTGAGGACCTGGGCGATGCGTTTGGTGTTTTCGCGGATCAGCGCCTGCAGCTTGAGCATGATGCGCATGCGCGCGCCGATCGGCGTGTTACGCCAGGTCTGGAAAGCGCGGTGGGCAGCGGCGACGGCTGCGTCGACTTCTTCGACGGTGGCGAACGGTACGCGCGCCAGCACCTCTTGGGTGGCCGGGTTGACGATGTCGCGCCATTCGGTGGTCGTGGACTCGACCCATTGGCCGTCGATCAGCAGCTTGACCTGCTCGATTTTGGTCTGGGTAGGGGATTGCGGTGCGTTCATCTGCGTTCTCCTTGGAATTATTGTCGGGACGAGATCGCCAGCGCCGTGCAAACGCGAGGTGGCGTCCTGAGGCTTGTTTCGAGTATAGATGTGCAAACATCCAACAAGAACGCACAAAAAAACCGGATCATCATGCAAAAAGACCTCACATCCCTGAGCGCGCTCAACTGGGACGACCTGAAGTTTTTCCTTGAAGTGGCGCGTACGCGCAAGGCCAGCAGCGCCGCCAAGCGCCTGAGCGTGGACTACACCACGGTGTCGCGGCGCATCAGCTCGCTGGAGGGGGCGCTGGGCACCTTGCTGTTCGAGAAGTCCCGGACCAACGGCTTTGTCCTCACCGCCGAGGGCCAGCGCCTGCTGGGTTATACCGAGTCGATCGAGAGCACGCTGCACATGGCTTGCGAGCAGGTGTCCGGCTCGGGTGTGGCGTTGTCGGGGCATGTGCGCATGGGCTGCACCGAAGGCTTCGGCAGCTTCTTCGTCACCCCGCAGCTAAGCCACTTCGTCGATGCCTACCCGGCGATTTCGGTGGATATCCTGCCGCTGCCGCACTTCATCAGCCTGTCCAAGCGCGAGGCAGACATCGTCATCGCCCTGGAGCGGCCGGAGCATGGGCCTTATGTGTGCTGCAAGCTGTGCGACTACCGCTTGCGGCTTTACGCGACCCAGGGCTACCTGGACAGCCATGCACCGATCAACCAGATCGCGGACCTGGCCAGGCACCCGTTCATCAGCTACGTGGACGACCTGGCGTTCAGTTCGGAGCTGCTGTACTTGGCCAACCTGATCCCCAGCGCCAGCGCGCATTTGCGCAGTACCAGCGTGATTGCGCAGTACACGGCAGCGTTACAGGGGCGTGGGCTGGCGATCTTGCCGTGCTTCCTGGCGGCGCAGGACCCGCGGCTGGTGACGGTGTTGCCGGAGGAGATCGAGGTGACACGACAGTTCTGGATGTATTGCCGGGAGGATTTGCGCAAGTTGAAGCGGATAACCCTGTTGTGGGATTACATTCGCGGGGTGACGGAGGCGAATGCGCCGTTGTTGATGGGCGAGACCCGAGAGATGCGGTTTGCTCAGGAATAAGGGGGCTGCGTTGCAGCCCATCGCCGGCAAGCCAGCTCCCACGGGTGCAGCGTTGATCTCGAGGTTGTCGCTGTACCTGTAGGAGCGGCCTTGTGTCGCGAAAGGGCTGCAGAGCAGCCCCGGCAATTTGTGCATCTGCGCTGAAACCCCGGGGGTAACACAGATAATGTGGGAGCGGGTTTACCCGCGAAGCAGACAACTCGGTGCATGGCACCGGCTTCGCCGGTGTTCGCGGGTGAACCCGCTCCCACAGGGATATCTGATAGCCCGTAGGCTGTGGTCAGTAGGAAGCCACCACAATGGACACCCGACGGTTCTCGGTACGCCCGGCGCTGGTGCGGTTGTTCGCCACCGGCTGACTACTACCCAGCCCGCGGGACTGGATGTTCTGCGCCGGCATGCCTACCCCGACCAGCGCCCTGGCCACGCTCTGCGCGCGGCGCTCGGACAGCTGCTGGTTATACGCCGCCTTGCCGGATGAGTCGGCATGCCCATCCACCCGCACGCCCTGGATGCCAACGCCGAGCAGCGCCTTGCCAATGCGTTCGACAATCGCCTGGCTCTGGCTGTTGAGGCTGTCCAGGTCGCTGCCGAACAGCACCTTGCCGGACAAATCGTAGGCCCAGCCTTCGTCGGTCGGGGTAAAGCCTTCACGCTTGAGCACGGCAATCTGCTCGGCGGTCAGGCCTTTGGGCGGAGCGCTCTGGCAGCCGGTCAGCGCCAACACGGCGAGCAACAAGGCCCAAAGGGGGAAACGCAAAGCCTGTATCACGGGTTCAACTCCTGTTCTTGATTTCGCTGGCGGACCGTTCCGTCTGCGCCATTTGCCAGTGACCACGGCGTTTGCGCTTGGCCTGGTACATCGCTGCATCGGCGGCATTCAGAAGACTGGCAGGGTCAGCGCCGTCATCCGGGTAATAGGCAATACCGACACTCAACGAGGTGGCGATACTGCGACCGCTGTCCAGCTGCACCGGCAACTTCATGCTGGCAACGATCTTCTCGGCAATGTGCTCGGCGTCCTGGCGCGAATGCAAAGGCGTCAGCAGCACGGCGAACTCGTCGCCACCCAAACGCGCCACCAGGTCGTGCTCGCGCAGTTGGGCACGCACGCGGTCGGCCACGCTGATCAGCACTTCATCGCCCACCGCATGGCCGAGGGTGTCGTTGATCTGCTTGAAGTGGTCGCTGTCGAGAAACAGCAACGCCAGGTGATCTTGCTGCCGTTCTGCATTGCGCACACTGCGGCTCAGGCGCCCCTCGAAGAATGCGCGGTTGGGCAGGCCGGTCAGGCTGTCGTGGCTGGCCTGGTGGGCCAGGGTCTGGTTTTCGCTCTGCAGGTGGCTGTGCCATACCTCCAGCTCATCCAGCAGGGCGTTGAAGTCATTGCCCAGTTCGTTGAGCTCGGCAATCGGCGCTTCCGGTACGCGCCGGTCGAAACTGCGCTCGCGGCGGGCGGCGTGGGCGACACTGGCCAGGCCACGCAGCGGGCGGACGATATCGCTGAGCAGACGCCGCGACAGGTATTGGGCAGCCAGGGCGCTGAGCACCGTGCAGAACAGGATGCCGGTAAGCCCGCTGAACAGGAACAGCAACAGGCTTCGCCCCTGGCCAACCAGCTCGATGCGCCCGACCTGCTGTTGCTGGTGCGTGATCGGCAGGTTGATCGGCTCATCCAGCAAGGCGGTGGCCACCTGCGCCTCCAGCCGCGCGAGCACGCCGGTATCGCTGCGCTGCCAATGCGCCAGTTGTTCGCCTTCGTTGTTGAAGACCCTGGCTTCGGCCACTTCCTCGGTACTGGCAATCAGCGCCAGCGACTCATTGGCCGCAGCGCTGTCGTCAAACACCACCGCCGCTTCCACGGTGTAGCTGATCGAGCGGGCGATCAGGTGCAGGTTGTCGTTGGCGTAGACACGCAGGGCGAGCACGCCCAGCAGGGTCAGGGATATGCCGGCCAGGCCCACGGCGAGCAAGGCGACGCTGAGATGGCCACGGCCCAGCACCGAGCGCAGGGTCGGGCGCACGCCGCGCTTGCGGGTTGGTTTCATGGTTGCACCGCCCGGCGCCGCGACAATTGCAGCACGCTGGGGTGAATGCGCACGCCGGAGCGTGCCACCGAGTCCAGGTTGACTTCAAAGGCTACCTGCTGGTCGCTGACCCGCAAGCAGAACAGGCTGCCGACCGTGCACGGGTCGTCCGCCTCGCTGATGCTCAGCACCGGGTGGCCACTGACGCGCTCGAACAGCCGGTCGCGCTGGCCCTGGTCGAGTTTGCCGATGTAGATGGCGTCGCAGGCCTGGGCGACCTGGCTATCGTCTGCCAGCAGCCGCCGCACCTGCAGCGGTCGGCCAGACTTCTGCACATGGCCTTTGATCAGGTCATCGGCGTATTCGGTCGGGCCGACCAGGCACAGGCGCAAGGGCGAGGGTACGACGGGCCAGCGGGCGTAACTGAAGATGCCCAGCACCACCTGGGTGACGGCCTTGGCACGTTGCTCCGCCTGGGCGGCAGTTATGGCGGGGTCTGCCTGGGCCGGGCCTGCGGAAAGGAACAGGGCGGCCAGCAATAGCGAAAGCGCACATCTCGTCACTCGCCTTGCGGCCACTTTCATGTGGGAAATCTCTTAAGGTCCTTTCCGATATCGGCGCAACGATAGCACATGGCCGCATCAATGTAGGTACGAGCAGCTTTGTGCATGGGGATTGATGGCCCCATCGCCGGCAAGCCAGCTCCCACAAGGACTCCACAGCCCTTGCAAGCTGCGCTGCACCTGTGGGAGCTGGCTTGCCGGCGATAGGGCCTTATCGGTCCTACACCTGCTCGAGCATCAACCCGGAAATTCGCCGTACCTTGCGCGCCACCGCCTCTTCGAAAATACCCTGGCGGGGCTCGACCAGGCTGAAGCAGTGCTTGGCGCGGGTGATGCCGGTGTATACCAGCTCCTTGGTCAGCACCGGGTTGAGCGCATCCGGTAGCACCAGCGCGGTGTGGCTGAACTCCGAGCCCTGGGACTTGTGCACGGTCATGGCGAATACCGTTTCCACTTCGTTCAGCCGGCTGGGCAGGACGAAGCGTACGCCGCCGCTGCCGTCGTTACGCGGGAAGGCCACGCGCAGCAGGGGTTCGCCGCGCTCGTCCGGCAGGCGCAGGGCAATGCCGATATCACCGTTCATCAGGCCCAGGCCGTAATCGTTGCGGGTCACCAGCACCGGGCGCCCTTCGTACCAAGGCTGCTGGCTGTCGATCAGCCCGGCATTGTGCAGTACCCGCGCCACCCGCTCGTTGAGGCCTTCGACACCCCAGGCGCCGCGGCGTACCGCACACAGCAGCTGGAAGTCCTCGAAGCTGTGCAGCACCTTGCCCGCCCATTGCTCCCACGCGGGGTCGTCAACGGCGGTATCGAGTGCCGGGCGGAAGCGGCCAAGGGTGCGCAGGTAGCTGCGATAACCCTGCGGGCCGTCGCTGCCGCGGTTCAGGCCGTCGAGCAGCAGGCGGTCGAAGGCGCGGTCCTGTTCCTGCTTCAGGGCCAGGCTGTGCACATCGGGCGGCGGCGCGGCCAGCAGGTTGCGCGCCGCATGGGCGTCCTGGCGGTTGACCAGCCGGGCCAACTGGCCAATGCCGCTGCCTTCGCCGAAACGCCGCGAGAAGCGCAGCATCACCACCTGCTGGGCCAACGGGTTGCGTTGCTCATCGCCGGCCTTGAGGCCGCTGCCCGCCAGCGACTCGCCACCGGTCTGCTCCAGCCATGCCTCGGTCGCCGGCGAGTAACAGCCCTCCTCGGCATCTCGGCACAGGTCACCCAGTACCGCACCGGCTTCGACCGAGGCCAGCTGGTCCTTGTCGCCCAGCAGTACCAGACGTGCCCGTGGCGGCAGGGCATCGAGCAGGTTGGCCATCATTTCCAGGTCGATCATCGACGCTTCGTCGACCACCAGCACATCCAACGGCAGCGGGTTGCCGGCATGGTGGCGGAAGTGCCGCGAACCGGGGCGGCTGCCGAGCAGGCGGTGCACGGTGCTGACCTCGGTGGGGATCTGCCCGCGCACCTCGGTGCTGACCTGCAGGCGCTCGACCTGTTGGCCAATGGATTCGGTCAGGCGCGCGGCCGCCTTGCCGGTCGGCGCGGCCAGGCGAATGCGCAATGGCCTGCCCTGCTCTACCGCCGGCGCCTGCAGCAAGGCCAACAGGCGCACCACGGTAGTCGTCTTACCCGTGCCAGGGCCGCCGGTGATGATGCTGAAGCCTGCGCGGGTGGCCAGGGCGCAGGCGAGCTTCTGCCAGTCCACCTGGCCTGCCGGCGCACCACCGTCGAACAGTTGCTCCAGACGGCCAGGCAGGTCGGCCGGAGGCGCTTCGGCCTGGGTCAGGCGCTGGCGAAGGGTATGGTCGATGCGCCGCTCGTAACTCCAGTAACGGCGCAAGTACAAACGCTCGCCGCTGAGCACCAGAGGCCGCGCTTGCTGGCCCGGGGTATCCCCGGCGGCCACCAGCGGGCTGGCGGTAATGCGCTGGCGCCAGGCGTGCAGGTCGAGGTTGGCCAGCAACTGCGAGGGCAGCAGCAAGGGGCCGGTCAAAGCGTCGCCTTCAGGCGGCAACGACAGGGCAAAATCGGGCTCGGCCAGGGTTTGCTGCAGGTCGAGGCAGACATGGCCGTGGCCCAGTTGGTGGCTGGCCAGGGCGGCGGCCAGCAACAGCAGGGGGTCGCTACCGGGGGCTCGCTCCTCCAGGAACGACACGAACGCACGGTCCAGGGCACGCAGCCAGCCCCGCTCTACCCAGCGGTCGAGCAGTTGCAGCAGGTCACCGCTGTCATGCTGTGGCGCCAGTGCGAGCAGGTGCTCGGCGTGCAGCGGGGTGGGCAACAGGTCGACTAGGCTTCGGCTCATATCACGGCTCCGGCAAACAGGTCCTGCTGTACGGGCGGATGCTCACCACGGAACAGCGCATCGAGGCTTTCGATCAGCTCACGCGGTGGCTTGGCGTGGTAAACGCCGTGGCCGCTGCTGCTGGCACCTCGCAGGAAGATGAACAGGGCGCCGCCGACATGGCGGTCGTAATCGTAGTCAGGCAGGCGGGCGCGCAACTGGCGATGCAGGGCCAGCAGGTACAGCACGTACTGCAGGTCGTAGCGATGCTCGAGGATGGCCTTTTCCATGGCCTGGGCATCGTAGGCCTGGATATCCGGGCCCAGCCAGTTGGACTTGTAGTCGGTCACGTAGTAACGCCCGTCCAGCTCGAAGGCCAGGTCGATGAAACCTTTGAACATGCCATTGAGCACGGTCGGCTGCGCCGCCGGGCGTGCCAGGCCGGGGTGGGTGTGGCGTGCCACCAGGCGGTCGAGTTGTTCGGCATCGACCTGGTGGCTGGCGAACCAGAACTCCATTTCGATCTGGTAGTGGCGCAGCTGCCCGAGCGTCACACCAAGGTCGTTGCCCGGCAACGGCAGCGCTTCGCCCAGGAGGCGCTGCAGCCAATGCGTCAGGGTGGGGATCCAGCCGGTCCAGTCACGACGGTTGCAGCGCTGGCCAACGGTTCGCTCGATCAGCCGTGCATTGCCGCTGACCTGGCTGAAGCCCTCGCGGCCAACCCATTCCAGCAAGCCATGCAGGAAGGTGCCGGGGTTGGGCCCGCGCGGGAAGCGGTGAATATCACCACTGTCGGCCGGGACCTCGCGCAGCACCTGAGTATCGACCACTTCATCATCCAGTAACTGCTGGGCCTGGGAGCTGTCGGCACCGAGGGTCTGGTCGCCGACGCGCAGGGCACTGTACGAGGCAATCCACCAATGCTCGGCGCCCGCCGCGCGGCGCGGCTTGCGGGCAGGTAGCAGCTCATGCTCGGCGTGCGGCATGCGATACACCTGCTCGTCTGCCGGCGGCAGGCTCGGGCAAGAGATGTGCGGGCAGGTCTTGGCCAAGGCCTGCAACCAGTCCGTCAGTTGCTGCGAGCCCGGCAGGGCGAGGCCGCCACCCAGCAGGTAGCCGAACGCCGAGCGGTGCAGTTGTGAGCTCTTCTGGTTGCCCCGCTTGAGGTCGGCGACACCCAGCCAGCAGGCATGCTGGGCGCGGGTCAGGGCCACGTAGAGCAGGCGCAGGTCTTCGGCCAGGCGCTCGTCGTCGGCGCGGTCGATCTGTTCCTGGTCTGGTGTGAGGGTGAGATGGGCGTTGCCCTGGCTATCATGCCAGGCCAGCGGCAGGCGGCTGCCGTCCACTGGTTTGCTGGTGCAGATGAACGGCAGGTAGACCAAGGGGTATTCCAGGCCCTTGGATTTGTGGATGGTCACCACTTTCACCAGCTGCTCGTCACTCTCCAGGCGCAGGATCTGCTCTTCACCAGCCTGGCCGGAACTGGCCAGGTGCTCGGCCAGGTGGCGGATCAGCGCCTGCTCGCCGTCCAGTTCGCCGGCGGCCTGTTGCAGCAGCTCGGCCAGGTGCAGCAGGTTGGTCAGCACCCGCTCGCCATCGCTGCGGCGGATCAGCGTGCGCGGCAGCTGGAAGTCATGCAGCAGGTGCCGCAGCATCGGCAACACGCCCTGGCGCTGCCAGGTGTCGCGGTAACGGCGAAAACGCATGACCCAGTCTTCCCAGACCCGCTCGTCCTGGTTCAGGCGGTCCAGCGCAGCCAGAGACAGATCGAGGGTAAGGCTGGCAAGGGCAGCCTTGAGCAGGCGCTCCGAGTCGGGTTCGGCGCAGGCCTTTAGCCAGGCCAAAAGGTCGTGGGCTTCCTGGGCGGCGAATACCGAGTCCTTGTCGGACAGGTACACACTACGCACCTCGCGCGCGGCAAGCTCGGCGCGGACCATCTGCGCTTCATGGCCATCGCGCACCAGGATGGCGATGTCCGATGGCAGGCACGGGCGCAGTTCGCCCTCGGCATTCTGGAAACCAGCCGTGCCTTGCTGGCCGCCATTGAGCAAGGCGACGATATGGCTGGCGCAACTGGCGGCCAGCTGCTGCCGGTAAACGCTGCCGGAGACCGGCTCTTCGCTTTCCAGATGCCAGCATTGAAGGGCTGCGCAGGCTTCACCGTCGATCAACAGCTGCTCGCCACGGCCTTTGGCGCGGACCTCGATGAACGGCAGCGGGTTGTCATCGGCCTCGCGGAACAGGAATGCGCCACGCCCTGCCTCACGCGCCTCGGCCTGCAGGAACACCTGGTTGACCGCCGCGACCATGGCCTTGCTGGAGCGGTAGTTGGTGTCCAGGCTGTGCAGGCGACCAATCGTGGCACGGCGGGCGGCAAGGTAGGTGTAGATATCGGCGCCACGGAAGGCATAAATCGCCTGCTTGGGGTCGCCGATCATGAACAGGCCGGTTTCGGCGCGGTTTTCGCTGATCTGGTAGATGCGCTCGAAGATGCCGTACTGCACCGGGTCGGTGTCCTGGAACTCGTCGATCAACGCCACCGGGAACTGTTCGCGGATCAGGCTGGCCAAGCGCTCGCCGGCCTCGCTGGCAAGGGCGTGCTGCAGGCGCAGGAGCATGTCGTCGAAGCCCATTTCCGCACGCCGACGCTTCTCCACTTCGAAGCGTGCCGATACCCAGTTGGCGGCATGCTCGAGCAATGGGGCATCCGGGCTGTCCAGGGCTTGGAGCTGTTGCTGCAAGCTCTGCATGGCATTGAGGGCCGGGTGCTCGGGTGGCTCGCCCTTCCAGGCTTCGGCCATGCCCGCCGGGGTCAGGCGGGTAAAGCCGGTGCCCAGGTCGAGCTCCACCAGTTGTTCGTCTGCGGCCCAGGCGCAGAGCTTGTCGAACCAGGGCTCGAAGTAACGGGCCTGCATCTTGCGACCATCGACCTGTTTGGCGGCCAGTGCATCACGGCAGATCTGGCGCAACTCCTCGGCCCATTGCGTCCAAGGCGCCTTGAGCCGGGCCAACTGCTCGCCACGCTGCTGCAGCGATGCCTGGATCAATGCCGCCGGCTCGGGCCCGTCGTGCTGGGCGCGCACGCGACCGAACAGCGGACGGATCCGCGGCAGCAGGGCGTCGGGGCTGCCCCAGTGGCCACGCACCCAGGCCAGCGCGTCGCCTTGCATGCCGTAGCAGAAGCGCCGCCAGTAGTCGCGCATGACCTGGCCCAGCAGTTCGCTGTGGTCGGTTTCCAGGGTCTGGGTGAACAGGCTGCCGCTATCGAAGGCATGTTCGCGCAGCATGCGCTGGCACCAGCCGTGGATGGTCGATACCGCTGCCTCGTCCATCCACTGCACGGCGATTTCCAGGCGCCCGGCACAGCGTGGCCAGGTTTCTTCCGGGTAATCGTCACGCAGCTGATGCAGCAGCGGGTCGGCCGCCTCCAGCTCGCCACGGAAGAACCGCGCAGCTTCGGCCAGGCGGGCGCGGATACGTTCGCGCAGCTCTTTGGTGGCGGCGTCGGTGAAGGTCACCACGAGGATCTGCGGTGGTAGCAGCTCGCGGTCGAAGCCCTGCTCGCCACCGTGACCGAGGATCAGGCGCAGGTACAGCGCCGAAATGGTGAAGGTCTTGCCCGTGCCGGCGCTGGCCTCGATCAGCTGGCTGCCGTGCAGGGGGAAACTCAGTGCCAGGGGACGGTCCTGGGTCATGCGCCTTTCTCCGGGTTGCCCAGGGTCTGCCACGGGGCGTTGAACAATGGGCGGTACAAGGCTTCGCACCAGCCTTCGAAGGTTTCATCAGCGGTGAGCGCGGCAAAGTCGCGGAACTGCCGGGCCAGGGCGATGCTTTCACTGCGCTCGCCGAAGCTGGTGCGCTCGTCGCCTTCGTAGGCGCGGGCAGCAGCAGCCAGGGCTTTGTCGCTATCGTCCTGGGCCAGCCAGGCGAACGCGGTCTTGGCAGCGACCGGCAACGGCGCATTCATCGCCGCCTGACGGGCTACCAGCAGGTCGCCCAACAATTGCGCCGCCTGCGCTTGCGGCAGTGGCGCAAGCAGCAGGGTCAGGTCGCTGGCCACCAGCGCGCTGTTATAGGGGTAGCCCGCCGCGCAGGCCGCCAGGTGCGTAACCCAGGGCGCGATCAGGCGGTGCCACTTGAGGGCGTTACGCCCGGCACTGATGGTGTTGGGTACGGTGGTGATGCTGAGCAGGCTCTGGTCATCCGCCTGGAACACCCGCCCCAGCCAGCCTTCGAGACGATGCTGGCCGTGCTCGAAATGCACTGGCAATGCCCCCTCGACCAGCTGCGGCCAGCGTTGCAATAGCTGGCGGTGGCGTTGCAGCAGGTCTGGCAGGGGTTCGATCAGCTCGCGCTGCAGCAGTTCGCCGAAGCCGGCCAGTGGCAGCACGCCACAGGCCTGCAAACGCCGGGCCTGGGCCTGCAGGGCCTTTTCGGCATTGTCCGGCTCGGCCAGCGCTGCACCCAGCAGGCTTTCACTGGCGCCGTACCGTTGCAGGGTATCGAGGACGAAGGGTTCCTCGTCCGGGGTCGGTGCTTCCAGCGCTTCGAAGTAGACTTTCAGACGCTGGCTGAAGAAGTGCCGCACCGGGTGGCGCAGGAAGTCATTCAGCTGGGTCAGGCTCAAGGCCTCATCGTCATGGTATGGCGGCAGGCCGGGGTCAGCCTGCTGGTCCTCCTGGCCCTGCTGGTGCAACACCTGCCATTCGTGGGCAAAGCTGAACAGCGGGCTGCCCTTCTGGAAGTAGCGTGGGCTGAACGGTTGCAGCGGGTGCTCCTGGGTCAGTGCGTGCAGCAGTTGCTCGCCCGGTTCTGCTGGCTGCCCCTGCTCCGCGCCTGCCAGCTGCCAGCCAGCTGCAAGGTGATCGCGCAACTGGCCGATCAGTACCGAGGCCGGGCGTTCGCTGTTGTCGCGGATGCTTCGCCCGACCCAGCTGACATACAGTTGGTCGCGGGCCGACAACAATGCTTCGAGCAGCAGGTAGCGGTCATCCTCACGGCGCGAGCGGTCACCGGGGCGGTAGTCGCTGGCCATCAGGTCGAAGTCCAGCGGCTGCTGAGCGCGGGGGTAATCGCCATCGTTCATGCCCAGCAGGCAGACCACCCGGAACGGGATGGCGCGCATCGGCATGAGGGTACAGAAGTTCACCGAGCCGGCGAGGAAGCGCTGGGACAACTTGCCCTGGTCGAGGCCCGACAGCCAGGCTTCGCGCACTACGGTCAGCGGCAATGGATCTTGCAGGCCGACGGCCTCGCACACTTCAAGCCAGCTATCACGCAGATCCTGCAACTGCATCAGCAGGAACTCGTCGTGCTCGCCCTCAGCCAGGAAAAACACTTGCAGCAAGGCATGCAGGCGCTCGCCCCACTGGCTGACAGTGGCAGGCTCGGACAGGGCCTGGCCGGCCACTTCGAGGGCGTCCAGCAAGGCGACCAGCGGGCCGATCAGTGCCGCATCCAGGCCACCGATTTCATCGTAGGGTTCGATGCCGTCACAGGCCTCACCCACGCCGACGGCATAACCCAGCAGCATGCGCCGCAGGCCGAACCGCCAGCTGTTCTGTTCCAGCCCGGCGGGCAAGCCCAGGCTGGCCCGCTGCTCGGCATTGAGGCCCCAGCGGATGCCAGCCCCCTCGATCCAGCGGTGCAGCGTGGGCAGGTCGTTTTCGCGTATGCCGAAACGGGCGCGGACTGCCGGCACATCCAGCAGGTCGAGCACTTCGCTGACCGCGAAGCGGCTGTCCGGTAGCTTGAGCAGGTGTTCGAGGGCAATCAGCAAGGGTTCGCGGCCACGCTGGCCCTGGTCGGTCAGGGTGAACGGGATGTAGCGCGGATCGTTGCGCTGCAACTGGCCGAATACGGCGCGAATATGCGGCGCGTAGGTATCGATGGCCGGCAGCATGACGATCACGTCACGTGGGCGCAGGGTTGGGTCGGCGCTGAACCGGGCCAGTAACTGATCGTGGAGGATCTCCACTTCACGTTGCGGGCTGTGGGCGATGTGGAAGCGAATCGAGCGGTCCTTCGCCGGGTCGACTGGATGCCACTGCTCGCGAGTTTCGGCGAGCGGGCGCAGTTCGAGGATATCGTCCTGCAACTGGTTGAGCAGCGTGGTGGGCGAGCCGTCACTGAACAGGTCGATGCGACCGTCGCTGAACACGCCCTGGTAACTGCCGGGGTCATCGTAGCTGTCGAGCAGGTTGATGTAGTCGCGGCCTTGTTTGCCCCAGGCGGCCAGCAAAGGGTGGGCATGCTGGTGCAGCGACTGGTCGTCCAGTTGCAAGGGCATGCCCTGCTTGCGTTGCTGGCGCTTGTACTGGTGGCGCAGCAGGTCCTTGTCGGCAACGATATCGGCCCAGTGGTGGCGGCAGGGGTTGTGCACGCACAGCAACACCTGGCTGAAGCATGCCAGGCCGGCCAGTGCCTCGAGAGCCTGGGCTGGGAGCGAGGAGATACCGAATACGATCACCCGGGCCGGCAGACCGGCAGGTGCCTGCTCCAGGCTGTTGATCCGTTCGATGAAGCGTTGATGTACGCCGGCACGGCTCTGCGCCATGCCCTGCTCGCCAACATCCTCCAGCAATGCACGCCACAACTCGGCCTGCCAGCGGTTGCCCGGGGGCAGCGCCTTGCGCTCACCGCGAGCGGTGTTGAGGATGTGCTCGCCAGCGGCCCAGTCCTTGAGCCAGTCGGCGCGGTAGACCTGATACTGGTCGAACAGGTCGGCCAGGCGCTCGGCGAGCTGATAGCGCTTGCGCAGGTCGCTGTCGTCGGTGAGGAAGCGTCGCAACGGCTCGAAATGCGGGCGTTCGATCAAGGCCGGGAGCAGACGCATCAGACGCCAGGTCAGCGGTGCCTTGTCGAGCAGGGAGACTTCGGGAATTTCGTCACGGCCCAGCACGCTGCGGTACAGCTGCCACATGAAGCTGCCTGGCAGTTGCACATCGATGGCGGCGGCGATGCCACAACCACCCTGGTCATCGTCCTGAGGGTCCTCGGCGAGGGCCAGTTTGAGCCATTGGGCGATGCCATTGCTCTGCACCAGGGCGATTTCGTTTTCCAGAGGTGCCAAGGGATAGCGACGCATCCAGCTCACCACTAGGCTGCGCAGGTCGTCGAGGCGGTTGCCGTGGACGATCATGAAGCCGGGTTGGAGGTGAGTGGTATTGGGCATCGGGAGGTCTCTGGCTGGCGCTGGGGATGAGGGGAAACGATATCACGTAGGTACCATACGGAGAGTATGGCGCAGTGCCATTAGCCGATTGACAAGGGATCGGTGGAACCCTGTTAGCGGCCTTGCGCCGTTCCTGTGGGAGCGGCTTTAGCCGCGAAGCAAGCGACGCGGTGGATGGCACCGGCTATGCCGGTGTTCGCGGGTGAACCCGCTCCCACAGAGGAGGGTTGTGCAGGCCTGGGATTTTTTTGCCAGAAAGACAAAACCCCTACCTGCATGTGCAGATAGGGGTTTTGCGAAATGAATCTTGACGATGACCTACTCTCACATGGGGAAACCCCACACTACCATCGGCGATGCATCGTTTCACTGCTGAGTT
>NZ_NEJX01000057.1:0-652 GCF_002113245.1 Pseudomonas sp. B13(2017)
CGGTACCGATCTGGTCATCAAACTGAGCAATGGCGAGACCATCACCATTGCGGCTGGCTCGAAGGAAGCTTCGATCACCATCGATGCGCCAAGCGATGATGTGTATGTCGACGCTGAAGTCCTTCAGGTAAAAATGACCGAAACTTCGGGTGGTGACTTCGAGAAACTGAATGTAAACAGCGGCGCAGCGGTGACCAAGGTTACTGACACCATCGACACCACTACCGTGACGCTGACGGCGACTTCGACCGTCGCTGAAGGTGGCGTGGTCACTTACACCGCGTCGGTCAACCACAAGGTCACCGGTTCCGATCTGGTGGTGAAACTGGCCAACGGCCAGACCATCACCATCCCGGTGGGTGAGTCGTCGGCTTCGGTACCGTTCACCGCCCCGAACAACGTCCACAACACCAACCTGGACCTGACCAACAAGATCACCGACATCTCGGGCGGCAATTACGAGAAGACCGAGGCCGTTGGCGAGCCGGTGACCACCGTCACCGACAACCCGGCGACTCCGGACATCACCACGCTCACCCTGACCGCGACGGACACCGTGGCCGAAGGCGGCAAGATCACCTATACCGCCACCCTGACCAACAAGGCCGGCACTGACCTGGTGATCAAGCTGAGCAACGGTGAAAGCATCACC
>NZ_NEJX01000008.1:0-228076 GCF_002113245.1 Pseudomonas sp. B13(2017)
ACTCACAAGCACCCACACGAATTGCTTGATTCGATTTGTTAAAGAGCGTTTGGTTAAGAGCTTTTCGTCTCAACCGAGGCGCGCATTCTACGCTTTCCTCATTTGCTGTCAAGCGTTTATTTTGAAGTTTTTTACAACCGGTTTCTTTCGAAACCCTTCAACCTCAACAACTTACCGCTTGCCTCGAAGCGTTCATCGCTGCGAGGAGGCGAATAATACGCGCTTTGAAATCAGAGTCAACACCTTGATCTGAAAAAACTTTCTGCCGGCGTTTGTCTCCTCGCCGGCAACTAATGAAAGCGCCGCGAATCTGTAGAGAAACACCACCACGGAGCGTAGCGGCCATGAGCGATGCGCAAAGCGAGAAAACCCCGGGCCTGTCGGCGGACGAGGAGCAGGAAGTCAGCCTTAGCCAGCCGCCCCGCGCGGCAGTACTGCACGAGATCATTCGGTACCAGGGCGACCAGGAACTGGAACGTACACTCGCCGCACTGTGGTGGTCGGCACTGGCCGCAGGCTTGTCCATGGGGCTGTCGCTCATGGCCATGGGCCTGTTCTACGCTCGTCTGCCGGAGGGGGACAGTGCTCAGGTGGTCGCCAGCATCGGCTACAGCGCTGGCTTCCTTGCAGTGATACTGGCGCGTCAGCAGTTGTTCACCGAAAACACCCTGACCGCCGTGTTGCCGGTAATGACCGCCCCCACCCTGGCCAACTTCGGGCGCCTGCTGCGCCTTTGGAGCGTTGTACTGCTTGGCAACCTCGCCGGCACCTTGCTGGTGGCCTGGGTAATGCTGGAACTGCCGATCTTCGACAGCAAGACCGACGTGGCCTTCCTGGAGGTGGGCCGCAAGGTCATGAAGAACGATATCAGCCAGATGTTCGCCAAAGGCATCGTATCGGGGTGGATGATCGCCACCATGGTCTGGATGATCCCGTCGATGGAACACGCCAAGATCTGGATCATCCTGATGATCACCTACCTGATGGCCCTGGGCGACTTCACCCATATCGTGGTCGGCTCGGTCGAGGTGTCCTATCTGGTCTGGGCCGGCGATGAAACCTGGAGCAGCTTCTGGCTGGAGTTCGCCCTGCCGACACTGGCGGGCAACATCATCGGCGGCAGCTTCATCTTCGGCTTGATCAGCCATGCACAGGTGCGCAGCGACAGCGGCAAACCGCCCTCACGGCTACTGAAAGAGGACCGGCCACCCTCCCCGCGCCGCAACAACGGCAACAAATGAACTTCAGCGTGCCGCTACCACGCGCTCGTTCGCCTGGCCGCGCTGACGCACGGGCCGCGGCTGCCACCAGTTCTGCCCGGCGTGCGGAGAGTCGAGGCTGACCCGCTCCCCCATCTGCGGCGTGCTCAGACGCACCTGCGCCTGGTTGGCCAACGCCAGGATGCGCTCGAACGGCTCCTGCCAGCCATGCATGGACAGGTCGAAGGTGCCGTTGTGAATCGGCAACAGCCAGCGCCCGCGTAGATCCAGATGGGCCTGCAGGCTCTGCTCCGGCTGCATGTGCACATCGGGCCAGGCGACGTTGTAGGCCCCGGTCTCGATCAGGGTCAGGTCGAACGGCCCGAAGCGCTCGCCAATCTGCTTGAACCCATCGAAGTAGCCGGTATCGCCACTGAAGAATACCCGCACATCCTCGTCGACGATCACCCACGACGCCCACAAGGTCCGGTTGCTGTCCAGCAGCCCACGCCCGGAAAAGTGCTGAGCCGGGGTGGCGACAAATCGCACACCCTCGACCTCGCTTTCCTGCCACCAGTCCAGCTGCCGCACCTTTGCCGGTGCTACGCCCCAGGTCATCAGCAGGTTGCCTACGCCCAGCGGCGCCAGGAACACACTGGTGCGCGGTGCAAGTTGGCGAATCGCCTGTTCGTCAAGATGATCGAAGTGATCGTGGGACAGTACCACCGCAGCCAACGGCGGCAACTGGTCCAGCGCCAGGGGCGGCGCATGGAAGCGCAGTGGGCCGGCCCACTGCACCGGCGAGGCGCGCTCGGCGAATACCGGGTCGGTAATAAAGAAGCGCCCGCGCAGCTTGAGCAATACCGTGGAATGGCCCAGGCGCCACAGGCTGCGGTCGGGCGCATCGAGCACCTGCTGGCGGGTCATGGGCTGGAGGCTGACCGGTGTGACCGGCCGGGTTTCCGGCGGTTTGCGCAGGAACAGGTACTTGAGCCCGATGCGCAGCTTCTTCAATACGCCATCCTGTGGCAACGACGCCTGATTGTGAAAGCGCCCTTCCCGCTGAGGCGCCGGCTCGCCGGCAGGGTTGGCCAAAGGGACCATCAGCAACACTCCGAGCAACAGGAATGCCTTCATGTTACCCCACAGTGATCGGATCAACCGTGAATTGGCTTGTAAGGTCATTTTTCGTCGATGAAACACTGTTCAACAATATTCATGCGAGTTATGCGATAAACGGTGCTTCAGCAGAAGAACGATGACCAAGATGGATAAACGCAGCGGCAAAGGCCTTTCATTCGCCAAACGCATCTACCTGCCGCGGGTCATCGGCCTGGGGATTGGCCTGTTCAGCGTCATGGCCGCCATGGCGCCGCTGTCACCGCCCACCTGGGCATGGCTGCTGGTACTGTTCAACGGCCTGGTGTGGCCGCATGTGGCCTACCTGTGGGCCGCCCGTTCGGCCATGCCCTACCAGGCAGAACAGCGCAACCTGGTGCTGGACTCCCTGATGGGTGGGTTCTGGACCGCCGCCATGCATTTCAATCCATTGCCCAGCGTGACCGTGCTGTCGATGATGACCATGAACAACGTCGCCGCCGGCGGCAAACGCATGGTCGTTCGCGGGATGCTGGCCCAGCTGACGGGCATGCTCGTCGCCATCCTGCTGCTGGGCCCCGGCCTGCAACTGAACGCGACGCCCCTGCAGGTCTACGCCTGCCTGCCGATGCTGACGCTCTACCCGCTGGCGCTGGGCTGGGTCTGCTACCAGTTGGCGATCAAGCTGGCCGACCACAAGCGCCGGCTGAGCACCCTGAGCCTCACCGACAGCCTGACCGGGCTGCTCAACCACGGCGCCTGGAAAGACCTGCTGCTGCTGAAGTTTCAGGCTTGCCAGCAGCAACAGGGGCACGCGGTGATTGCCCTGATCGACATCGACCACTTCAAGACCATCAACGACACCTTCGGCCACGTGGTCGGCGACTGTGTGCTGCGCCAGCTCGGCGCCGAGCTGCGGCGCAATCTGCGCGAAGGCGACCAGGCCGGGCGTTACGGTGGTGACGAATTCTGCGTGATCCTGCCGGACACCAGCGAGGCCCAAGCCTGCCAGGCCATGGAGCGCCTGCGCGAGCAGGTCGCCAGCTACCGTAACCCGCAGTTGCCGCACCTGCGCATCAGCCTGAGCATCGGCCTTTCGGCATTCGAGGCCGACCTGGAGTCACCCGAACACTGGCTCGAACAGGCGGACAAGGCGCTGTACACCGCCAAGCATGCCGGGCGCGACCAGGTCAATTTTGCCCACAGAGACGCTGCGGCGCTCAGGCTGGCCTATCCTGATTGAACCTCCTTCCTGACCAACTGGCGGGAGGCTGCCTGAAGGAGCCGCTCGCGCATGGCCAGGACCGCCAACCTTCCACCCGCCAGCCCCACACCACGCTTCCAGGTGCGTCGCCTGATTGCCGGCTTCAGCGCAGTTTTCGGCCTGGCCTGCCTGATCATCCTCGGCGCCCTGTTCAATATCGCGGGTACTCTTGACCATCAGGAACGCCAGCGCAGTGCCTCGCAGGCAACCAAGGCGCTGGAGCAACGGCTGCTCGCCTCGCGCCAGTTCCTGTCCAGCTATGCCGTGTGGGATGCTGCCTTCGAACACCTGGCGGGCCAGGCCGACTGGAAATGGGCCTACGAAGAAAAGAACGTGGGCGAGTCGCTGTACAGCGCCAGCGGCTATGAAGGGGTGTTCGTGGTGGAGGACGCTCGCACCACCTACGGTTTGTTCAAAGGCCAGCCTACCCAGGCAGCGGCCAATACCTATATTGATGCAGCGCTGCAGCCAATCATCGACCAGGCTCGGGCGGCGGCCATCCCACGTGAACAGATCACCCGTTTCGTCCTGTTCAACGGTTGGCCGGCAGTGCTCAGTGCCGCGGCGGTGCGCCCGGACCGGGATGTCACCGATAGCGAGGTGCGCCAGGCGCCGGTGATGCTGTTCGTCGACCAGCTCACCGAGGAAAAGCTGGCACAGCTGAGCAGCGGTGCCGGCCTGACCGGCATGCATGTGGAAAACGATGATGTGCGGGAGCATGGCCACCTGCGCATCGACCTCGGCGATACCGGCTACCACCTGTCCTGGAGCAGCCCGCTGCCAGGACACCAGTTGCTGCGCGCGGTGTTGCCGCCGCTGGCGGGTGCCTTGCTGATACTCGGCCTGGTCATGCTGTACCTGTTCCGCCATGCCTTGCGCAGTTCGCGGGCGATCGACCTCACGCTCGCCGATCTGCAGCAGAGCAACCAGGCCCTGGAGGCCAGCGAGCAGCGTTTTCGCGCGGTGGCCGAGTCGGCCTCCGACTGGATCTGGGAAACCGATCGGCAACAACGCCTGACCTACCTTTCGCAACGCTTCGTCAATGTCACTGGCTACCCGGTGGACGACTGGCTCGGCCACCCGCTCAATCAGTTGCTGGCCTGCGATACCACGCCGCTCTCGCCGTGGCTGGATGCCCTGGCCGCGGCCGACCCGCAACAACTGGCCAACCTGCGCTGCACCTACCGCGACCAGAATGGCCAGAACCGCTACTGCCGGATATCGGCCCGCGCCATCTGGTACGACGGCAAGCCCGTCGGTTTTCGCGGCACCGCCAGCGACATCACCGACGAAGTCGACGCTCATGCGCGCATCCAGCACCTGTCGCTGCACGACCCGCTGACCGGGCTGGCCAACCGCAACAAGCTCGCCCGGCACCTCGAGCAGGCCTTGTTGCGCGGCAGTGATTCGCCGCCACTGACCTTGCTGCTGCTGGACCTGGACAACTTCAAGCCGATCAACGACTCCCTCGGCCATGCCGCCGGTGACGCCGTGCTGCAGGAGGTAGCAACACGCCTGCGCGACAGCACCCGCGATGGCGACCTGGTCGCGCGCCTGGGCGGCGACGAGTTCCTCCTGGTACTTGGCGGCATGGACAACCGCAGCGAGATCGACCGCTTCTGTGCGCGCCTGATCAGCCTGCTGCAGCAACCGATCATCTTCGATAACCAGCCCCTGCACGTTGGCGCCAGTATCGGTGTCGCCCAGACCCGTACCCAGGGCTTCGATGCCGGCGAGCTGATTCGCTGCGCCGATATCGCCCTGTACCAGGCCAAGGCCGACGGCAAGTGCACCTGGCGCTATTTCGCTGCCGAAATGAACCAGCAGATCCAGTACCGCCGCCAACTGGAGAACGACATGCGGCGGGCCCTGCGCAACCAGGAATTCGAGCTGCACTACCAGCCGCGCTATCGCCTCAGCGACCTGCGCATCGTCGCGGTCGAGGCTTTGCTGCGCTGGCAGCACCCGCAGGAGGGGTTGCTGGGGCCGGACACCTTCATTCCGTTGGCCGAACAGAGTGACATCATTGTTGCGCTGGGCCGCTGGGTGCTGCGCGAAGCCTGCCGCACCGCCCATGACTGGCCCGCCGATGTACTGGTTTCCGTGAACCTGTCACCGGCGCAGTTCCTGCGCAGCGATGTGGTGGCCGATGTACGCGAGATCCTGCTGGAAACCGCCTTCCCTGCCCAGCGCCTGGAGCTGGAAATTACCGAGAACGTGATGCTCAATGACATCGAAGGCGCGCTGGGCACCATGCTGTCGCTCAAGGAGCTGGGCGTGCGCCTGAACATGGACGACTTCGGCACCGGCTACTCGTCGTTGGGCTACCTGCGCACCTACCCGTTCGACAGCATCAAGATCGACAAACGCTTCATCGGCGGGCTGAACAGCACCGCTGGCAGCGACCGCGCCGTGGTCCAGGCCATCATCAACCTGGGCGAAGCGATGGGGCTGACGGTGACGGCCGAAGGGGTGGAGAGCGAGCAGCAGCTCAAGGCATTGCAGAAGGACCGCTGCCATGAAGTGCAGGGCTATTACCTGAGCAGGCCGCTGGACAGTGCCGGGCTCGAGGCGTTGTTGCAGCAGGCATCCCAGCGTTCGGCGCCCTACCTGTAGCGTAAGTTTGAAAGCTTGCGCAGTCCTTGTGGGAGCGGGCGCGTCGAGGCGTCGAACCGCCGCGAACACCGGCGAAGCCGGTGCCATACACCGCGTTGCATTCTTCGCGGGCACGCCCGCTCCCACAGGGATTTTCAGCACGGCTGCTGCAAGCTGCGCTCTGCCACGATTTCCGGCAGGTCACGCCGGCGCAGGTAGGTGCGCAGCGGTTCACCGATGTTCAAACGGTCATCCACATGCTGCTCCAGCAACAGCGCCAGCCGTTCGCGGCACAGGGCCATGCGCTGCCCTTGCTCGGGCCGCCAGACAAACTCGCTGCAGGGCGTGATGCTGGCGTCGGCCACGTCCATGCCGAACGAATCTTCGGAAAAACGCACAATGTGCACACCGCGCTTGCCATGAAAACCGACGAAGCCCTTGAGCTGGTCGGCAGCGTTGCAGATGTCCTGGGAAGTGATGGCCATGACGTAACCTCGCAATGAAATCGGAAGATACGCACGCCAGGCGGGGTGGTTGCCTCTGCCGGGCAACTCGTGACTGGCAGCCTAACGCAAGCCGTCGCACAGGCGCCACGCTTTTCATCGATCAGCGGCCACCGTCGACCTGCGAATGCAGCACCTCGCCCAGCCACTGCATGAAGGCCTGCACCCGGCGTGGCACATGCCGTTGCCGGGCATACAACAATGATACTGGCATGGCCGGGGCCTGCCAGCCTTCCAGTACCGAAACCAGCTCACCGCGCTGCAGGTGCTCGGCCACGCCCACCGCCGGCACCTGGATCAACCCCAGCCCGGCCAGGCAGGCCGCCGAGTAGGCCTCGGCATTGTTGACCGTGACCACTCCGGCCATGGCCTGGAAGTGCAGTTCACCGCCCTGCAGGTATTCGAAACCAGCACTGCGCCCCCCAAGGGTGCGCACGTAATGCACCAGGTGGTGCTCGGCCAGGTCCTGCAGCGTGCGCGGCACGCCATGGCGGGCCAGGTAGGCAGGGCTGGCACAGTTGCGCATGCTCAGTTGCCCGACCGGGCGCGCCACCACGTCCAGGTCATGCAGGGCACCAATGCGCATCACACAATCGAAGCCTTCACGCAGCAGGTCGACCTGGCGGTCGGTGCAACTGAGCTCCACCTCCAGGCGCGGGAAGCGCTGCAGAAACTGCGGCAGCGCCGGGATGATGACCCGACGGGCCATCATGGTCGGCAGGTCGACCCGCAGGCGCCCGGCCAGCTCGGCATCGTCGGCGCAGAACAGGCTCTCGATCTCGTCCATGCCCGACAGCAGGTCCTTGCTGCGCTCGTACAGCAAGGCGCCATCCTGGGTTGCCTGCACCCGGCGGGTGGTGCGGTTGAACAGCTGCGTACCCAGCAAACGCTCCAGCGCCCTGACCTGCTCCGACACGGTAGAACGGGGTAGCCCCAGGCTCTCGGCAGCCAAGGTGAAACTGCTGACCTCACTGACCCGCACAAAGGTGCGCAACAACTCCAGCTTGTTCAATTCAGGCCTCATCTATCCGGTTTTACCGAACAGTATTTCCATATTTGCTGGATTTAACAGCACAACACCGACCAATAACCTGTGCTCATCAGCCCACCATGAGGTTTTCACCATGACCCGCAAGATTGCCCTGATCACTGGCGCCAGCCGCGGCCTGGGCCGCAACACTGCCGAACACCTGGCCGCACGCGGCATCGATGTCATCGGCACTTACCACAGCAAGGCCGAGGAAGCCCAGGCCGTGGCCGCGCGGCTGGAGCAGGCGGGGGTCAAGGCCGCCATGCTGCAACTGGACGTCAGCGACAGCGCCAGCTTTGCCGGCTTCGCCGAACGCCTGGGGGCAACCTTGCAGCAACACTTCGGTCGCGAGCGTTTCGACTTTCTGGTGAACAATGCCGGGATCGGCTTGAACGTGCCATACACCGAAACCAGCGAGGCACAGTTCGACCAGTTGCTGAACATCCAGCTGAAAGGACCGTTCTTCCTCACCCAGCGCCTACTGCCGCTGCTGGTCGACAATGGCCGCATCGTCAACATTTCCACTGGCCTGGCGCGCTTTGCGCTGCCGGGGTATGCCGCCTATGCCGCGATGAAGGGGGCGATGGAGGTACTGACCCGCTACCAGGCCAAGGAACTGGGGGCGCGTGGTATTCGCGTGAACATTCTGGCGCCGGGGGCGATCGAGACGGACTTTGGCGGCGGCGTGGTGCGGGATAACCGTCAGGTGAATGAATACATTGCCGGCAACACGGCGCTGGGGCGCGTGGGCTTGCCGGATGATATCGGGGCAGCGATTGCGCTGTTGCTGGAAGATGGCAATGGCTGGATCAACGGGCAACGGCTGGAGGTGTCGGGCGGGATGTTCCTCTGAATTCGGTTTTTCTGGGGCCGCTTTGCGGCCCATCGCCGGCAAGCCAGCTCCCACCTCGACTGCATCGACCTCAAGCATTGTGCAGTACCTGTGGGAGCTGGCTTGCCGGCGATGAGGCCAGGACAGGCAACACAGGACAGTTGCTCCCACCACCGCATGAGCCTGGCTTGCCAGCGATCGGGCCACAGAGTAGTCCCCTGCCTCATTGCTCATGCACCTGCACACTAGCCGTCATTCCCGCACTCAGGGTCACCCCCTCCGGCACCCGGTCCAGGCGGATCCTCACCGGTATCCGCTGCGCCAGGCGTACCCAGTTGAAGGTCGGCTCAACCTCCGGCAGCAACTGGCTGTCGGGGTTACTGTTGCGGTCGGTGATACCACGGCTGATGCTCTCCACATGCCCTTGCATCGGCTCGCCCGCGCCCATCAGCCAGACCTTCACCGCATCCCCCACACGAATGCGCGGCAGCTTGGTTTCCTCGAAGTAGGCCTGGATATAGAAGGTTGAATCGTCCACCAGGGCCATCACCGATTCCCCGGTGTTCACATAGTTGCCCTCGGCCAGGCGCAGGTTGGTGATTTGCCCGCTGCGCGGTGCCCGCACTTCACTGCGCGCCAGGTTGATTTTGGCAACCTGCAACTGTGCCTCGGCCTCATGCAGCTCACCGCGGGCGATGGCCGCATTGATCTGGGCGTTTTCCCGCAATTCGGCACTGATCGCCTCCGGCCCCAGGGCGGTACGCCGGGCCGCTTCACGCTCGCGCAGGCGCAGTTGCTGGGTGCGGGTCTCGGTCACCGCGCTGGCCTGGTCGAAGGCCGCCTGGAAGCGTTCGCGGTCGATGCTCATCAGCAGGTCGCCGGCCTTGACCTGCTGGTTGTCACGGGCCTTCAGCTCGCGCACCCAGCCGGACACATCAGGGGCGATCACCACCACATCGGCGCGCACACGGGCATCGCGGGTCCAGGGGGTGAGCATGTAGTACTGCCACAGCTGATAGCCGGCGAACACGGCAAGGGCCACCACACACAAGGTGACCAGGGTACGTACGGCCGCACGCATCGAAACACTCCTTTATAAAGCTCCCAGCAGTCGCACCACCAGGAACAACACACAAACGAACAACGCCGCGTCGAACAGCGCTTCATGCCAGATCCAGCGCCCCAACGGCGTGGCCTGCACCACCAGACGCAGCAACCCGGTAAGCACCAGCGCCAGCAACACATAAACAAGGAAGGGGCTGAACAGCACGCCGCCCACTTCCCACTCACGCAACCCCATGGGCTTCCTCCTGCCAGCGGCACCACTTGCCCCAGCTTTTCTGCAGTTGCAGCACCGCCCCTTCGGCCAACCGCAGCGGATCGCTGGAGGGTAGACGGCGCAAGGCGCCAATGAACTGTTCGCTGGCGGCATCCAGGCGCTGACCGCGCCCGGGCGCCGGCCCCTTGGCCAGCACGGCCTCTACCTGCTGCAGGTATTCGCGCTCGGCCCGCCCCAACGGGGCTTGGGCAACCGCCAGGCACATGCGCAGGTGCACCAGTTCGTCGCCGATATCCAGGCCGTGCAGGCCGTCGTCCCAGCGCTTGCGTTCGCTCTCGGGCAGTTCGCCGGCATGCCGCGCCAGTTGCATCAAGCGGTCAGCCATGCGCCCGCCAAACCAGCTGTCGGCCCCGCGCAGGTCGCGCCGGGTCAGGCGCACCAGGTCGTTCTGGGTCGCCGCACGCAGGCGCCGGCCCAGCCAGGCCGGGTGGCGGAACACCAACAAACGGAAGGCCATCACCGCCGCCGACACCCCCACCAGCATGGCCAAGGCACTGTTGAGCATGGTGGCCACGCCGAACTGCATGGCGTTGAGCGGCGACACCAGCACGATGAAGTGCAGGCAATAGGAGGTGGCCGTGGCCCCGGTCCGCGGGTGAGCCATGCCCAGCGCACCAAGAAACAGCGGCACGCCCATGCCCAGGCAGAGCATGGCGAAGCTGCTCCATTGCGGCAGCAAAATCTGCCCGACCAGAAACGCCGCAGGTATCGCCAGAAAGATCCCGCGCAAGAAGCTCAGGCCGATCTGCGCGCCGTTCTCGCGGCTGGCGAACAGGCTGCAGACCACGCAGGTCAGCACCAGGCCACCTGGTGCCGAAGGCCAGGCGGTGGCCAGCCAGAAGCCACTCATTACCAGAAAGGCCAGCGCACTGCGTGAGCCGAACAGCAAGGCCAGCGACCAGTCGCGGTGCGCGGCCAGGCCTTGGGACACATCTTTGGGCGCCCTGCCCGCCTCCACATCGTCCAGCGCCTGGCTGGCAGCCATGGCGTAATCC
Source organism: Pseudomonas sp. B13(2017) (assembly GCF_002113245.1). Lineage (NCBI taxonomy): Bacteria > Pseudomonadati > Pseudomonadota > Gammaproteobacteria > Pseudomonadales > Pseudomonadaceae > Pseudomonas > Pseudomonas sp. B13(2017). Next base: position 10,856 of record NZ_NEJX01000008.1, read on the forward strand.
AGCAGCAGCGCCATGCGCGCCAGGCAGAAGTGCTCCGCCGGGCTGATCTGTTCATCGTGGGCAGCATCCCAGATGCGCTGGCGCAGCAACAACAGGCTCGGCTGGTCGGGCTTGCCCAGCAGTGCACGCACTTCCTCCAGCCAGGGTGCCAGGCGTTCGGCCTCGCGCTCATCAAGTTGCCGCCACTGCCGGCGCACCGAACGGGAAATGCGCAACAGCACCATCAGTTTCTGGCTCAGGCCACGAATGGCACGAGCGCGCTGGCGCCCGCGGTTGCCTTCGAACCAGGCGTGTTCGCGTTGGCTGTCGATGGCAACGATGCGCCCAAGGCTTTCCAGCAGGCCTTTGCGCGCCTCGTCTTCGCCGCCCAGCATGGCACTGGCGGCCTGCAGGCCGTTCTGCCAGGCCTGGCGGGCCTGCCCGCCCAGTTGCTGCTCTACCCGCATGGGCCAGAGCAAGGCACTGCTGGCGGTGGCACAGAAGATACCCAGGCAGATCTCGGTGCAGCGCGCCACGGCCTGGTCGAACACCTGCAATGGGTGGTCGATGGCCGGCAGGGCAATGATCGCCGCGGTGTAGCCTGCCAGCACGAAGGCATAGGCCCAGGCGCTGCGCAGTTGGGTGGAGGCGGCGGTGCACAGGGCCAGCCACAGGGCCAAGGTGAGCAGGAACAGCCATGGGGTCTGGGCAAACAGGCCGATGAACAGCACCGACGCAAACGTGCCGACCAAGGTACCGGCCAACCGCGCCAGGCCCTTCTGCACCACCATGCCTGACAACGGCTGGGCGACGATGAAAGCGGTCATCAGGGCCCAGGACGGTTGCTCCAGGCCCCAGCGCATCGCCAGCCACAGCGCCAGGCCGCCACCGAGCAGGGTCTTGATGGCGAACTTGAGGGCGAGGCTGCTGGGGGCGAACAGGGCCTGGAGGGTGATGGGCACGAGACGGACCTTGCGGGGATGGTCTTGTAGAAAGATAGACAATGGGGGAAAGGATAAAGCGGAAACGATTAATTAGCTAGCTAATCATCTTTGTTGTGGACAGGCTCTCCTGTGCTGCCCTCTTCGCAGGCATGCCCGCTCCCACATGGGACCGCGCACAGTCCAATCCTGTGAAGTCATTGTGGGAGCGGGCGTGCCCGCGAAGAGGCCAGTACAGGCAACACCAAAATTGCAGGCAAAAAAATGGGCGACCGAAGTCGCCCTAAATGCCTTGCGTGCTCGTGTACCCGGAAGGTCAGCGCGGCTTGCGCTTGTTCGAGTCCTTCCAGATGAAAATGCCCAGACCGGCAAAGAAGACGACCATCAACCCGACCGTTACCACTCCGGCGATAACCACGTTGTCGAAGAACATGCTGGCCTCCCCATTCGTTTGCCGTTGTCCGATGGGTGCAAGTTAACCAATGTGGGGGCGGGGAAAATTGATCGGTGTCAATGGTGCCCGGGGCCGGGCACGCGAGGCGGGTGCAGGGTTGACCTGCGTCAAGTTTCAGCGCTTCTTCGGCTTGCCCTTGGGCTTCTTTTTCTTGGCGGTGTTCAACGGCAGGGCCTGCTCGAACGCATTGCGCATCTCGTTCAGGCGCTTTTCCTTGAGGTCGTGGACGCGCTTGGCGCGTTCGGCATCGAAATCGATGAGGTTGTCTTGGCTCATGGGTGGGCTCGACGATCAACTGAGACTTGCATGATGAAGCCAGGCGCTGGCGCTGACCAGCCCCATGTCAGACTTCGATGTCCACCAGCAGCCCCTGGCGTACATGCTCGCCCATCAACGGCGCCACCGGCACGGTGTTGTCGGCGTTGACCTCGTCACCCGGCATTGCACTGTAGCGTTCGTCGTCGCCCTTCTGCCGACGTTGCTGCTGGCGGCGCTGCTCGTCGCGCAGCAGCAGCGCCTGCGCCTGCGGGTCACGCTGGTGCTTGAGATCGATGGCACTTTCACCGGATGCAGGCTGCGTCGGCACCACCGGCTTGATGTCGGGTGTCGGCTTGACCGGGTCCTGTTGCGAGGTCACCGGCGCGGCACTGAGCGGAATGATCGGTGGCAGCATGGACGTTCTCCTATGCCCTCTGTATCGGCAGGCGCGGGCTTACCTTGATGGCAGGCACAACACTTATTCGGCTTCGTCGTCAGGGTCGTCGTCGCTTGGCGGGCTGGCCTCGCTCCAGGGCCGCTTGTACACCTGCTGCCAGACCGCGTCCATGTGCTCGCGCAGCACCTGCGGCGCGGCCTTGAGCGAAGCGCTGTCCTCACGCTCACCGCCGATCGGCTCTTCACCCGCCGGGGTGATCAGCGACTGGCCGGTGATGCTGTAGCTGGCCTGCCCTTCGCGCATCTCGATGGCGATGTCGTGCGGGTCGATGCCACCGCCGCAGAAGGCATGGCTGGCGACCGTCACCTCGGCGACACCGTCCTTGTTCAGGTCGCCGACATCGCTTACGTCGTTATAGAAGTCCACGTCCAGGTCCAGGCCCGGGCAGGTGGTTTCCTGTTCGATCTGCCAGCGCGCCTTGAACGCGTCGTTTTCGGCGGTGCGCCCGTACAGCGTGGCCTTGAGTACCACCTTGTCCACTTCCTGCTCGCTTTCCGGGTCGCTGGCCTGGCCATCGCTGCGGCTCAATACCAGCAGGCCTTCACCGTCGCGGTCACGAAAGTGCACGCTCTTGATCGGTGTCTGCACGCCCAGTACCTCGAGCTGCTCGATCGGGATGGCGGGCAAGGTCTCGAAGTTTTTCTGCTCGCAGGCGGCCAGCAGCAACAGGCTGCCCACGGCCATCGAAGTGCTGATCCAGCGGTGCTTGGCAGACATGTTGATCCGGGGCCCTCGTCGGCAGCACGGTGGGGGGCGATGAAGCGGCTAGACTGTTGCTACCTATCGCACTTCGGCACCTTTCGATGCGCTCGGCACTTTGGTCTGACCGGCCGATCCGTTAACATAACCGGCTTTTTCATCGCGGGAGTTCAGGCAGTATGGCGCAGCAGTATCAACCGGGGCAACGCTGGATCAGCGACAGCGAAGCCGAGCTCGGCCTGGGTACCATCCTGGCGCAGGATGGCCGCCTGTTGACCGTGCTCTACCCGGCCACTGGCGACACCCGCCAGTATTCCCTGCGCAATGCGCCGCTGACCCGCGTGCGCTTCTCGCCAGGTGACCAGATCACCCACTTCGAAGGCTGGAAGCTGACCGTGCGCGAGGTCGAGGACATCGACGGGCTGATGGTCTACCACGGCCTGGACGGGCAGAACCAGCCGCGCACCCTGCCGGAAACCCAGTTGTCGAACTTCATCCAGTTCCGCCTGGCCAGCGACCGCCTGTTCGCCGGGCAGATCGACCCGCTGTCGTGGTTCAGCCTGCGCTACAACACCCTGCAGCACACCAGCAAGCAGATGCAGTCGGCACTGTGGGGCCTGGGCGGCTGCCGTGCCCAACCCATCGCCCACCAGTTGCACATCGCCCGCGAAGTCGCCGACCGCAGCGCGCCGCGCGTCTTGCTGGCCGACGAAGTGGGCCTGGGCAAAACCATCGAAGCCGGCCTGGTGATCCACCGCCAGCTGCTGTCGGGCCGCGCCAGCCGCGTTCTGATCCTGGTACCGGAAAACCTCCAGCACCAGTGGCTGGTGGAAATGCGCCGCCGCTTCAACCTGCAGGTGGCCCTGTTCGACGCCGAGCGTTTCATCGAAAGCGACGCCAGCAACCCGTTCGAGGATGCCCAGCTGGCGCTGGTGGCCCTGGAGTGGCTGGTCGACGACGAAAAGGCCCAGGATGCGCTGTTCGCCGCCGGCTGGGACCTGATGGTGGTGGACGAAGCCCACCACCTGGTCTGGCACGAAGACCAGGTCAGCGCCGAATATGGCCTGGTCGAACAGCTGGCCCAGGTGATCCCGGGCGTGCTGCTGCTCACGGCCACCCCCGAGCAGCTCGGCCAGGACAGCCACTTCGCCCGCCTGCGCCTGCTCGACCCCAACCGTTTCCACGACCTGGCCGCCTTCCGCGCCGAGAGCGAGCACTATCGCCCGGTGGCTGAAGCCGTACAGGAACTGCTCGACGAAGGGCGCCTGTCGCCCAAGGCCCACGCCACCATCCAGGGCTTCCTGGGTGCCGAAGGCGAAGCCCTGCTGGCCGCGGTCAGCGACGGCGATACCCAGGCCAGCGCGCGCCTGATCCGTGAGCTGCTCGACCGCCACGGCACCGGCCGCGTGCTGTTCCGTAACACCCGCGCGGCGATCCAGGGCTTCCCTGAGCGCCAGCTGCACCCTTACCCACTGGCCACACCCGAGCAGTACCGTGACCTGCCAGCCGGCGAACATGCCGAGCTATACCCGGAAGTCGCCTTCCAGGCCCAGAGCGAGGTGGCCGATGACGAGCGCTGGTGGCGTTTCGACCCGCGCGTCGACTGGCTGATCGACACCCTGAAGATGCTCAAGCGCACCAAGGTGCTGGTTATCTGCGCCCATGCCGAAACCGCGATGGACCTGGAAGACGCCCTGCGCGTGCGCTCCGGCATCCCGGCCTCGGTGTTCCATGAAGGCATGAGCATCCTCGAACGCGACCGCGCCGCCGCCTATTTCGCCGACGAAGAGTTCGGCGCACAGGTGCTGATCTGCTCCGAGATCGGCAGCGAAGGCCGCAACTTCCAGTTTGCCCACCATCTGGTGATGTTCGACCTGCCGGCGCACCCCGACCTGCTCGAACAGCGCATCGGCCGCCTCGACCGTATCGGCCAGAAGCACACCATCCAGCTGCATATCCCGTACCTGCAGGACAGCCCGCAAGAGCGCCTGTTCCAGTGGTACCACGAAGGCCTCAACGCCTTCCTCAACACCTGCCCTACCGGCAACGCCCTGCAGCATCAGTTCGGCCCACGCCTGCTGCCGCTGCTCGAAGGTGGCGAAAGCAAGGCCTGGGAAGCCCTGGTGGCCGATGCCCGCAGCGAGCGCGAACGCCTGGAAGCCGAACTGCATACCGGCCGTGACCGCCTGCTGGAACTCAACTCCGGCGGTGCCGGCGAAGGCCAGGCGCTGGTCGAGGACATTCTCGAACAGGACGACCAGTTCGCCCTGCCGATCTACATGGAAACCCTGTTCGACGCCTTCGGCATCGACAGCGAAGACCATTCCGAGAACGCCCTGATCCTCAAGCCGAGCGAGAAGATGCTCGACGCCAGCTTCCCGCTGGGCGACGACGAAGGCGTGACCATCACCTACGACCGTGGCCAGGCGCTGTCGCGCGAGGACATGCAGTTCCTCACCTGGGAGCACCCGATGGTGCAAGGCGGCATGGACCTGGTGCTGTCCGGCTCGATGGGCAACACCGCCGTGGCGCTGATCAAGAACAAGGCGCTCAAACCCGGCACCGTGCTGCTTGAACTGCTGTTCGTCAGCGAGGTGGTGGCACCGCGCAGCCTGCAACTGGGCCGTTACCTGCCACCGGCGGCATTGCGCTGCCTGCTCGACGCCAACGGCAACGACCTGGCGTCCCGCGTGGCCTTCGAAACCCTCAACGACCAGCTGGAAAGCGTGCCACGCGCCAGCGCCAACAAGTTCGTCCAGGCGCAGCGCGACGTGCTTGCCCAGCGCATCAGCAGTGGCGAGGCCAAGGTCATGCCGGCCCACGTCGAGCGCGTGGCCGAGGCCCAGCGTCGCCTGACAGCGGAAGCCGACGAAGAACTGGCGCGTCTGGTCGCGCTGCAAGCGGTCAACCCGAGCGTGCGCGACAGCGAGATCGAAGCGCTGCGCAAGCAGCGCGAAGAGGGCCTGGCGATGCTGGAAAAGGCCGCCCTGCGCCTGGAAGCCATTCGCGTGCTGGTGGCTGGCTAATACAGGTCAGACACCGCCGCCTTTGTGGGAGCGGCCTTGTGTCGCGAAAGGGCCGCAACGCGGCCCCAGAATTGACGCGCAATAGTTGAAATTGCTGGGGCTGCTTTGCAGCCCTTTCGCGACACAAGGCCGCTCCCACAGGCGGCCAATTTTCAGACCCCATTTACATATTCCAGGCTGCGATCAGGTTCATAACCAAATCGTAGGAATCAATGTGCCATTAGTCAGGAAGGGTTAAACACCTCTTCCTATACTGCCTCTGGACAGTCTGCACAGGGTTGTAGCGCAGACGAGTGAAAACTCGATCATGAGGCATTCCATGGAATGGCTGGGGCTGCAACTGTTCGCCGACCTGCCGGCAACCGGGCGCATCGTCATTGATTGCCGGCATGAACCGTTCCTGGTTCTGCTCGCCTACTTCGTCGCCTGTGCGGCCTGCTTCGCCACCCTGGACATGGCCGAGCGCCAATCCCACAGCGAAGACCCCACCGCCCACCGACAATGGAACATGCTCGGTGCCTGCTGCCTTGCTGGTGGCATCTGGGCCATGCACTTCATCAGCATGCTGGCCTTCCAGGCGCCAGTTGAAGTGCATTACGACGCGTCCCTGACCATCCTTTCGCTGCTCATCGCTCTGGCCGTCGCCTGGCTGGCCATGCACAGCCTCGACCGCAGCCAGATGCAAACACACCATTACCTGCAAAGTGCGGTACTGATCGGCCTGGGTATCATCGTGATGCACTTCGTAGGCATGGCCGCCCTGGAAACCGGCGCCCGCCAGTACTACCAGTCCGGCCTGCTGCTGGCCTCGGCCACCATTGCCCTGCTCACCAGCCTGACCGCGCTGTACCTGGCCCGCTACTTCCGCCATGGCAGCGGTACCCTGCACCAGGCCATGAAGTACGGCGCCAGCCTGCTGATGGCCGGCGGTATCGTCGCCACCCACTTCACCGCGATGTCGGCCATGACCCTGGTCATCCCGGCCGACACCGCCCTGCGCCTGCCCTCTGGTGACAACAGCCTGCAATTGGCGCTGGGCATCGGCTTCATCACCCTGCTGATCAGTGCTGCCAGCATCAGTACCGCGCTGGCCGACAAGAAGCTGCAAAGCAAGGAGCACGACCTGCGCCGGGTCAGCGTGCTGCTCAGCCAGCTCGACCAGGCCCGCGCGTCGCTGCAGCAGGCCGCGCACTACGATGCCCTGACCAGCCTGGTAAACCGCCGCGGTTTCAACCAGGTGTTCGCCGAACGCCTCGCCGAACACCAGGCCACGGAAAGCCACCTGGCAGTGATGTTCCTCGACATCGACCATTTCAAGCGCATCAACGACAGCCTCGGTCACGACGCCGGCGACGAACTGCTCAAGGTGATCGCCAGCCACATCAAGGCCGCCACCCGCAATCACGACCTGGTCGCACGCTTTGGCGGCGACGAGTTCTGCGTGGTCACCAGCCTCAACAACCGCGACGAAGCCCGCCACCTGGCCCAGCGCATCATGCAGAGGATGAAAGAGCCCATCAACCTGGGCGGCCGGCGCATGGTCATGACCACCAGTATCGGCATCAGCATCTTCCCCGACGACGGCACCACCGCCGAAGAGCTGCTCAAGCATGCAGACCTCGCCCTGTACCAGTCCAAGGGCAACGGGCGCAACAGCCTGAACTTCTTCAACGACAGCCTGAAGACCCAGGCCTCGATTGCCCTGCAACTGGAAGAGGAACTGCGGGTGGCCCTGCTCGAGGAGCATGGGCTGTGCGTGCACTACCAGCCGATCTTCGACCTGCGCAGCAGGCAAGTGGCCAAACTGGAGGCCCTGGTGCGCTGGCGACACCCGCAACACGGCCTGCTCGGGCCCGATCGTTTTGTCGCTATCGCCGAAGCCAACGGGCTGATCATCGACCTCGACCTGTGGGTGCTGCGCCACGCTTGCGCCGACCTGGCCTACCTGCAGCGCCACGGCCATGGCAACCTCAAGGTCACGGTCAATTGCTCGGCCGTCACCCTCAGCCACGACGAACTGCCCAACGAAGTGGAAAAGGCACTGTTCCACGCCGGTCTCGCGCCTCGGCAGCTGGAACTGGAAGTGACCGAGAACGCCCTGATGGGTGATATCCAGCGCACGGTCAACCTGCTCAAGCGCGTGCGCGCCCTGGGCGTGGCGCTGTCGATCGATGACTTCGGCACCGGCTACTCGTCACTGGCCTACCTCAAGCGCCTGCCGCTGGACGTGCTGAAGATCGACCGCAGCTTCCTGCAGGATGTGCCGGGCAGCCAGAAGGACCGCGAGATCGTCCAGGCGATCATCGTCATGGCGCATACCCTGCATCTGCAGGTGGTCAGCGAGGGCGTGGAAACCGCCGAACAGCTGGCGTTTCTCGAAGCCCACGGCTGCGACTACCTGCAGGGCTACCTGCTGGGCCGCCCGGAGCCGCTGGCCGAACTGCGCTCGCTGCTGGAGCGGCTGCAGCACCAGGGCGGCGTGTTCAGCCCTTGTTGCGATACAGCTCAACCAGGGTCGCCGGATCTTTTTGCAGGTAACCCTGGCTTGCGTGCAGGCGCATCAATTGTGCGGCAAGGCCACTGAGCGGCGTTGCCGAGCCTTGCTCGCGGGAAAACTTGACCGCGCCATCGAGGTCCTTGAGCAGCGTGCGCACGTGCCACTTGATCGGCTCGAAGCGGCTCTCGGCCATTTGCGGGGCGAGGATCTGCAACGGTTTGGAGTCGGCAAAACCGCCCGCCAGCGCTTCGGCGATCAGCGTCGCATCGACCCCGGACTGTTCAGCCAAGGCCACCACTTCGGCGATCACCAGGGCATTGCAGGCCACGATCATCTGGTTGCAGGCCTTGGTCACCTGGCCTGCGCCCACCGCCCCCATGTGCGTCACCCGCTGGCCGAGTACCTGCAGTACCGGGCGCGCCCGCTCCAGGTCGGCCGCCTCGCCACCGACCATGATCGCCAGGGTGCCGGCTTCGGCCCCCGGCGTGCCGCCGGAAACTGGCGCGTCCAGCCAGGCCATGCCGCACAGCGCTGCCAGTTCGGCGGCCATTTCACGGGTGGCGGTTGGCTCCAGGCTGGAGAAATCGATCAGCAACTGGCCGCCGCGCCCGCCCTGGGCGATGCCTTGCTCGCCGAACACCACTTCGCGGACCACGGCCGTGTCGGCCAGGCACAGCAGCAGCATGTCGCTGTCGCGGCACAGTTCGGCAGGGCTGCTGGCCAGGCGCGCGCCGGCGGCGACCAGTGCAGCGCACTTGTCCGGGCTGCGGTTCCACACGGTCAGCGGGTAGCCCGCTGCCAGCAGGCGCCGGCACATGGGCAGGCCCATCAGGCCGATGCCGGCGAATCCAAGCGAAGGTAGTTTTGAGTTCATCAATGACTCCGGACAAATTCGATATCGATCCGGGCCGCTTTGCGGCCTTCACGGGCGCGCCCGCTCCCACAGGACCAGCGCTGGCTGAAGAGCAGCATCTGACCTGTGGGAGCGGGCATGCCCGCGAAGGGCTGCAAGGCAGCCCCCATTACGCATCCCGTAAACTGTTACCGCCACGCCGAATTGTTACTTCCCTCTACCCGCCTTGAGCGCCCTCGAGCACCAAATCGGGGCTGCTGCGCATTTTCGCGCACCAAAAGCGATCACGCCTCTGCCGGGGGCTTCACCTGGATCACGATGAACGGCGAAACCACTACCGCCCAGATCTCTGGATCGCGGCTTTGCAGGTCATGGGCCTGCTCGGCGGTCACCGGCCCAACAGTGCCATCACTACGCCACTTGGCGAAGATCTCGCTGCGATTCTCGGCCATCGCCTCAGCAACGGCGATAAGGTCGAGGCTCGGGTCGACCCAAATCAGGTCACCCTTGGCCCAGAAACGCTCCAGCGCTTTCCACTCGATGATTGCCGTCTCGCCAAGCAATTTGGCATAGAGGGTGCTTGTTTGATCAGTCATGGGTGGTTTCCGCAAAAATCGGCCAATAAAAAAGGTCGGCATTTTTGCAGAAAAACCCGGTTTCAAATATGTAATTTGGTCGATTGATCCCGAACTTGTGGGGCGGGGTCGCAGATGCAGGCAGTTTGATGGCGCCTTTCTGTATCTTTGTGTCGACCATGCGACAACCCAGGAAGCAGGCACTTTTCGACCGCTTTTCAAGCGCTCGAACAGCGCTCTACACTGTACCGGTACAGTTCCGGGACATGTTCCGGGGGAAGGTGGGCTTGCGCGTTGGCATGGCCACGCCGCAAATCCCGCCCGGTCTGTAGCCCTGGCCGCCAGGACTATAAGAATTACAACAGAATGAGTGGAGCACTATGATCAAGATTTCCAAGCTGTTCGCCGCAATGGTTCTGGCAGGGGTAGCCAGCCATTCGTTTGCCGCCGATACCATCAAGATAGGGATTGCAGGTCCCAAGACCGGCCCTGTGACCCAGTACGGCGACATGCAGTTCATCGGCGCAAAGCAAGCCATCAAGGATATCAACGCCGCGGGCGGCGTGGATGGCAAGATGCTCGAAGCCAAGGAATACGACGACGCCTGCGACCCTAAACAGGCCGTTGCAGTCGCCAACAAAGTGGTCAACGACGGCGTCAAGTTCGTCATCGGCCACCTGTGCTCCAGCTCCACCCAGCCTGCGTCCGACATCTACGAAGACGAAGGCGTGATCATGATCACCCCGGCCGCCACCTCCCCGGAAATCACCGCCCGCGGCTACAAGCTGATCTTCCGTACCATCGGCCTGGACAGCGCCCAGGGCCCGGCTGCCGGCAACTACATCGCCGACCACGTCAAGCCGAAGGTGGTAGCCGTCCTGCACGACAAGCAGCAGTACGGTGAAGGCATCGCTACTGCGGTCAAGCAGACCCTGGAAGGCAAAGGCACCAAGGTTGCCGTGTTCGAAGGCCTGAACGCCGGTGACAAGGACTTCTCCTCGATCATCCAGAAGCTCAAGCAGAACAACGTCGACTTCGTCTACTACGGCGGCTACCACCCAGAGCTGGGCCTGATCCTGCGCCAGGCTCAGGAAAAGGGCCTGAAAGCCAAGTTCATGGGCCCGGAAGGCGTGGGTAACGACTCCATCTCGCAGATCGCCCAGAACGCCTCCGAAGGCCTGCTGGTGACCTTGCCGAAGTCGTTCGACGCGGACCCTGCCAACAAGAAGATCGTCGACGCCATCAAGGCTGACGGCAAGGACCCAAGCGGCCCGTTCGTGTTCCCGGCCTACTCGGCTGTCGAGCTGATCGCCCAGGGCATCAAGGCCGCCAAGTCCGAAGATACCGACAAGGTGGCAGCCGCCATCCACGCCGGCACCTTCAAGACCCCGACCGGCGAACTGTCCTACGACGCCAAAGGCGACCTGAAAGACTTCAAGTTCGTGGTCTACGAATGGCACTTCGGCAAGCCGAAGACCGAAGTCTCCCCTCAGTAACTGCGTGACTAATAGCTGACCGTAGAAGCCCACTGTGCGAGCAGTGGGCTTTGTTTTACGAGGTTCATGGGCCTGATCCCCGCGATCCGGGGGCGGGTTCACCTGAAAATCTTAAAACCGTCACCCGCGGTTTCCTGGCCTACCCCCGCCAGCGAAATGCAAATCAGGTTTTTAGGAGCGCTGTAATGCCTGAGATCTACCATTTCTTCCAACAACTGGTTAATGGATTGACCATCGGCAGCACCTATGCCTTGATCGCCATCGGCTACACGATGGTGTACGGCATCATTGGCATGATCAACTTCGCCCACGGCGAGGTGTACATGATCGGTTCCTACGTGGCCTTCATCGCCCTGGCGGGCCTGGCCATGATGGGTATCCATTCGCTGCCGATCCTGATGACCGTCGCCTTCGTCGCGACGATCTTCGTCACCAGTGCCTATGGCTACAGCATCGAACGGGTTGCCTACCGCCCCCTGCGCAACAGCAACCGACTGATCCCGCTGATTTCCGCCATCGGCATGTCGATCTTCCTGCAGAACACCGTCTTGCTTTCGCAAGACTCCAAGGACAAGTCCATCCCCAACCTGATCCCCGGAAGCTTCTCGTTCGGGCCGGGCGGCGCGGAGGAAGTACTGATCAGCTACATGCAGATCCTGGTGTTCGTGGTCACCCTGGTGGCCATGACCTGCCTCACCCTGTTCATCTCCCGTTCCCGCCTGGGCCGCGCCTGCCGCGCCTGTGCCGAGGACATCAAGATGGCCAACCTGCTGGGCATCAACACCAACAACATCATCGCCCTCACCTTCGTCATCGGTGCCGCCCTGGCGGCGGTGGCGGCCGTGCTGCTGAGCATGCAGTACGGGGTGATCAACCCCAACGCCGGTTTCCTGGTGGGCCTGAAGGCCTTCACCGCAGCGGTGCTGGGTGGCATCGGCAGCATCCCGGGCGCCATGCTCGGCGGGCTGGTGCTGGGCGTGGCCGAAGCGTTCGGTGCCGATATCTTCGGCGACCAGTACAAGGACGTGGTGGCATTCGGCTTGTTGGTTCTTGTCCTGCTATTCCGGCCGACCGGCATCCTGGGCCGCCCGGAGGTTGAAAAAGTATGAACAGAAATCTCAAACAGGCGTTCTTCAGCGCCTTGCTGGTATGGGCCGTGGCCTTCCCGGTACTGGGCCTGAAACTGAGCATCGACGGCATCAGCCTGTCCGTGCACAGCCAGGGCTCGTTCAACCTCAGCATCATTGCCCTGTGCTCGGTGCTGATGTTCCTGCGCGTGCTGTTCGACAAGCAGTGGAACTCGGTAATGGGCCGCCGTTCGGATCGCAAGCTGATCCCGCCGGCGGTCAGCAACTACCTGACCCTGCCGAAAACCCAGCGCTACGTGATCATGGGCCTGATCGTCGCGGCACTGGTGTGGCCGTTCTTCGGCTCGCGCGGTGCGGTCGACATTGCCACGCTGATCCTGATCTACGTGTTGCTGGGCCTGGGCCTGAACATCGTGGTCGGTTTGGCTGGCCTGCTCGACCTCGGTTACGTCGGCTTCTACGCCGTAGGCGCCTACAGCTACGCCATGCTCTCGCACTACCTGGGCTGGAGCTTCTGGGTATGCCTGCCGATCGCCGGCCTGATGGCCGCTACCTTCGGCTTCCTGCTCGGCTTCCCGGTGCTGCGCCTGCGCGGTGACTACCTGGCGATCGTGACCCTCGGCTTCGGCGAGATCATCCGCCTGTTCCTGCGTAACCTCACCGACTGGACCGGCGGCCCCAACGGCATCAGCAACATCCCCAAGCCAGAGCTCTTCGGCCTGACTTTCGAACGCCGTGCCGCCGAGGGCATGCAGACCTTCCATGAGTTCTTCGGGCTGGAATACAACTCGATCAACAAGGTCATCTTCCTCTACCTGGTGGCCCTGCTGCTGGCTCTGCTGGCGCTGTTCGTGATCAACCGCCTGCTGCGCATGCCGATCGGCCGCGCCTGGGAAGCCCTGCGCGAAGACGAGATCGCCTGCCGTGCACTGGGCCTGAACCCGACCGTGATCAAGCTGTCGGCATTCACCCTGGGCGCCTGCTTCGCCGGTTTCGCCGGCAGCTTCTTCGCTGCGCGCCAGGGCCTGGTGACGCCGGAGTCGTTCACCTTCATCGAGTCGGCGATCATCCTCGCCATCGTCGTGCTCGGCGGCATGGGCTCACAACTGGGCGTGATCCTCGCGGCCATCGTGATGATCCTGCTGCCCGAGCTGATGCGTGAGTTCAGCGAATACCGGATGCTGATGTTCGGTGCGCTGATGGTGTTGATGATGATCTGGCGTCCGCAAGGCCTGCTGCCTATGCAACGTCCACACATGGAGCTGCGTCGATGAGCCGCGAAATTCTGCAAGTCAGCGGCCTGAGCATGCGCTTCGGCGGCTTGTTGGCGGTCAACGGCGTGGGCCTGACCGTCAAGGAAAAACAGGTGGTGGCACTGATCGGCCCGAACGGTGCCGGCAAGACCACGGTGTTCAACTGCCTGACCGGCTTCTACAAGCCCAGCGGCGGCACCATCCTGCTCGATGGCCAGCCGATCCAGGGTCTGGCCGGGCACCAGATCGCCCGCAAGGGCGTGGTGCGGACCTTCCAGAACGTGCGCCTGTTCAAGGAAATGACCGCGCTGGAAAACCTGCTGATCGCCCAGCACCGCCACCTGAACACCAACTTCTTCGCGGGCCTGTTCAAGACCCCGAACTTCCGCCGCAGCGAGAAGGAGGCCATGGAGCGCGCGCAGTACTGGCTGGAGAAGGTCAACCTGACCGAGTTCGCCAACCGTACCGCCGGCACCCTCGCCTACGGCCAGCAGCGCCGCCTGGAAATCGCCCGCTGCATGATGACCCAGCCGCGCATCATCATGCTCGACGAACCGGCAGCGGGCCTGAACCCGAAGGAGACCGAAGACCTCAAGGCGCTGATCGCCTACCTGCGTGAGTCGCACAACGTCACCGTGCTGCTGATCGAGCACGACATGAAGCTGGTGATGAGCATTTCCGACCATATCGTGGTGATCAACCAGGGCACCCCCCTGGCCCACGGCACGCCGGAAGAGATCCGCGACAACCCTGACGTGATCAAAGCCTACCTGGGGGAAGCGTAAATGCTGAAGTTCGAGAACGTTTCCACCTTCTACGGCAAGATCCAGGCGCTGCACAGCGTCAACGTGGAGATCAACCAGGGCGAGATCGTTACCCTGATCGGCGCCAACGGTGCCGGCAAGTCGACCTTGCTGATGACCCTGTGCGGCTCGCCGCAGGCGCACAGCGGCAGCATCAAGTACCTGGGTGAAGAACTGGTCGGCCAGCCGTCCTCGCACATCATGCGCAAGAGCATCGCGGTGGTGCCGGAAGGCCGCCGCGTGTTCTCCCGCCTGACCGTCGAGGAAAACCTGGCGATGGGCGGTTTCTTCACCGACAAGGGCGATTACCAGGAGCAGCTGGACAAGGTGCTGCAGCTGTTCCCGCGCCTGAAGGAGCGTTATATCCAGCGTGGCGGCACCATGTCCGGTGGCGAGCAGCAGATGCTCGCCATTGGCCGGGCGCTGATGAGCAAACCCAAGCTGCTGCTGCTCGACGAGCCCTCGCTGGGCCTGGCGCCGATCATCATCCAGCAGATCTTCGACATCATCGAACAGCTGCGCCGTGATGGCGTGACGGTGTTCCTGGTGGAGCAGAACGCCAACCAGGCGCTGAAGATCGCTGACCGGGCCTATGTGTTGGAGAACGGCCGGGTGGTGATGCAGGGTACTGGGGAAGCACTGTTGACCGACCCGAAGGTACGCGACGCGTACCTGGGGGGTTGACCGGGAAAAGGGCCATCTACTGGCCCTTTTTTCTACCTGTCAGAAATGTATTGCCTGTACTGGCCCTATCGCCGGCTGCCAGCTCATGGCTGACGCCCCCAGCGACCCGAACATCGGCACCACGCGCATGCAGGGCGAGTTGCGTGCTGCCGGTGGCCAGCTGCTGTTCAAGCCGTGCAGCGAAAACCGCACTTTCGTGATCAACGACGTCGCCGCCACCGGCATCCTGCAGGAGGCCGCCAACCTCGCCAAGGACGCCAACGACAAGCTGTTCGCCGACGTCCGTGGCCGCCTCACCGGCAGCAGGCAGGCCAACAACGACGGCCAGCTGGAAGTTCGCCGCCTGTACCGCCTGGAACCTTCCACCCGCGCTTGTGAAGACCCCAACTTCAAACAGCTGACCCTGCGCGCCAACGGCCATGAGCCGGAATGGGACATCAAGGCCAGTGGCAAAGGCATGGTGCTCAACCGCGTCGGCCAGGACCCCCTGCCCCTGCCCTTCCTGGAAGAAGAAGTGCCCGGCGGCGGCCTGACCCTGACCAGCGAAGCCAACGGCCAGCACGTGGAGCTGTGGGTCGCGCCACAACGCTGCGTAGACACCGCCACCGGTGCCATCCACCACCTGCGCGCCGAACTGCGCATCGACGGCAAGACCCTGCAGGGCTGCGGTTACTACGGCGGTGCGCGCGACAACTGATCGCCGGGCGCTTTTATCCTGCCAGTCGGGGCGGCGAACAGCTTATACTTGGCGGTTTGTGTAAAGCCGCCGGCCGCCCATGGCCGGGATACTGGACCCTGCCATGCTACGAATCACCGAACTGAAGCTGCCCCTGGACCATCCCGACGAAGCCCTGCGTGAAGCCATCGTCCAGCGCCTGGGCATCCGCGACGAGCAACTGCTCAGCTTCAACCTGTTCAAGCGCAGCTACGATGCGCGCAAGAAGAACAGCGAACTGCTGTTCATCTACACCATCGACCTGGAAGCCAGCAACGAAGCCGAACTGCTCAGCAAGTTCGCCGACGATCGCAACATCGGCCCGGCGCCAGATGTGACCTACAAGTTCGTCGGCCAGGCCCCTGCCGACCTGCAGGAGCGCCCGATCGTGGTCGGCTTCGGCCCGTGCGGCATCTTCGCCGGCCTGTTGCTGGCACAGATGGGCTTCAAGCCGATCATCCTCGAGCGCGGCAAGGAAGTGCGCCAGCGCACCAAGGACACCTGGGGCCTGTGGCGCAAGAGCGTGCTCAACCCCGAGTCCAACGTGCAGTTCGGCGAAGGCGGCGCCGGTACCTTCTCCGACGGCAAGCTGTACAGCCAGATCAAGGACCCGCAGCACCACGGCCGCAAAGTGCTGGAAGAGTTCGTCAAGGCCGGTGCGCCGGACGAGATCCTGTACATCAACAAGCCACACATCGGCACCTTCCGCCTCACCGGCATGGTCGAGCAGATGCGTCAGGACATGATCGCCCTCGGCGCCGAAGTGCGCTTCCAGCAGAAGGTCACCGACCTGCTGATCGAGGATGGGCAGCTGACCGGCGTGGTGCTGGAGAGCGGCGAACAGCTGCACTCGCGCCATGTGGTGCTGGCCCTGGGCCACAGTGCCCGCGACACCTTCCGCATGCTGCACGCCAAGGGCGTGTACATGGAAGCCAAGCCGTTCTCGGTGGGTTTCCGCATCGAACACCCGCAAACGCTGATCGACAAGGCGCGCCTGGGCAAGTACGCCGGTCACCCGAAACTTGGTGCCGCCGACTACAAGCTGGTGTACCACGCCAAGAACGGCCGTTCGGTGTACAGCTTCTGCATGTGCCCGGGCGGCACCGTGGTCGCCGCCACCAGCGAGCCAGGCCGGGTGGTTACCAACGGCATGAGCCAGTACTCGCGTAACGAGCGCAACGCCAACTCCGGCATCGTCGTCGGCATCGACCCCGAACGCGATTACCCGGGCGGCCCGCTGGCCGGCATCGAGCTGCAGGAGCGCCTGGAAGCCCACGCCTATGTGATGGGCGGCAGCAACTACCAGGCACCGGCGCAGCTGGTAGGTGACTTCGTCGCCGGCCGGCCGTCGACTGCGCTGGGCAGTGTCGAGCCGTCCTACAAACCGGGCGTGACCCTGGGCGACCTGGCGCCAAGCCTGCCGGACTTCGCCATCGAGGCCATTCGCGAGGCACTGCCGGCGTTTGACCGGCAGATCAAGGGCTACAACCTGCATGATGCAGTGTTGACCGGGATCGAGACCCGCACCTCGTCGCCGCTGCGAATTACCCGCGGTGAGGACTTCCAGAGCCTGAACCTGAAGGGGCTGTTCCCGGCGGGTGAAGGGGCTGGGTATGCGGGCGGGATCCTGTCGGCAGGTGTCGATGGCATTCGTATCGCCGAGGCGGTGGCGCGGGATATGCTCGGTCTCTGAGCCTTTATTGCCTGCCAAGGCCCTTTCGCGGGCTCGCCCGCTCCCACAGGTGCCGCGCCAGATCTGAATGTGGCGCGGTACCTGTGGGAGCGGGCAAGCCCGCGAATAGGCCCTGACAGGAATCAGAATTATCCAACCCAGAGATCAGACTCTCCCTCCCCCTTCCTTCCCCATCTGCATCTAGGCTTCCCTCAGCCCAGCCAGTAACAACATATAACAAAAACGAATATAGTTTTTGTTTGAAAGCATATCGTCACAGGCTAGGGTGTACGCCCGTTCCATCGTCAACTGCTCATGGAGAGCCTATAGCCCGTGCGTAGCCTGTTCACCCGCTTCTTCCAGCTCGAAGCCGCCAGCGGCCTGCTGCTGATCGCTGCGGCCATCCTGGCCCTGGTCATCAACAACTCGCCGCTGTCCTACCTGTACAGCGGCCTGCTCGACGTCCCCGTCGCCGTCCAGGTCGGCGCGCTGCACATCGCCAAACCGCTGCTGCTGTGGATCAACGACGGCCTGATGGCCCTGTTCTTCCTGCTCATCGGCCTGGAGGTCAAGCGCGAGGTGGTCGACGGCCACCTGTCCAAGCCCTCCCAGGTGATACTGCCTGCCACCGCCGCCGTGGGCGGCATGGTGATACCGGCACTGATCTACTGGTTCATCAACCGTGACAACCCGGCGGCCGTGGCCGGCTGGGCGATCCCCACCGCCACCGACATCGCCTTCGCCCTTGGCGTACTGGCCTTGCTGGGCAAGCGCGTGCCGGTGTCGCTGAAACTGTTCCTGATGACCCTGGCGATCATCGACGACCTGGGTGCGATTATCGTCATTGCCCTCTTCTACTCGGGCACCCTGTCGAGCGTGTCGCTGCTGCTGGCCGCCGCCTGCCTGGTAGTGCTGGTGGCCATGAACCGGCTTGGCGTGGTCAAGCTTGGGCCGTACATGGTCGTTGGCCTGATCCTGTGGGTCTGCGTGCTCAAGAGCGGTGTGCATGCCACCTTGGCCGGGGTTGCCCTGGCCCTGTGCATCCCGCTGCGCACGCGCCATGCCGAACGCTCGCCACTGCTCGCCCTGGAGCACGCCCTGCATCCTTGGGTCGCCTACGCCATCCTGCCGCTGTTCGCTTTCGCCAATGCCGGTGTATCGCTGGCAGGCATGACCGTAGAAAGCTTCACCCACCCGGTGCCACTGGGCATCGCCGTCGGGCTGCTGCTGGGCAAGACCGTGGGTGTCTTCGGCCTGACCTGGGTCGCGGTCAAGCTGCGCCTGGCCGCGCTGCCTGCAGGCGCCAGTTGGGGGCAATTGCTGGGCGTGGCAATACTTTGCGGTATCGGCTTCACCATGAGCCTGTTCGTTGGCTCGCTCGCCTTTGTGCCTGGCAGCAGCGATTACGCCGGAATGGACCGCATGGGTATTCTCACCGGCTCGTTCTTCGCCGCCGTGATCGGCTATGCGATAACCGCCATGGCCAGCCGCAAGCCCAACGTCGGCTGACCTGGCCGCAGCGTGAAAAAACCCCGACTGGCGAGCGCCATGTCGGGGTTTTGTCTTGTTGGGCTACGGTCAGTGCGTGACGCGGCTGGTGCCATCGACAGTCATGATGCGCACGCGGTCGCCAACGCGGAAGATCTCGTTCTGCTGCACGGCCTGCACATAGGCACGCATGCTGCCATCATCCTCACGCACGGTAATTTCGACACCCTGGGTACGAGTCAGGCCTTCTTCGGCGGCGGAACCGGCCAGGCCACCGGCAACGGCACCAATCACGGCGGCGACGATGCTGCCACGGCCCCCACCCACGGCGCTGCCGGCCACGCCACCGACGATGGCGCCAGCACCACCGCCGATCGGGGTCTTGGTGCCTTCGATCTTGACCGGGCGCAGGGACTCGATGGTGCCCATGCGCACGGTTTGCACGCGGCGGGCCTCATCACGGGAGTAGCTGTCACCGGTCAGGCTCGAGGCACAGCCACCCAGCAACAGCGACATGGTGGTAAAGGTCGCCACCAGCAAAGCGGATTTACGCATGGGTAAAGTCTCCATAAGTCAGGTGCTCATTAGACGCTGCACGTTGACGGCTGTCACGGTACAAACGTAATAAAATTGTTTTCATTCAGCCAAGGGACAGCCTGCGTGGCTGTGTCGAGGCCTTTCAAGTGAGACCAAGGATAGCCATGGATTACTTCATCGTCGTGGTCACCACCGTTGCGGGGTTGTACTTCCACTGGTGGCTGTATGTGCGCATGCGCCGCTGGATGGACCGTGACCTGGCGTTGTCGCTGGCTGGGGCGGACCCTGCAAAACGCACGTATATGCTGGAAAGGCTGGAGCAGGCGCGGGTGGAGAAGGTGGGGCGCAAGCAGTTGGCGGGGTGGTTGGAGCGGGAGGCTGCGGGGTATCCGGGGTAGCCTTGGAGATTGCTGGGGCCGCTTTGCGACCCTTTCGCGACACAAGGCCGCTCCCACAGATTGGGTCTGCGCTGTACCTGTGGGAGCGGCCTTGCGTCGCGATGGGCTGCGCAGCAGCCCCCGGAATCTCAGGGCGCCAACCGCTCCCGCAGCCACTGCCCATCCACCAGTCGGTAGTTCAGTCGGTCATGCAGGCGGCTGGCCCGCCCCTGCCAGAACTCGATGCGTTCAGGCAGCAAACGATACCCACCCCAATGTTCCGGGCAATGCGGCTGGGTGTCGGAGAAGCGCGCCTCGGTGGCTTTGACCAGCCCCTCCAGCTCCTCACGGCCGGCAATCACCTGGCTCTGCGGCGAAGCCCAGGCCCCCAGGCGGCTGCCCAACGGGCGCACCTGGTAGTAGGCGTCCGACTCCTGGGGCGTGACCTTTTCCACCCGCCCTTCGATGCGCACCTGGCGCTCCAGTGCCGGCCAGAAGAAGGTCATGGCGGCGAAAGGGTTTACCAATAGTTGCTGGCCCTTGGCACTATCGTAGTTGGTGAAGAAGGTGAAACCACGCTCATCGAGCCCCTTCAGCAGCAAGATACGGCAGTGAGGGCGGCCTTCACCATCGACAGTGGCCAAGGTCATGGCGTTGGCTTCCACCGGTACCTGCTCGGTTTTCACCGCATCGGCGAACCACTGGTGGAACAGGGCGAACGGCTCCCCCGGGGCCTGGGCTTCGGCCAGGCCATCACGGGTGTAGTCGCGGCGCATATCGGCCAGGGATTGGGTCATTGCTGCGTTCCTTGACGATCAGTTGGTCTTCGCAGGGCTGTTGGCAGCTACTTTCTTGTCAGTGGTAGCTTTCTTGGCGACGGGCTTGGCCGGCGCGGCTTTTTTCTTGGCCGTGGTCTTGGCTGGCGCCTTGGCCTTGGCTTTGGTTACAGGCTTCTTCGCAGCAGCCTTGGTGGCCGGCTTGCTGTCGGCAGGCTTGGCGGCAGGCGCCTTGACGTCCTGCACCGCCACCATCGGGGCCCGCGCCGGGGCGGCTTGCTGGTACTTGGCCAGCAGGGCGACCATGGTGTTCTGCGGGGTCAGCAGCATTTCCACACGGCGGTTCAGGGCACGGCCCTCGGCGCTGTCGTTGGCGGCGCGCGGCATTTCCGAGCCCATACCCTTGAGGTTCAGGCGATCACGCTGCAGGCCGCTGAGGCGGAAAATGGCCGACACCGAAGCGGCGCGCTCCAGGCTGAGCTTCTGGTTGGCGGCAGCGACACCGCTGCTGTCGGCATGGCCGAGCACCAGCACGGCGGTCTTGGCATCGCCCTCGACAGTCTTGGCCACACGAGTGATCGGGCCCAGGGTCATCGGCAGCAGCATGTTCGGACGATCAGGGTTGTACGAGCTGTCCACCGGGATGGTTACGGCCAGCACGTTGTCACGGCGCTCCAGTTCCAGCTTGCTGCCCTTGATCGCCTCACGCAGCTTGGGCTCGTACTCGTCCAGCCAGGCCTGGGTGGCCTTCTGGTCGATCTTCGGTACCACCGGCCCCTTTGCCTGCTTCTCTTCACCGCCGAACGGCCACCACCAACGGCTGGCGTTGTCGGACTTGGCGTCGGCCTTGGCCACGTTTTCCGTGACGGCTTGCTTCACTTCCTGCTCGGCAACCTTGTCCGAACCGAAGGGCCACCAGCTCGAGGCGCTGTCCTTCGAGCCGTCCTGGGGGTGACTGGCGCAGCCGGTAACGGCGGTCAGGCACAGGGCGAGTGCTAAGGTTTTGTGTGAAGACATCAGCGATACACCATGAAATAGAAAGAAATTTTGCCTACGCCTTTCAGGCGTTGGCATTGAGGATAGTCAAAGGGGTGGGGCAACACCCGCATTACCCGATCAAAGGCAACTGGCAAGGACGCGTACCAGTTTCTGGGCTCGCGGGTCCATGAGCACATAAGGGCCGAGGGTATTGACCACGAAACCGAAGGCCACATCGTGTTCCGGGTCAGCGAAACCGACCGAGCCACCGGCACCTGGGTGGCCGAAGGCGCGGGCCCCGAGGCCGAAGGTGGCATTGGCCACGTCGGGCTGGTCGAGCATGCAGCCCAGGCCAAAACGGGTTTGGGTGAGCAGGGTGCGATCCTGGCCGTGGCTGTGCTCACGGGTCAGTTCGTCGAGCAGTTCGGATTCGAGCAGGCTGCCGTCCAGCAACCCGGCATAGAAGCCCGCCAGGCTGCGTGCATTGCCATGGCCATTGGCCGCTGGCTGCTGCATGCGCCGCCACTCCGGCTTGTTGGTACTGGTCAGGATCGCCGGCGGGTTGGTGAAGGCACGGGTCGACAGGGCCTCGGGCTCGCGCATGGTCACCTGCAGCAGGCGCTGCGCCGCAGCGTCCCCGGCGTTGCCCTTGCCACGGGCGATGTGCGCCACGCGATAAAACTCATCGTCCGCCAGGCCGACATGAAAATCCAGCCCCAACGGCCGAGCGGTACGGGCCACGATCGAGTCGCCGGGGCCACGGCCGTCGGCACGGCGGATCAGCTCGCCGATCAGCCAGCCGTAGGTAATGGCGGCATAGCCGTGCTCGGTGCCGGGTGTCCACCAGGGCGTTTCGGCAGCCAGCGCATCGACCATGGCCTGCCAGTCATACAGCGCTTCGGCCGGCAGCAGCTCACGGATGGCCGGCAAGCCGGCACGGTGGCTGAGCAGCTGGCGCAGGGTGATCGCCTGTTTGCCTGCCTGGGCGAACTCGGGCCAGTAGTTGGCCACCGGCGCATCGAGCGCCAGCTTGCCCTCGCCGACCAGTTGCAGGGCGGTGACAGCGGTGAAGGTCTTGGTGCAGGAGAACAGGTTGGCGATGGTATCGCTGTGCCAGGCCTGCTGGCCGTCCTTGTCGGCACTGCCGGCCCACAGGTCGACCACGGTTTCGCCACCAACCTGGATGCACAGCGCGGCGCCACGCTCCTGGGGATCATCGAACAGCGCGGCGAAGGCTTCGCGCACTGCTTCGAACTTCAGCTCATAGTGACCCTGGATCTGCACCCGCTGTTCTCCGTACGACCAATTCCGAAAATGGTGTGCATTGTTTCAGTAGTTGCGTGTTTTGCAAACTGGCTTGGGCCAAGTGGTCGCGACGAATGGTAGCCAGGAGGAACGGTGCTCCTGTAGGAGCGGCCTTGTGTCGCGATGGGCTGCGCAGCAGCCCCAAGATCTCAGCCGCAATGCACAAATTGCCGGGGCTGCTGCGCAGCCCATCGCGACACAAGGCCGCTCCTACACCAGACCGCGTCAGCCGGTTGCTAGGGCGCCGGTTTTTCCAGTTGGGCGCGCAGCTGGCTCATTGCCTGCAAGTTGCTCTTGCGCACGGCATCGACAAACCCCGGATATGGCATATCGGTGATCGCCACCAACCCGAGGTGGCCGTTCTCGCCATCGAGCAGGCGGCCGCTGGCCGGCTGGTCGAGGTACTGGAACCAGTGCGCGCCAACGATCATCGGCTGCGCCAGGGCCGCCTTGAGGAAGTTGCCGTAGGCCGGGCCACGGTCTTCTTCCCGCGCCACTTCCAGCGGCCCCGGCCAGAACGGCCCGCGATCGCGCGAGCCGAACTGGAACTCGGACACCAACACCGGCTTGTCCAGCTCGGCCAGGCGGGCGAAGTCGTAGCCATCCTGCGGCTTGAGGGTATAGAAGTTGAAGCTGAGCACATCGCAGAACTCTGCGCAGGCCTTGACCGCCTCCGGCGTGCTGACGGCATAGCGGCCCCCCAGCAGCAGGTGATTGGGCGCATGCCACTTCAACGAGTCGGCAATGGTCCTGAAGTAGGTTTCGGCGAACACCTGCTGGAAGTGCTGGTAGTCACGCTCGATTTCCGGGTGCTCCGGGTCGGGCAACGGTGCCTCGAAGCCCGGGTCCTCCATCAGTTCCCAGGCGGTCAGCTCGATGCCCCAGGCCTTGGACAGCCCTTCCTGGTTGCGGTACTTGTCACGCAACTGCTTGAGGAAGGCGCGCTTGGCCGGTACATCGGTGGTCAGGCGCAAGGTACCGTAGGCCAGGCCGTAACGCGCCTTCGGGTCGCTACCGGGGGCGGCCCAGGCCAGTTCGTTGTCGGCGAAATAGCCGATCAGCCAGGGGTCGTCACGGTGATCGCGGGCGGCAATGGCCACGGCGCGCTCGGTAGCCATGGCAAAACGCGGGTCGAACGGGTCGGGCATGCGGCCCCACCAGTCCATGCCGGTGCTGATGCTGGCGTAATCCCCCACGATCGATAGCGGCAAGGTGTACGGCATGCGCCTGGCTTGGCCCAGGGCCGGCTCGCTCCAGTTGCCGACCGTGTTGAAACCCCAGGCCTGCAGGCGGTCGAGCGCATGCGCCTGCCAGCGGGCGGTATCCAGCGCAAATGGTGGGCAGTTGGCCGGCTGCCCTTCTACCGCAGGCGGGCAGGGTTTGCCATAGGTGCGCTGCAGGTTGGCGGCATAGAAATCGAACCAGCGCCCCTGTTTGAAGTTGCGTCCTTGCGACGAGGGGTTGCCGTCGTCGTTGTTGCCTTCGCCATAGAATGCGGCCAGTGCATCACCCTCGCCCGGCAACGCCTTGAACATCCCTTCACGCCCGGCGACGTAGGTACGCCCGCCATCCGCGGCCACGGCATTCACCCCCAGGGAATAGAATGGATGCCCCTCGGGCGTTACCAGGTACCAGCGGCCGTCACGCTTTTCGGTGCGGAAGAAGCCTTTGGCCTCGAACGCCGGCCCGGCCAGGAGGCCACCGTATGCATCCAGCTGCTGCTTGCCACGCTCTGCCAGCCAGCCTTTGAGCTGTTGCTGCTCGCGTGCATCGGCCGCCTTGAGCTGCTCGTCATTGGCAACCTTTTCAGGCCAATGGCCGCGGGTGGACTGGCCATAGGCATCGATCAGCTCATGGTAGGCCGCCTTGTAGGCCTGGTCGTCATCCTGGATTCCGACCCGCTCGATCAGCAGGTTCTGCGCCACCTTGGGGTTGGGGATACTCAGGCTGACCGACGTCACCTGCTTGAGGTCGACCGCGCCGGCGCTGCTGGTCAGCAGCAGGCGCTGGCCGCCATGGTTCCAGGGCATGGGCGGGCCGGCACGCATGCCCTGGCTCAGCGGCGAGCTGGCCGTCAGCGGTACCATCACGGTTTGCGCAGGACCGGCCGGAAGGTCGATGCGGCTGGTCAACGTGCGGCCATCACTGCCCTGCACCATGACGTCCACGGTCAGCGCCCAATCCATCGCGCTTTGCAGGCGCAAGGTCAGGAACTGACCGCCGGACCAGTCCCACACACCGCTTTGCGGGCTCAGCCGCAGGGTCGGCCGCTGGGCTGGGTTGAACACCACGCGCCGCAACACTTCGCCTTCGGCCGTCTGCTCCGCGTTGTACTGCGGCATGCCGGCATCCTCGGTCGCCACGTTGACCACCGAGGCCGGGCGCACGAAGCTGAACAGCGTCTGCTGCCCAGCCAGCAAGGGCGAGCTGAACAACAGGGCGAAAATGGCGGGCAGGGTACGGCGGACCATAAGGCTGGGGCTCTCCTTCAGGGCCCTCATGGCCCACGACTGAGTAATGGACATCGCGCCGGAGCAAGTGTGCTCCGGCGGTCAGGAAATCTCCCGCCGGAACGGCGGCAGCGCATTGAGAATAGCCTTGCCGTAGCGCTGGGTGACCAGGCGCCGGTCAAGCAAGGTGATGACACCGCGATCCTGTTCGGTTCGCAGCAGGCGGCCGCAGGCCTGGATCAGCCGCAGCGAGGCGTCGGGCACGGCAATTTCCATGAACGGGTTGCCGCCGCGAGCTTCGATCCACTCGGCCAACGCCGCTTCGACCGGGTCGTCGGGCACGGCGAAGGGAATCTTGGCGATCACCACGTGCTCGCAGTAGGCACCCGGCAGGTCGACACCCTCGGCAAAGCTGGCCAGGCCGAACAGCACGCTGTGCTGGCCATCGTCGACACGCGCCTTGTGCTTGTTCAGGGTTTCCTGCTTGGACAGGTTGCCCTGGATCAGCACCAGCTTGCGCCAGTCACGGTCCAGGCCATCGAACACGTCCTGCATCTGCTTGCGCGAGGAGAACAGCACCAGCGCGCCGCGGGCATCTTCGACGATGTTCGGCAGTTCGCGGATGATCGCTGCGGTATGCGCCGCCGCATCCCTCGGGTCGGCCTTGAGGTCGGGGACCCGCAGCAGGCCGGCATCGCCATGCACGAACGGGCTGGGCACCACGCAGGTGACCGCGTCACGCGGCAACCCCGAGCGCATGCGGAAGCGGTCGAACTTGCCCAGCGCGGTCAGCGTCGCCGAGGTCACCAGCGCGCCATGGGCCACGCTCCACAGGCTGCGGCGAAGCATTTCGGCGGCCAGGATGGGGCTGGCGTTGACTTCGATGTCGAACAGCGCACCGCTCTCGGCCAGGGTCAGCCAGCGGGCCATGGGCGGGCTGTCTTCCGGGTCTTCAGCGGTAAAGGCCGTCCACAGCTCCCAGTTGCCCTGGGCACGGGTGACCAGGCTACCGAACAGTGGGTACCACTCCTCGGCCTGGTGGCTGGCGATGCCGATGTTGACCTCACCATCCATGCCTTCCTTGAGCAGGTCGGCCAGGCGGGTGAACAGGTCGTTGAGGCGGGCAAAGCCCTTTTTCAGCTCGATGCCCACTTCGCGAATCTGCTCCGGCACCACGCCGCCTTCGAAGCGGTAGCGCGGGCGCTCACGGCCTTCGTTGTCCTCGCTGGGGCGGAAGTCGGCAACCTGCTCGCACAGGGTGAACATGAACTGCTGCTGGGTGCGCACTTCCCGCGCAAGCTCCGGCACCTGTTCGATGTACTTGCCCAGGTCACCGGGCAGCGGGTGCTGGGCCAGCAGCTTGGTCAGGTTCTTGGCGGTCTGCTCCAGCCAGTCGGCAGTGGAGCGCAGGCGCGAATAGTGGGCGAAATGGCCGATGGCCTTGTCCGGCAGGTGGTGGCCTTCGTCGAACACGTACATGGTGTCGCGCGGGTCGGGCAATACCGCGCCGCCGCCCAGGGCCAGGTCGGCCAGCACCATGTCGTGGTTGGTGACGATCACGTCGACCTTGCCCATGCCTTCGCGGGCCTTGTAGAACACGCACTGCTGGAAGTTCGGGCAATGACGGCCGGTGCACTGGCTGTGGTCGGTGGTCAGACGCGCCCAGTCCTGGTCTTCGAGGGCTTCGGGCCAGCTGTCGCGGTCACCGTCCCAGCGGTTGCCGGCAAGCTTCTCGATCATGCTGTTGAACAGCTTCTGGCTGCGCTCGTCGACTTCGATGTGGAAGCCTTCTTCCTCGAACAGCTGGGCGGTGGCCGATTGGGCGTGGCCTTCCTGCAGCAGGATGTCGAGCTTGGACAGGCACAGGTAGCGGCCACGGCCCTTGGCCAGGGCGAAGCTGAAGTTCAGCCCGCTGCTGCGCATGAGGTCGGGCAGGTCCTTGAAGACGATCTGCTCCTGCAGCGCCACGGTGGCGGTGGCGATCACCAGGCGCTTGCCGGCGGCCTTGGCGGCCGGAATGGCAGCCAGGCTGTAGGCCACCGTCTTGCCGGTACCGGTGCCCGCCTCCACTGCCACCACGGCAGGCTCGCCGGCACGGCGGCCTTCTTCGTCGCAGGCGATGTCGCCAAGCACCTTGGCCACTTCGGCGATCATCAGGCGCTGGCCATAGCGCGGCTTGAGGCTCTTGGCTTCGAGAAAACGCGTATAGGCGCCCTGGATGGTGGCTTTGAGTTCGTTGCTGATCATGGTCTGCAGGCGCCCGGCGGGCTGGATATATTTTCAGTGTTTCGCATGGGGCGGCTATCATACCCCGCTATTGCCCTTTATGCCGCATGGAGATCCGGATGCTTGCCTTTGCCCTGCCCTACACAATGCATGTCCTGGCCGCCCTGGTGTGGGTCGGCGGCATGTTCTTCGCCTGGCTGGTGCTGCGCCCGGCAACGGTTGCAGCCCTTGAAGGGCCTGCCCGGCTGCGCTTGTGGGTGGAAGTTTTCCGACGCTTCTTCGGTTGGGTCTGGCTGGCCGTGGCGATTTTGGCGATAAGTGGTATCGGCATGTTGCACATGCGCTTCAGCGGCTTCGAGACTGCACCGAAGTATGTGCAGGTGATGATCGGTGGGGGCATCGCCATGTTTGCCCTGTTCATGCGCATTCAGGCGTTGCTGCTGCCGGAGCTGAGGGCGGCGGTGCAGGCCGAGGACTGGCCGGCAGGTGCGGCAGTGCTGGGGCGGATTCGGCGGATGGTGGGGATCAACCTGCTGCTGGGCCTGGCGGTGGTAGCCGTGGCCAGTTCGCGGCTGATGCTCTGACAGGATCTGCGCGGCCCCTGTAGGAGCGGCCTTGTGTCGCGATGGGCTGCGCAGCAGCCCCGGCAATTTGTGCGAAGGCGCTGAAATCCTGGGGCTGCTGCGCAGCCCATCGCGACACAAGGCCGCTCCTACAGGGGGCGCGGCAAGGCTTCAGAGGCGCTGCAGAATCAGCTCACCTGCAGCCCCGGCCAACCCAGGCTGGCCCGGCTGCCCCGGCCGGCCGTTGGCGCCGGCGTCTGTGCGGTACACCAGGCAACCCTTGCTAGCCCCGCCCTTGCCGGCCTTGCCTGCAGCCCCGGCCTTGCCCGGTGCGCCGCCGTCCAGGCGCACCACGATGCGTTCTTGCGGGAAGCCCTGCGGCACGCTCAAGCGGATGCGCCCACCCGGCGCACCATCGTGCCCGTTGCCGCCGTCATCGCCATTGGCACCGCGGCTGGCCTGGCCCCAGGTGCAGCCACCGGCCTGGCCGTTGGCGCCATCGAGCCCCACGTACCCCGGCGCACCGGCACCGCCACGGGCATCGATGGCCAGGCGCTCGGCATCCACTTCAGCCAGTTTCAGGTCCAGGCTGCGGCCCGACCGGGCTCCCCGCTGGTAAGTACCCGCCGCTCCCGGCGCACTGAATTCGCTCCCCTCACCCAGCCGCGCACTGCGCGCCTCGATCAGCAACGGGCTATCGGAAGGTGCAATGGCGATACGTGCATCGCGCCCCAACTCCAGCTGGTCGACCTTCAACTCAGCGAGCGTGGCAGGCAGCAGCAGGGTTGCGGCATCGGCGACACGCAACTGGGCCAGGTGCACGCTTGCCGACTTGTCGGGCAGGCGCAGCATGGAATTGGCAGCAACCTCCAGGCTTTCGGCCTGGGCCAGGGGAGCGGCCAACATGGCCAGCAACATCAGATTACGCATTTCGCGGCGCCTCCTGCACACGGGGGATGGACATGACATGGAAGATACCCGTCAACAGGATCTGCAGACGATCGAACCAGCGGTGGCTGCGCCCGCGCAGGCTGCCATTGAAGAACAGCACTTCGAGCAGGTGCAGGCCCAGCAAGGTGATGCCGGCGGCGTTGATCAGCAGATTGAAGGGCAAGGGTTGTGGCATCAACTGATTGAACAACACCACACCCCAGAAAGCGACTGTCAGGACCTTGCCCAAGCCCAGGATGAACTTCATATCCCGCCCCCATGGATTGTTGTTATGTCGAGACGGCCCGTTCGAGCGGGCCGTGCGACCAACATTAACTGCAATGCCAGGACAGGCGCCAGCACCACTCAGTTGAGGTGCAGTTCCACCCGTCGGTTGCGGGCGCGGCCCTCCTCGCTTTCGTTGTCGGTGAGCGGTTCACTCTCGCCGCGCCCCTGGCTGGTGACCTTGCCCGCCTCCAGCCCCTGGCTGATCAGGTAAACGGCCACGCTGCTGGCGCGGCGTTCGGAAAGTGCCTGGTTGTAGCTGTCGGAGCCTACGTTGTCGGTATGCCCGATCACGCTTACTTTCGCCACCGTCGGTGAATCGAGCTTCGCCACCAGGCCTTGCAGGCGCTGCTGGGCCGCCGGAGTCAGCTCGGCGGAATCGAAGGCGAACATCACCGCGCCGTTGTCATCCAGGATGATCACCTCTGGCGACGGTTCAGGTTCAGTGGCGGGCTGTGATGCGGGGTACACCTTCAACGGGCAACCCATGTGGTCGACCGCAGTGTTGGCGGGGGTATCGGGGCAACGATCGCGGCGGTCGAAAATGCCATCGCCATCTTCGTCGCCATCCTGGGCGTAACAGATCAGGCCCCCTGCAATGGCGCCAAGGGCACCGCCGCCAGCCGCCCAGCTCGAACTTTCGATGGCGCCCAGGCCACCACCGACCAGGCCGCCGAGCAGGCTGCAGATGGGCCAGGTCCTCTGGTTGAGCGGCGCGCTGCCATCGCTGTGGGTGGCGCAGCCCGCGAGCAGGCTGGCAGCCACCAACAGCTGCAGCGCCGCCTTCGACGTCACACTCATGCTGAATGCTCCTGTGTCATTGGCCACGGACGGCTGACCGCCGTGAAGACGCGCCCGCACCACTGCTCAAGGCACGGGCGCACGCGTTTCTATCGCTGGATCTTGATCTCGGTACGGCGGTTCATGGCGCGCCCATCGGCCGTGGCGTTGTCTGCCACCGGCTGGGTTTCACCGGCACCGACCACCGACACGAAGCTGCTGCGCGGCACACCGCTCTCGACCAGGTAATCGGTCACCGAGTGGGCACGGCGCTCGGACAGTTTCTGGTTGTAGCTGTCGGAGCCGACGCTGTCGGTATGGCCGCTGACGCTCAGGCGGGCGGACGGCGCTTCCTGTTTCAGGCGCGTGGCAATGGTGTTGAGGCGCTCCTTGTCGCTGGCGGTCAGGCGCGCAGAGTCGAACTCGAAGTGCACATCGCGGATGACGATGACCTCTTCCTTCTGCACCACCACTTCCTCGACCACCGCGGCTGGCTCCGGCGGGCAGCCGTTGGCATCGACCTGCACACCGCGCGGAGTACCTGGGCACTTGTCACGGCTGTCCGGCACGCCGTCGCCATCCTCGTCGCCATCGCCATGGGCCCAGCAATAGCCCGCCGCCAGGCCACCGCCCAGCAACGCGCCCCAACCAGCCCAGCTGGAGCTCTCGATGGCGCCCAGGGCAGCGCCGCTTACACCCCCGACGGCGGCACATTTCGGCCAGTCGGTCTTTTGCAAACCTGCACAACCAGTCAACACACTGGTGAGCAGAACCAGGGGTATCGCTGTGCGTACTATGCTCATTTCATTGCTTCTCCTAGGGGGAATCGGCATAAGGCCGATTTCAGGGAGTAAAGACCGAGCATCTGATCCCTGCCACCAATAAGCCACGACACAGTCACATGCCTCTTTGCCCGCACGCTGCGGCCCGCTAGTCTTGGACGACTTCAACGAGGATTGCCAATGACCGACGGTTTTTCCCAGCGCACCCCGCAGCAGGCCCTGGCGGCCCTGCTCGAGCGCTTCACCCCGCAACGCCTGCTGCTGGTGGGCACGCGTTTCCCGGCGCTGGACGCCTTCGCCCAGGCGCACCCACAGGTAACCATCGCCACGGCCGCCCCTGGCCCGCTGCCGGCCGAACTGGCAGCCCAGCGCTTTGACCTGGCGGTACTGGTGGACTGCCTGGAGCACCTGCCCAAACGCACCGGCCTGGAATTGCTCGGCGGCATTCGCAACCTCAATGCCAACCGGGTCGCGGTGCTGGCCGACCTGGCCGCCTGTGGCTGGCAAGACACCGATTTCTTTGCCCTGGCCCTGTCGGCCAGCGAGAAATTCCGCCGTGACCAGCAGGTATTGAGCCTGTTCACCTATGATTTACATGACTACAAGCAGGTACCGGACTGGCTGAATGCCAAGTTCTGGGCCAACCCTGAAAACTTCGGCAAGTACTGGTGGTGATGATGAGTGTCTCGGTCTGCCCTTGTGGCAGTGGCAACCTGCTCGACGCCTGCTGCGGGCATTACCATGCCGGCACCCCGGCACCGGATGCCCAGGCGCTGATGCGCTCACGCTACAGCGCTTACGTGCTGGGCCTGGTCGACTATCTGGTGGCCACCACCCTGCCCGCCCAGCAAGCCGGCCTGGACCGTGCCGCCATGGCCGCCTGGAGCGCCCAGAGCACCTGGCTGGGCCTGGAGGTGGAAAGCGAAAAGGTGCTGGGCGGCCAGCCGGAGCACGGTTTTGTCACCTTCACTGCACGCTGGCACGACCAGGAGGGTGACCATCAGCACCGCGAGCGCTCGGCATTTGTCCAGCATGCCGGGCGCTGGTACTTCATCGACCCCACGGTCGGGCTCAAGGCCGGGCGCAACGACCCCTGCCCCTGCGCCAGCGGCCAGAAGTTCAAGAAATGCTGCGCCAGTTACGTGGGTAGCTGAACATGATCGCCCGCACCCGCCCGCTGCTGCTCGCCACCTTGATGGCATGGCTGGCACTGCTGGCGGGCTGCGCCAGCTGGGGCAGTGACGACTGGCGCGAACCCGAGGTGCACCTGGTCGAGGTGGAGACGGTCAAGGCCAGGTTGCTGGAGCAGGAATTCGTGCTGCATCTGCGAATCGACAACCCCAATGACAGCCGCCTGTTCATCCGCAACCTGTCGTATGCCATACGCCTCAACGACCTGTTGCTGGTGCAGGATGAAACCAGCGTGTGGCGCAGTGTCGGCGGGCATGCCCAGCGTACTTTCAAGATCACCGCGCGGACCAACCTGTGGCAGCACCTGAAACCACTGGCCAAGCTGCTGAAAAGCGAACAACCGCTGCACTACAGCCTGCAGGGCGAACTGGCGACCGGGTTGCTCATCCATCGGGACCTGCACTTGTCGCGCAGTGGTGAGATAATCCCCGGTGATTACAAACTGGAGTAACCCTGCAATGTCCCAGCAACCCCACGTTCATGGCCCTGACTGCAACCACGATCATGATCACCACCACGATCATGGCCATGTACACGGCCCGCACTGCAACCACGGCCACCAGGAGCCGGTACGCAACGCCCTGAAGGACGTTGGCCGTAACGACCCGTGCCCGTGCGGTAGCCAGAAAAAGTTCAAGAAGTGCCACGGCGCCTGACCTGAACAGCGCTTGCGCGTCCCTGCCGCGGGCCGCGCAGTGGGTAGCCGGGGCCTAGCTGGCCCTGGCAGGCCCTGAAACCTTGCGCTGCAGCAACCCTGCGGTGGCCATGAGCAGCACGATGCACAGGGCCATGCAAATGGCATTGGTGCCATCCCAACCGACCGTACCCAGCAACAGCGACGGGCTGAATGCGCCAATGGTCGCGAACACCGCAATGGCCAGATCGTTCTTCCCCTGCATCTGCATCGCTGCCGGGCTGTTTTGCAGCGTCTGCGCCAACAGCGCCCCACCGCCCACGTAGGTCAGGTTCCAACCCAGGCCCAGGGCTATCAGTGACAAGGTCATCATCGCGTAGCTGTGCGACCACATGTTCATGGCCGTGCAACCGATCAGCAGGCCCAGGCCGAGACAGATGGTGGCCCGGATGCCGAGCTTGTGGATGATGGCGCCGGTGAAGAACGACGGCGCAAACATGGCAATCACATGCCATTGAATCGCCAGGCGAACGTCGGAAAAGTCCTCATGCATGTATTTCATGTGCATGGACGCCTGGATCATCAGCAAATTCATGATCCCGTAGCCCAGCGCGGCCACTGCCATGGCCACGGCAACCACCGGGCTCAGCGGCTCGGCGGTCGTGCCAGCCGGTTTCGCTGCACGGTCGTTACTGGCGGTGCCGGTATCGCCGGGCAGGCAGGCCGCTGTCAGCAACGACATCACCGCCAGGCCGACAAAAGCGGCGTAGCACAGCGAAAACAGCGGATACCCACCAACGTCCCTCAGCCACTCGGTGAGCGCCGGCCCGACCACGGCAGCGATCACCCCACCGGCCACCACCAGGGAAAGCGCCTTGGGCTTCAGGTTCTGGGCCAGATTGTCGGTGGCCGCGAAGCGATTGAAGTTGGCAAACGCAATGTAGATGCCCAATGCCGAATGGCTGATCACCAGCGTCGGGAAGTGCTGGTACTGCACAGCCAGGTAACCACTGATGCCAGACACCGCCAAAGGGATCGAGCCCAGCATGAAGGCGCGCTTGCGGCCAATACGGCTCATCAGCCTGGAGACCGGATAGGTGGCCAGCATCAGGCAGAGGAACTGGAAACCATAGGGCACGGTGGACCACGTGGCGGCAGGCGCCAGCGCCGCCCCGACAATGGCCGCCATGGTCACGGACATGACCGCAGTCGTCAGGTTGATCGATTGCGCGGTGAAATACAGGTACGTGCGCCGCGGAAGTGTGCTCGACATAGCGTGTGCTCACGGTTGGTGGACGGGTCGATTTCGGTATTGGGAAAGATGCCGACAGGTGCATGGTCGCATCTGCCGCGCCCTGAAATTCGAACAGTCGACGCGCTTTCCGGTTAACTGTTAGGCTATTTTTTCTAACAGCTGCTGGACCCGCCATGCGCCCGCACAGCCTTCATGACCAGTTGAAACAGCGCCTCGAAGCCGGCGAATGGCTGCCCGGCCAGCGCATGCCGTCCATCCGCAAGCTGACGGCGGCGGTTGGCTGCAGCTACCACGATGTCGTCTCCAGCTATGCCCGGCTGGTCAGCGAAGGTGTGTTGACTGCCATTCCTGGCCGCGGCTACTTCGTCGCCAGCCACACACGGCAAACCGGCGCAGTGGATGCGCCCGCAGGCATGGCCGGCGACCCACTGTTCAAGCTGCTGCAGGGGGGCCAGCACTACATCAAACTGGGCAGCGGCTGGCTGCCACCCGCCTGGCGTGACACCGAGCTGCTGGCCAAGGCGATTCGACGCACTGCGCGGCTGGAGCAGAGCTCGCTGGCGGAATATGGCGACATCCAGGGCTACCTGCCCATGCGCAAACAGCTGTGCGTGCACCTGAAACGCCTGACCCGTGTCGATGCCCGGCCAAGCCAGTTGCTGACTACACTGGGCGCCACACAAGCGCTGGACCTGGTGGCGCGGTTGTTGATCAAGCCAGGCGATCACGTGTTCGTCGACGAGCCCGGCAACGGCAACCTGATCAAGCTGATCCAGTTGGCCGGCGGCCACGTGGTCGGGGTGCGCCGAACCCAGGACGGACCAAGCGTGGAAGACATGAAGGAGCACCTGGCCAGGCACAAGGTCAAGGCGTTCTTCTGCAACAGCACCTTCCACAACCCGACCGGCGGCAACATCAGCCCGCACAATGCCTTCAGCGTCCTGCGCCTGGCGGTGGAACACGACTTCTTCGTGGTCGAGGACGATGTCTACGGCGACTTCAGCCCGGGTGTGCGCCAGACCTTTGCCGAACTGGACAACCTTGAGCGGGTCATCTACATCGGCAGCTTCTCGAAATGCCTGTCCGCTTCATTGCGCGTGGGCTACATCGCCTGCTCGGCAGAGCTGATAGAGCCGCTGACGCGCCTGAAACTGCTGACCTGCGTGGCGGTGCCGGCGTTTTGCGAACGCTTCGTCAACACCATCTTGTCCGACGGCACCTATGCCCGGCACATGCAAGACCTGCAGCAGCGTCTGATCCGGCAGCAGGCGCAGACCCAGCAGTTGTTGCGGGCGCGTGGCTGGCAGTTCGACATAACGCCCCAAGGCGGCATGTTCCTGTGGGTCTACCACCCCGAACTGGCCGACCTGCAGCCTTTCATGCGTCGCCTGGAACAGCACAAGGTGCTATTGATGCCAGGCTCGGCCTTCGCCGTCAGCCGTGACTATCAACGCCTTGCTCGCATCAATTGCACGCACTTTTCCGACGCCGTGGCCGAACATTTCAAGGTTTGAGTCGGCACTGGCAAATAAACCGCCCAGGGACCTTGCACGGCGCCTGCGCGCTCACTACCTTAGCGCCTTTCGAAACCCGCCACGCCTTGCAGGAGCCCTTGTCATGGCCGCCTCCGCCTTTCCTCCATTCCGCCCGCGGTTCGCAACCGCTGCCACGCTGCTCGGCATGCTCGGGCTGGCCGGCTGCCAGACGGGCGGCTACCAGGGCAGCGTGCCACCGACCAGCGGCGTGCAGCCGCTCAAGGGCCTGGCGCAGAACGTCTCGGTACGGCGCAACGCAATGGGCGCACCACTGATCGAAAGCAGCAGCTTCCATGACGCCCTGTTCAGCCTGGGCTATGTGCATGCCGGCGACCGCATCGAGCAGATGGTCGCCATGCGCCTGCTGGCCCAGGGCCGCCTGGCAGAACTGGCCGGCAGCGACGCGCTGGACATCGACCGCCTGATGCGCGCGGCCAACCTCAAGCAGAGCGCCGCCCAGCAGTACGCCGACGCGTCGCCACGGCTCAAGCGCTTCTTCGAAGTGTATGCACGCGGGGTCAACGCCTACCTGTTCCGCTACCGCGACAAGCTGCCCGCCGGCCTGGCCAGCAGTGGCTACCGCCCCGAATACTGGAAGCCCGAAGACTCGGCGCTGATCTTCAGCCTGTATGCCTTCAGCCAGTCGGTGAACCTGCAGGAAGAACTGAGCGCCCTGACCCTGGCGCAGAAAGCCGGCAGCGACAAGCTGGCCTGGCTGCTACCCGGTGCCCCGGACGAGCCGTTGGCCGACGCCGAAGTGGACAAGCTCAAGGGCCTGAACCTGGCCAGCCAGTTGCCGGGGCTGCCGGCCCTGGCAGCTGCCAGCCAGAAGCTGGCCGACCTCGACCTTCTGGGCAGCCCGGGCTCGGCCAACCTGGCCCTGGCGCCGCAGCGCAGCCGCAGCGGCAAGAGCCTGCTGGCCAGCGACAGCCGAGCCGCCTGGGCCCTGAGCCCGGTGCAGATCCACACCGGCAAGTACCAGGTCGCCGGCCTGTCGTTGCCCGGCCTGCCGATCGTGCTGGCCGGCTACAACGGCAAGCTGGCCTGGAGCAGCAGCGCGGTCATGGCCGACAACCAGGACCTGTACCTGGAGCAACTGCGCCACCAGGGCAGCCAGTTGAGCTACCTGGCCGACGGCAAATGGCTGCCGGCCCGCGCCCGTAGCGAAACCTTCTTCGTCCGCGGCCAGCGCCCGCTGCGCGAGGTGATGTACGACACCCGCCACGGCACCCTGCTGGCCCAGCCAGGCAATGCCAGCCTGGGCCTGGCACTGAACCTGCCACAGTTCAAGGGCGACCGCAGCCTGGATGCGCTGTTCGACCTGACCCGCGCCAAGAGCGTGGAGCGTGCTTTCGACAGCACCCGTGAAGTGACCGCCGCCGCCCTCAACTTCGTCTTCGCCGAACCCGAGCACATCGGCTGGCAAGTCAGTGGCCGCTACCCCAACCGCCGCGAAGGCCAGGGCCTGCTGCCCTCGCCGGGCTGGGACGGGCGCTACGACTGGGACGGGTATGCCGACCCGATGCTGCACCCTTACGATCAGGACCCGCCCGCCGGCTGGATCGGCCACGCCAACCAGCGCAGCCTGCCGCGTGGCTATGGCATGCAGCTGTCCAGCACCTGGTACTACCCCGAGCGCGCCGAGCGCCTGGCCCAGCTGGCCGGCAATGGCCGCCACGACAGCCGCAGCCTGATGGCCCTGCAGAACGACCAGACCACACTGCTGGCCGACAAGCTCAAGCAGATGTTCGACGCCCCGGGCATGGCCCAGCCGCTCAAGCAGGCGATCGACGCCCTGCCCGCCGCACAGCGCGACAAGGCCAGCGACGCGCTGGCCCGGCTCAAGGCCTTCGATGGCCGCCTGAGCCCGGTGTCGGCCGATGCCGCACTGTACGAACTGTTCCTCCAGGAAGTCGCCCGGCAAACCTTCCTCGACGACCTGGGCCCGGAATCCGGCCCGGCCTGGCAGGCTTTCGTCAGCAATGCGCGGTTGTCGTTCTCGGCGCAGGCCGACCACCTGCTGGGCCGCGACGACAGCCCGTTCTGGGATGACCGCAGCACCCCGCAGAAAGAAGACAAGCCGGCAATTCTCGCCCGCAGCCTGGCTGGCGCGGTGGATGCCGGCACCGCGCAACTGGGCGCCGACCGCCGCGCCTGGCAGTGGGGCAAGCTGCACCAATACCGCTGGCCTGCACCGGCCTACCATGGCCTGGGCGACGCCCTCGGCCGCTCGCCGCTGGCTGCCGGTGGCGACTTCACCACCCTGGCCCTGACGCCATACGCCTGGGGCAGCGACTTCGACACCCGCCTGCCGGCCTCGGCGCGGATGATCGTCGACTTCGGCCAGGCCGAGCCGTTGCAGGTACTGACCAGCAGCGGGCAGTCCGGCAACCCGGCCAGCACGCATTACAGCGACGGGCTGGATGCCTGGTTCAAAGGGCGCTTCATGAGCCTGCCACTGCAGCAGCAGAACTTCGGGCGGGCGTATGGCAACCAGCGTTTGACGTTGGTGCCTGGGCGCTAGTGGAGCCTTTCCTGCTTACCGGCAGCCGCCCAGCTACCTAGCATCCTCGGTGCCGCACTGTTCCCGGACAGGTGCGGCACACTTTCCATCAAGAGGATGATGAACATGGCTAAAGAAACCCTGAAAATTGAAATTTCCTGGCCTGATACGCTCAAAGTTCCAGCTGGCGCTACCGTCAATGCACAACTTTGGGTGGGAACTGCAATCGCCGACTACCGCATGATCAGCGACGGAGATGCCTGCGCCCCTGCGGTTACTTCACCCGTCACCCTGGAAATCACTTACGACACCGAGGACCTGCTGCCAAACAGCGTCGATACCACTTGGGATCACTTCCGTGCTTCGCCATATTTGATGCATGACGGCAAACGCCTGAACATCGCCCGCGTCGCCAAGATCTGTATCGAAGAAGCCCGAAAAACGGGCTGGAAGGTCGCTATTTCCTGACGCGGGTCTGGCAGCCCTCGAGAGGGCTGCCTCACACATAGAACTTGTCGCGGGCCTCGACACTCTGACCTAGCAAGCCCTACTCCAGACGTTGAGCCATGGACCTCGTCATCGCCCGCCCCGAAGGCCTGTACTGTCCGCCCGGTGATTTCTACATCGACCCCTGGCGGGCAGTGGAGCGTGCCGTCATCACCC
This sequence comes from Pseudomonas sp. B13(2017), assembly GCF_002113245.1. Classification (NCBI taxonomy): domain Bacteria; kingdom Pseudomonadati; phylum Pseudomonadota; class Gammaproteobacteria; order Pseudomonadales; family Pseudomonadaceae; genus Pseudomonas; species Pseudomonas sp. B13(2017). The sequence goes on from NZ_NEJX01000008.1 coordinate 49,564, forward strand.
ACGGCCACGGCGACCATGCCCGCGTCGGCAACCGCCATTACCTCACCGCCGCCCCAGGCGCCGGCATCCTGCGCAGCCGCCTGGGCCAGGACATCAACCTGCAAACCCTGCCGTACGGCGAACGCCTGCTGCACCATGGCGTAACCCTGAGCCTGCACCCGGCCGGGCATGTACTGGGCTCGGCGCAAGTGCGCCTGGAGTACCAGGGCGAGGTCTGGGTCGCCTCCGGCGACTACAAAGTGGAACCCGACGGCACCTGCACGCCGTTCGAACCGGTGCGCTGCCACACGTTCATCACCGAATCGACCTTCGGCCTGCCCATCTACCGTTGGCCCAGCCAGGGCGAGATCTTCACCGGCATCAATAACTGGTGGCGCGCCAATAGCGAACAGGGCAAAGCCAGCGTGCTGTTCTGCTATGCCTTCGGCAAGGCCCAGCGAATCCTCCACGGGCTGGACGCCAACATTGGTCCTGTCCTCGTGCATGGCGCTGTCGAACCACTCAACCGGGTGTACCGGGACGCTGGCGTCTACCTTCCGCAAACCCGCTATGTGGGCGATATCCCACGCAACGACCCGCTGCTGCGCCAGGCACTGGTCCTGGCACCGCCTTCGGCGGGTGGCAGCAGCTGGATGCGCCGTTTCGGCGACTACAGCGATGCCTTTGCCAGTGGCTGGATGCTGTTGCGCGGCACCCGCCGCCGGCGCGGGGTAGACCGAGGTTTCGTGCTCTCGGACCATGCCGATTGGCCGGGGTTGCTCTGGGCCATCGGCCAGACTGGCGCAGAACGCGTGATGGTCACCCATGGCTCGGTCAATGTGCTGGTGCGCTACCTCATCGAACAAGGCCTCGATGCCCGCGCCTTCGTGACCGAGTACGGCGAGGAAGATGACGTGGTAGCCGCGGAGCCAGACGCATGAAAGCATTCGCCGAGCTGTACCTGAGGCTGGATGCGACTACCTCCAGCACTGCAAAGCTCACGGCGCTACGCGACTACTTCAGCACCGCCCCGGCTGGGGATGCCGCCTGGGCGGTGTACTTCCTGGCAGGTGGCCGCCCTCGCCAACTGGTGCCTACACGCGTGCTGCGGGAGCTGGCCGGCAGATTGGCGGGGCTGCCTGACTGGCTGTTCGAGGAATGCTACCAGGCCGTTGGCGACCTGGCCGAAACCATTTCCCTGCTGGTACCGGAAAGCCACCACCCTGGCGACGACGGCCTCGCCCGCTGGGTCGAAGCCCATCTGTTGCCATTGCGTGGCCTGCCGGTCGAGGAGATACAGCAACGCCTGCCGCCTCTTTGGGCCCAGTTGGACCGCCCCAGCCTGATGCTCTGCCTGAAACTCATCACTGGCAGCTTTCGCGTGGGGGTATCGAAGCTGTTGGTCACTCGCGCCCTCGCACAACTGGCCGGGCTGGATGCCAAACGCGTGGCCCAGCGCCTGGTTGGCTACACCGACATCAGCCACCGCCCGACGGCAGCCAGCTATCAACGGCTGATAGCCCCGGAATCAGACGATGAACATAGCCAGCGTGGCGGCCAGCCCTACCCGTTTTTTCTGGCCCACCCCCTGCAGGTAGCAACCGAACAGCTCGATGCACTGCTCGGGCCGCCAAGCGAATGGCAGATCGAATGGAAATGGGATGGCATTCGCGCCCAGGTGGTCAAGCGCGAAGGCCAGCTGTGGGTCTGGTCGCGCGGTGAGGAACTGGTCACCGAACGCTTCCCCGAATTGCACAGCCTGGCGCAGACGCTACCCGACGGTGTCGTGCTCGATGGCGAGATCCTGGTGTGGAAACCCGGCAGCTCAGCGGCTGAACTGGCTGTACAACCCTTTGCCATGTTGCAGCAGCGCCTGGGTCGCAAGACCTTGGGCAAGAAGCTGCTGAGCGACGCGCCGGTCGTGCTGCAGGCCTACGACCTGCTGGAATGGCAAGGCGAGGACTGGCGCAGCCGGCCGCAGCATGCACGCCGCCAACAGCTGGAACACGTGCTTGAGGAGCACCCATTGGCCCCGGTGTTGCTCTCGCCTCTACTCGAAGGCCGGGACTGGGCCGACCTTGCCTGCCAGCGCGAACAGTCCCGCAGCCTGGGGGTGGAAGGGCTGATGCTGAAACAGCGCGAGGCCTTGTATGGCGTGGGGCGCACCAAGGACATGGGCACCTGGTGGAAGTGGAAGATCGACCCGTTCAGCGTCGATGCCGTGCTGATCTATGCCCAGCGCGGCCACGGCCGGCGGGCCAGCTTGTACAGCGACTACACCTTCGCCGTGTGGGACGCGCCAGCCGGTACGCCGGGGCGGGCACTGGTCCCCTTTGCCAAAGCCTATTCAGGGCTCAGTGACGAAGAGATGCGCAAGGTCGACGCCATCATCCGCAAGACCACGGTTGAAACCTTCGGGCCGGTGCGCAGCGTGACGCCGACGCTGGTGTTCGAGCTTGGCTTCGAGGGCATCGCGCTGTCCAGGAGGCACAAGAGCGGCATTGCCGTGCGCTTTCCGCGGATGCTGCGCTGGCGGCTGGACAAGCCAGTGGAAGAAGCGGATGACCTGGCTACATTGCAGGCGCTGCTGGCCTGAAATCAATTCGATACCGGGTTGGCTTTTTCGCGGGCTCGCCCGCTCCCACAGGTTCATCACAGGCCCGAGGATTGTGAGGTTCCTTGTGGGAGCGGGCGCGCCCGCGAAGAAGCCGACGCGGTAATCGGGGCGCAATCGAAGGAGGCGCAAGCCCGAAAACTGTGCTTCCATCTCTGTGCCGACTGTGTCGCAGACCGTTTTCGCCACGCACCCAGGACCACCATGCACCATTCAACTCACGACCTGCTCTCGCCCGTTCCGGGCATTACCCGCCAGTTGCACAGCTTCCACTTCGGACCTCGCGGTGGCGGCAAAGTCTATATTCAGGCCTCGCTGCATGCCGACGAGCTGCCCGGCATGCTGGTGGCCTGGCACCTCAAGCGCCGCCTGGGTGAACTGGAACAGCAAGGCCGCCTGCAGCGCGAGATCATCCTGGTGCCGGTGGCCAACCCGGTCGGCCTGGAACAAGTGCTGCTGGACGCGCCGCTGGGACGTTTCGAACTGCAAAGTGGCGAGAACTTCAACCGTAACTTCGTCGACCTTTCCGACAGCATCGGCGACCAGATCGAAGAACACCTGACCGAAGACCCGGCACACAACCTCGCACTGATCCGCGAATACCTGCGCCGGGGGTTGGACGCACACCCGGCGCGCACACCGCTGCAGGCCCAACGCCTGATACTGCAGCGCCTGGCCTGCGATGCCGACATGGTGCTGGACCTGCACTGCGACTTCGAGGCGGTCGAGCACCTGTACACCACGCCAGACGCCTGGCCGCAGATCGAACCGCTGGCCCGCTACCTGGGTGCCCAGGCAAGCCTGCTGGCCACCGATTCGGGCGGGCAGTCGTTCGATGAATGCTTCAGCCTGGTGTGGTGGCAGTTGCAGCAACGCTTCGGCAAACGGTTCCCGATTCCGCTGGGCTGCTGCTCGGTCACCGTCGAGCTGCGCGGCCAGGCCGATGTCAGCCACGACCTGGCCAGCAAGGACTGCCAGGCGATTCTCGATTTCCTGACCCATGCGGGGGTCATCGAAGGCGCAAGCCCGGCCCTGCCCGACTTGCGCTGCCCGGCCACGCCGCTGGCCGCCGTCGAACCGGTGATAACGCCACTGGGCGGGCTGCTGGTGTACCACGCCCGGCCAGGCCAGCACCTGGAAGCGGGCCAGTTGATCGCTGAAGTCATCGACCCGCTCAGCGACCGGGTGACTGCCATCCACAACAGCCAGCCCGGCCTGCTGTATGCACGTAACGTACGGCGCATGGCTACCGCAGGCATGGTCATCGCCCACGTCGCAGGCGAGCAGGTGTGCCGCAGCGGCTATCTGCTGGCAAACTGATCCGGTAAAACCATTGCACCTGGCTGGTTGTCTGTAGAAACACAGCCACCGAAGGACCCTATGCCCCATGCCCGCCGCCACCGACCTCGCCAAGGCCTGGTTCGCCAAGCGTGGCTGGAAGCCTTTCGCTTTCCAGCGCCGTGTATGGGCAGCCGTGGACCGGGGCGAATCCGGCTTGCTGCATGCCAGTACCGGTGCCGGCAAGACCTACGCGGTATGGCTCGCCGCGCTGCGGGCCTTCAAGGCCGAAGCCCAGGGGCGTCTGGCTGCACCGTTGCAGGTGGTGTGGGTTACTCCCATGCGTGCCTTGGCCGCCGACACCGCTCGCGCGCTGCAGTTGCCGCTGGACGACCTGGGCCTGCCCTGGAGCGTGGGCGTTCGCAGCGGCGACACCGGCAGCGCCGAACGTGCCCGGCAAGCACGGCGCCTGCCCAGCGTACTGGTCACTACCCCTGAAAGCCTTACGCTGCTGTTGACCCGGGCACAAGCCCGCGAAGACTTCGCCACGCTGCGCCTGGTAGTGGTGGACGAATGGCACGAACTGCTGGGCAACAAGCGCGGGGTACAACTGCAACTGGCGCTGGCCCACCTGCGCCACTGGCACCCGAGCCTGCCGACATGGGGCCTGTCCGCCACCCTCGGCAATCTTCAACATGCGCTGGACGTATTGCTGCCACAAGGCGGCTTGCTGGTACAAGGCCGACAAGACAAGCCGCTGCAGGTCGATACCCTGCTGCCAACGGCTATCGAGCGCTTCCCCTGGGCCGGGCACATGGGTTTAAAGATGCTCGACCAGGTCAGCCGGGAGATCGATGCCAGCACCAGTTGCCTGGTATTCACCAACACGCGGGCGCAGGCCGAACTCTGGTACCAGGCCCTGCTCGAAGCACGCCCCGACTGGGCCGGCCTGATTGCCTTGCACCATGCCTCGCTGGCCCGCGATACCCGTGACTGGGTCGAGCGCAGCCTCAAGCAAGGCAGCCTGAAGGCAGTGGTCTGCACCTCCAGCCTGGACCTGGGGGTGGACTTCCTGCCCGTGGAGCGAGTACTGCAGATCGGTTCCGCCAAGGGCATTGCCCGCCTCGTGCAACGGGCCGGGCGCTCCGGCCACGCGCCGGGGCGGCGCTCCCGGGTTACTCTGGTGCCCACCCACAGCCTGGAACTGGTGGAAGCAGCCGCCGCCAGGCAGGCCTTGGCAGCCGGGCACATAGAGGCCCGTCATTCGCCGCGCTTGTGCATGGACGTGCTGGTGCAACACCTGGTCAGCATGGCCCTGGGCACTGGCTTTCACCCGGAGCAGTTACTGGCCGAAGTGCGCAGCACCTGGGCCTTTCGCGAGTTGCGCGACAGCCAGTGGCAATGGGCGCTGGACTTCGTCTGCCATGGCGGCAGTTCACTCAGCGCCTACCCGGACTACCAGCGCGTCGAGCGCCAGGCCGACGGTGCTTACCGGGTTGCCAGCGAACGCCTGGCACGTCGCCACCGCATGAGTATCGGTACTATCGTCAGCGACGCCAGCCTGCAGCTCAAGTACTGGAGCAAGGGCGGCGGAGGCAAGGCGCTGGGCAGCGTCGAAGAGGCGTTCATTGCCCGTTTGCGCCCTGGCGATACCTTGGTGTTCGCCGGGCGAGTGCTGGAACTGGTGCGCGTGGAAAACATGACCGCCTACGTGCGCCGCAGCACCGCGCGCAAGGCAGCGGTCGCTCGCTGGAATGGTGGCCGCATGCCGCTTTCCAGCGAACTGGCCGACGCACTGGTCGAGCAGCTTGGCGCAGCATCCCAGGGGCGCTTCCAAGGCCCGGAGATGCGTGCAGTGCGCCCTCTGCTGACCTTGCAGGCGCTATGGTCGGCGCTGCCCACCCCCGGCACGCTGCTGGCCGAGACCTTCAAGTCGCGCCAAGGTTGGCACCTGTTCCTGTACCCGTTCGCCGGACGCATGGCCAACCTTGGCCTGGCCAACCTGATTGCCTGGCGAGTAAGCCGCGTGCAGCCGCTTTCGGTTTCGATTGCCGTCAATGACTACGGGTTCGAACTGCTCAGCCCGGGCAACGTGGACTGGGCAACGCATCTGCCACAGGCGCTGGTTACCGAACACCTGCTGGAGGATGTGCTGGCCAGCCTCAATGCTGGAGAAATGGCATTGCGCCGTTTTCGCGAGATCGCGCAGATTGCCGGGCTGGTGTTTGGCGGGTATCCGGCGGCGCAGAAAAGCCTGAGGCAGATCCAGGCCTCCAGCGGTTTGTTATATGAGGTATTTCGCAAGCACGACGCCGGCAACTTGCTGCTGGCTCAGGCACGGGACGAAGTGCTGAATGAGGAACTGGAGATCGAGCGGCTGCACCGTCAATTGCTGAAAATGGGGCAGTTACGGCTGGAGCTGCGCCAGCTTGAGCGGCCCGGGCCGTTGGCATTTGCCTTGCTGGTGGAAGGCATGCGCGAAACGTTGAGCACCGAGAAACTGGCGGACCGGATTGCCAGGATGGTCGCGGAACTGAACAGTGCGGCGGACGCTACGGAATGACCAACTTCCTATCCATCGAACACCATGGCCAGGTGCTCTGGCTGCTTTCGGACAAGGCCATCTACTGGCCAGCCCGTCGTGCCCTGCTGGTGGCCGACGTGCACATCGGCAAGGCAGCAAGCTATCGCGCCCTGCACCAACCGGTACCACGCGGCACCACCGAAGCGACACTCGAGCGCCTGGATGCATTGCTGGCCGCGCATGATTGCGAGCAACTGATCGTTCTTGGCGATTTCCTGCATGCCCGAACAGCGCGGGCGCCGGCAACGCTCACCAGGCTGCAGACATGGAGGGAACGGCACAAGGCCCTGAAAATCGTGCTGATACGCGGCAATCATGATCGCAACGCCGGTGATCCACCCGTGACGCTCGAAATAGAAGTCATGAACGAACCCTGGCTGCTTGAACCCTTCGCGCTCCAGCACGACCCCGAACCGCACCCCAGCCACCCGGTACTGGCAGGCCATGTACATCCGGTATTTGTACTGCGTGGCAAGGCTCGGCAACGCCTGCGACTGCCCTGCTTCCTGATCGATGGCCAAGTCAGCCTGTTGCCGGCGTTCGGTGAATTCACCGGGGGTTGGGAAATCGCGCCCACGAGCGCCAGCCGGGTGTACCTGGCAGGGGCAGACCGTGTCTGGGCGCTCTAGCCGAGTTCACTCAGGCTACAGGCGCCGGAGGAGGCTCATCAGGCAAGGTTGGCTCGCCCGGTTCCATGGGTGGTGTTTCACCGGGCTCCGGCGGTTGCGGGGTATCCGGGTCAGGCTGGTGGGGCACGCCGCCCGCCTGCATGGGCAGCGGGTGTGCCAGCAGTGACCATGGCAGCAACCCGACGTGATTGGGCTGCAGAACTGCCAGCTTGGCACTGATTGCGGGGTGGAGTTTCATTGGCTGCTCCTGACAAGGCCGCTGCGCATCATGCGCACCGGCGTTATCCAGTTGGAGTGCCAAAGGCGCGGGGAATTCCCCGCGCTCGTCGGCTCAGGTACGCGGCAGGGTGACGCCGCGCTGGCCCTGGTACTTGCCGCCACGGTCCTTGTACGACACTTCGCATTCTTCGTCGGACTGCAGGAACAGCATCTGGGCCACACCTTCGTTGGCGTAGATCTTCGCCGGCAGCGTGGTGGTGTTGGAGAACTCCAGTGTCACATGGCCTTCCCACTCGGGCTCGAGCGGGGTGACGTTGACGATGATGCCGCAACGGGCGTAGGTGCTCTTGCCCAGGCAGATGGTCAGCACATCACGCGGAATGCGGAAATACTCGACGGTGCGCGCCAGGGCGAAGGAGTTCGGCGGGATGATGCATACGTCGCTCTTGATGTCGACGAAACTGCCGGCATCGAAGTTCTTCGGGTCGACGGTGGCCGAATTGATGTTGGTGAACACCTTGAATTCGTCGGCGCAGCGCACGTCGTAGCCGTAGCTGGAGACGCCGAAGGAGATCACCCGGCTGTCCTGTTCGCCGCGCACCTGGCGCTCGACGAACGGTTCGATCATGCCGTGTTCCTGCGCCATGCGGCGAATCCACTTGTCCGATTTGATGCTCATGGCGGGGTGTCCTGAAGAGTTGCGAGGTGAAAATTCGAGACGCGCATCTTACCGGTCCCGGCGCCCAGGTTAAAGTTCCATGCCTCATCCCGCGCCGGGCGGGGGCTGCAGCCGCCGTCGATCCGAATTTGCGTAAAGCGTCTTCTGACCATTGGCAGGTTGCGGAAAGTGGGGTAAGGTGGCGCCACTGTGCTGCACGTGACACCGAGAATCTCTAGTTTGATGCACGATCCTGATCGGCCCATCGCTGAATTTTCTGCTCTCTTTGCGCTCAGTCCCGGCCAGGGTTTTTCCTGACCGTTATCAAATTGTCCAAGGAGACAGAAAAATGTCCAACCGTCAATCCGGTGTTGTTAAGTGGTTCAACGATGAGAAAGGCTACGGCTTCATCACCCCTCAGTCGGGCGACGACCTGTTCGTGCACTTCAAAGCCATCCAAGCTGACGGCTTCAAAACCCTGAAAGAAGGCCAGGCTGTTACTTTCGTCGCTACCCGCGGCCAGAAAGGCATGCAGGCTGAAGAAGTTCAGATCGCCTAAGTCGATCGAAGCTTCCTAGCTTTCAAAAAACCCGCCTTCCGGCGGGTTTTTTTATGCCTGGCCGAAAGACCGAGTCGGCCTCTTCGCGGGTAAACCCGCTCCCACAGGGACAGCGCGGTACTTGAAGGCTGCGCTGTACCTGTGGGAGCGGGTTTACCCGCGAAGCAGGCGACTCGGTCTGCCAGTCAATCTTCGCTGATGGTAATGCTAGGCATCGCCGGCGCAGCAGCTTCCTGCAGCACGATCCGCGCGCCCACCTGCCGGGCCAGTTCCTGATAGACCATGGCAATCTGGCTTTCCGGCTCGGCGATCGCCGTCGGCTTGCCACTATCGGCCTGCTCGCGGATCAGCATCGACAGCGGCAACGACGCCAGCAGGTCGACGCCATACTGGCTCGCCAGCTTCTCGCCACCGCCTTCGCCGAACAGGTGCTCGGCATGGCCGCAGTTCGAGCAGATGTGCACGGCCATGTTCTCCACCACGCCCAGCACCGGGATGTTGACCTTGCGGAACATCTCCACGCCTTTCTTGGCATCCAGCAAGGCCAGGTCCTGTGGGGTGGTGACGATCACCGAACCGGCCACCGGTACCTTCTGCGCCAGGGTCAGCTGGATGTCACCGGTGCCCGGCGGCATGTCGATCACCAGGTAATCCAGGTCGTCCCAGGCGGTCTGGGTCACCAACTGCAGCAGCGCGCCGGAAACCATCGGGCCACGCCATACCATCGGCGTGTTGTCGTCAGTCAGAAACGCCATGGACATGACTTCCACGCCATGGGCCTTGATCGGCACGAACCACTTCTGCTCGCGAATCTGCGGGCGGGTGCCTTCGGCGATGCCGAACATCACGCCCTGGCTGGGGCCATAGATATCGGCATCGAGAATACCCACCCGCGCACCCTCGCGGGCCAGCGCCAGGGCCAGGTTGGCCGCGGTGGTCGACTTGCCAACACCGCCCTTGCCCGAGGCCACGGCGATGATGTTCTTGACGTTGGCCATTGCCGGCACCTGGGCCTGGGCCTTGTGCGCGGCCACCACGCAGTCGATCGACACCTGGGCACTGCTGACGCCCTCGAGGTTGCCGATGGCGGTCTGCAACACCTGGGCCCAGCCGTTCTTGAACAGCCCTGCGGCATAACCCAGCTGCAACTGCACGCTGACCTGCCCGCCCTGGATATCGATGGCGCGCACGCAGCCGGCGCTGACCGGGTCCTGGTTCAGGTAGGGGTCGGTGTACTGGCGAAGCACGCCCTCGACGGCGGCACGGGTGACGGCACTCATGGAGACTCCCAATGGCAAACTGAATGTAAAACAGACGCCTATCCTAACCCGTCAATCGTCAGCAGATGCGCATGCGGGGTGAAATATCTTCGCCAGCCCTTTATAGTGGCCGATCAACCTCATTTTTACCCCGTCGCCAGATAAGTAGCCGAGCCACCATGTCCGAGCCACGTCAGATTCTCGTCACCAGCGCCTTGCCCTATGCCAACGGATCGATCCACCTTGGCCATATGCTCGAGTACATCCAGACAGACATGTGGGTCCGCTTCCAGAAGCTGCGCGGCAACCAGTGCATCTACGTCTGCGCCGACGACGCCCACGGTTCGGCCATCATGCTGCGCGCCGAGAAGGAAGGCATCACCCCGGAACAGCTGATCGCCAACGTCCAGGCCGAACACAGCAGCGACTTCGCCGACTTCCTGGTGGATTTCGACAATTTCCACTCCACCCACAGCGAAGAAAACCGCGAGCTGTCGAGCCTGATCTACGCGCGCCTGCGTGACGCCGGGCACATCGCCACCCGTTCGGTGACCCAGTACTTCGACCCGGAAAAGGGCATGTTCCTCGCCGACCGCTTCATCAAGGGCACCTGCCCCAAGTGCGCGGCCGAAGACCAGTACGGCGACAACTGCGAGAAATGCGGCGCCACCTACGCGCCCACCGAGCTGAAAAACCCCAAGTCGGCGATCTCCGGCGCCACCCCGGTACTGCGTGATTCCCAGCACTTCTTCTTCAAGCTGCCGGACTTCCAGGCCATGCTGCAGCAGTGGACCCGTAGCGGCACGCTGCAGGACGCGGTAGCCAACAAGCTGGCCGAATGGCTGGACTCGGGCCTGCAGGAATGGGACATCTCCCGCGACGCGCCGTACTTCGGCTTCGAGATTCCGGGCGAGCCAGGCAAGTACTTCTACGTGTGGCTAGATGCACCGATCGGCTACATGGCCAGCTTCAAGAACCTCTGCGCACGCCGCCCGGAGCTGGACTTCGACGCGTTCTGGAACGAGGGCTCCAAGGCCGAGCTGTACCACTTCATCGGCAAGGACATCGTCAACTTCCACGCCCTGTTCTGGCCAGCCATGCTCGAAGGCGCCGGCTTCCGCAAGCCGAGCGCGGTCAACGTGCACGGCTACCTGACCGTGAACGGCGCCAAGATGTCCAAGTCGCGCGGCACCTTCATCAAGGCCCGCACCTACCTCGACCACCTGCAGCCGGAATACCTGCGTTACTACTACGCGGCCAAGCTGGGCCGTGGCGTCGATGACCTGGACTTGAACCTGGAAGACTTCGTGCAGAAGGTCAACTCCGACCTGGTCGGCAAGGTGGTCAACATCGCCAGCCGCTGCGCCGGTTTCATCCACAAGGGCAACGAAGGCGTGATGGTGGCTGGCGATGCCGCACCGGAGCTGACCGAAGCCTTCCTGGCGGCCGCCCCGTCGATCGCCGACGCCTATGAAGGCCGCGACTTCGGCCGTGCCATGCGCGAAATCATGGCGCTGGCCGACCGCGCCAACGCCTGGATCGCCGACAAGGCCCCATGGTCGCTGGCCAAACAGGAAGGCAAGCAGGATGAAGTGCAGGCCATCTGCGCCCAAGGCATCAACCTGTTCCGCCAACTGGTGATTTTCCTCAAGCCGGTGCTGCCGGTGCTGGCTGCCGACGCCGAGGCCTTCCTCAACGTGGCACCGCTGACCTGGAACGACCACCAGTCGCGCCTGGAAAACCACCAGCTGAACCCGTTCAAGGCGCTGATGAGCCGTATCGAACCGGCCAAGGTCGAAGCCATGGTCGCCGCCAGCAAGGAAGACCTGCTGGCCGCCGAAGCCAAGGCCCCGGCCGGCAACGGCGAACTGGCCAAGGACCCGCTGTCGGCGGAAATCGAGTTCGACACCTTCGCAGCCGTCGACCTGCGCGTGGCACTGATCGTCAAGGCCGAGGCCGTGCCGGGTGCCGACAAGCTGCTGCAACTGACCCTGGACATCGGTGACGAGCGCCGCAACGTGTTCTCCGGCATCAAGTCGGCCTACCCCGACCCGTCCCAGCTGGAAGGCCGCCTGACCATGATGGTGGCCAACCTCAAGCCACGCAAGATGCGCTTTGGCGTATCCGAAGGCATGGTCATGGCGGCCGGGCCTGGCGGTGAAGAGATCTACCTGCTGAGCCCGGACAGCGGTGCCAAGCCGGGCCAGCGCATCAAGTAACAAAACCTGCTGGACCTTGTGGGAGCGGGCGTGCCCGCGAAACTGACTACGCGGTGCATCGCACCGGCGTTGCCGGTGTTCGCGGGCACGCCCGTTCCCACAATGACTCCGGCACCTTGATGCCAAACCCGGACAATCGCCCCGATTCCCGGCTATCGTCATCTCATGAGCGACTACATCCTGGTCCTGATCAGCGCTGCGCTGGTCAATCACCTGTGCCTGCAACAACAGCCATTACCCAGGCTGCACCTCCACGTGCACGGCCTCGCCTGCGCACTGTGCATTGCCTTGGGCGTGATCGGCGCACAACTACTGGTGCGCGGGGTGCTTGCCCCGCTGCAGGCCCAGGACCTTGCCCTGTTCCTGTTGTTGCCCTGGCTGGCCGTGCTCGCCTGGGGCGTGCCATGGCTGCTGACAAGGTGGCGCCCGAGCTGGCCGGTGACGCAACTGCCCGCACTGCTGTTGAGCAACGCGGTAGTACTGGGGTTGACCCTGCAACAGGCAAGCGACGACAGCACATGGCTCGCTACCTTGCTGCAAGGCCTGCTGGCCGGCGGCGGCTTCTGGCTGGCGTTGGTGCTGTTCGCCGACCTGCGCCAGCGCAGCGCTCATGCCGACGTCCCGGGGGCAATGCGCGGCCTGCCCATCGAACTGCTTGGGGCCGGGGTAATGGCCATGGCGTTTTCCGGCTTCAACGGGCTTTTCGCCCAATGACCGCCAAGCCCGACCCGCGGCTACGCACCAGCATGGGCTTGGTGTTGCTGGCCTGCGTACCTGGCCTGTTGGCGCTGTTCTGGCTGCACGGCTGGAGTTTGCTACTGAACCTGTTGCTGTGCTCCAGCGCCGCGCTGCTGTGCGAGGCGCTGTTGCTTACCTTGCGAGCACAACCGCTGCGCACGGTGCTGAACGACGGCAGCGCGCTGGTGACCGCCGTGCTGCTGGCCGCCGCCCTGCCCACCCTGGCGCCCTGGTGGTTGCCTGTGGTCGCAGCCAGTGTTGCCATCGGCATCGGCAAACAGGCCTTTGGCGGGGTCGGGCGCAACCTGTTCAACCCGGCCATGGTCGGCTACGCCTTCGTGCTGCTGAGCTTCCCGTTGCAGATGAACCATTGGCCAGGGCCGGCACCAGGCCTGCTCGACAGCCTGCAGCTGGTGTTCGCCGGCGGCGAGCAGATCGATGCCTGGGCCCGGCCGACACTGCTCGACGGCCTGCGCCACAACCGCAGCCTGACCATCGATGAACTGTTCGCCAGCCACCCGGGCTTCGGCAGCATCGGTGGGCAGGGCAGCGAATGGGTCAACCTGGCGTTCCTGCTGGGCGGCCTGTTTTTGCTGCAACGCAAGGTGATCAGCTGGCATGCGCCGGTTGGCCTGCTGGCAGGGTTGTTCCTGTTCAGCCTGCTGGGCTGGAATGGATCGGGTTCGGACTCCAACGGCTCCCCCCTGCTGCACCTGTTCTCCGGCTCGACCATGATGGCGGCGTTCTTCATTGCCACCGAACCGGTATCCGGCCCCCGGCAGGAGTGGGCGAAGCTGGGGTTTGGCCTGGGGGCGGGCCTGCTGATCTACCTGATCCGCACCTGGGGCAGCTACCCGGACGGTACGGCGTTCGCCATCCTGCTGATGAACCTCATGGCGCCGAGCCTCGAACGCCTGGCTTTGCAGCGCCAGCAGGTTGCACGATGAAACGCCTGGTACGTGATGTGGGCCTGCTGCTACTGACCGGGGTACTGGCACTGTCGGCCACCCTGGCCTGGCGACACTGGACCAGCGCGGCCATCGCCGACGCCGAGAAGCAACTGAATAGCCGTCAGCGGCTGGCAGTGCTGTCAGAAGGCAGTTACGACAACCAGCCCTTGGACAGCCCGCTGCCCAGGCCCGCCGCACAGCGGCCAAACAGCCGTATCCTGGCAGCTTACCGGGCGACGCTGGCGGGCAAGCCGGCCGCCATCATCCTGGTCACCCAGGCCCAGGGCTATGCCGGGCCGATCGTGCTGAGCGTGGCCATCACCGCGGACGGCCGGCTGATCGGCAGCCAGGTAGTCGAGCAACAGGAAAGCCCCGGGCTGGGTGCACGCCTGGGTGATCCGCAACTGAACTGGCTTGGGCAATTTGCCAACCGCCAGTTGGGCGATCGCTGGGCGCTGAAGCGCGACCAGGGCGACTTTGACCAGTTGGCAGGCGCAACCGTGACCTCACGGGCGGTGATCGGCGCGCTGCAGGAAGCGCTGAGCTACTTCGATGAGCAGCGCAGCGTATTGCTGGAGGGCATGCATGAATAGGTTCTGCCTGCTCGGCGCAAGCCTCGTGCCCCTGCTGGGCGCCACCCGAACACTGAGCGAAGGCGCCACCATCGGCGTGTGTGCGGTGCTGATGAGCAGCCTTCACCAACTGTTGCTGGCGCCCCTGCGCCAGCGGCTTGCCACCTGGACCTATGTGCTGGCCAGCCTGCTGCTGTTGGCGGCCCTGGCCAGTTGCCTGCAACTGGCACTGCGTGCCTGGCTGCTGCCAGTGGCACTTGCCCTCGGCCACTATCCCGCACTGCTGTGCCTGCAATGCCTGGCCACTGACCACCTGCTGCCCGATCAAGGGCGCTGGCGCCTGCTCGCTGGCCACCTTTGCGCACTGCTTGCCACATGCCTGCTGCTCGGCGCCAGCCGCCAATGGTTGGCCGACGGTACCGGCCTGCACCTGGCCAGCCTGGCCCCGGGCGCCTTGCTACTGCTCGGACTGCTGTTGGCCTTGTACAATCGCCTGCGTCCGGGCCCCGCCCAACCACGTCGTCAAGGAAAGCTCTGATTTCATGAATGCCGCCAAACGCCTGGAGATCTTTCGCAGGCTGCACGAAGACAACCCAGACCCGAAAACCGAGCTGGCCTACACCACCCCGTTCGAACTGCTGGTCGCCGTGACACTGTCTGCGCAGTCCACCGATGTCGGCGTCAACAAGGCCACCGCACGCCTGTTCCCGGTCGCCAACACCCCCGAGGCCATCTATGCGCTGGGCGTCGAAGGCCTGAGCGAGTACATCAAGACCATTGGCTTGTACAACAGCAAGGCCAAGAACGTCATCGAAGCCTGCCGACTGCTGATCGAACGCCATGGCAGCCAGGTACCGCAAACCCGCGAAGCCCTGGAGGCGCTGCCCGGCGTGGGCCGCAAGACCGCCAACGTAGTGCTCAACACGGCGTTCCGCCAGCCAACCATGGCGGTGGATACCCATATCTTCCGGGTCAGCAACCGCACGGGCATTGCGCCAGGCAAGACGGTGCTGGAAGTGGAGAAAAAGCTGATCAAGTTCGTGCCGAAGGACTACCTGCTCGACGCCCACCACTGGCTGATCCTGCACGGGCGCTATGTGTGCCAGGCACGCAAGCCGCGCTGCGGCAGTTGCCGGATCGAAGACTTGTGCGAGTACAAGCACAAGACCTCCGACGATTGAGTCGATAGCTGGAAACCACCTGCAGCGATTGAAAAAATCTTTTTTACCAGCGTCTGCTTTCTGGTTATAAGGACGGCCAATGGCCCCTTGGCTTGGAGCGACTCATGAGTAGCGATAAAGACGACCTGTCGATCGAAGATGATTTTGTTGCCGCGGATGACGAAGCGGAACCCCAGGTGGAAACCGCAAAGACCAACCTGAGCAAGCGCCGCACCATCGATAATATGCTGGAAGAAAGGCGCCTGCAGAAGCAGCTGGCCGACTTCGACTACGATCTGTAACCCTGGCAAAGCCTCCTGGCTGGAGGCTTTACGGCCTTGGCGGTCAGTTCAACCCTTGCCGCTGCGCCAGCTCGATCAGGTCGACCAGCGAGCGCGCATTGAGCTTGAGCAACAGGCGCGACTTGTAGGTACTGACCGTCTTGTTGCTGAGGAACATGCTGTCGGCAATCTCTTTGTTGGAACGCCCTCGCGCCAGCTGTTGCAACACGGTCATCTCGCGCGCCGAGAGGCGGTTGACCATATCCGTCTCGCTTCCGCCCCTGCCACGTGACACATGCAAGGCCTGGTTGGGGAAGTAGCTGTAGCCCGACAGTACGGCCTTGATGGCGCTCAGCAGCTCGGTGAGTTCCTGCTGCTTGCACACATACCCCGCCGCCCCCGCCTGCATGCAGCGCATCGAGAAGTTGCCGGGGGCCTGCGATGTCAGCACCAGCACCTTGCTGCCCGGGCTGAAAGTTGTCATGCGACCGATCACCTCCAGGCCATCCAGCTTGGGGATACCGATATCGAGCACCACGATATCCGGCAGGTGTTGCCGTGTGAGTTGCAGCGCAGCCACCCCGTTGTCGGTTTCCGCCACGACGTCATACCCATGCCGCTCCATCAGCATGCGTACGGCCAGGCGTATGACCGGATGATCATCCACGATAAGCACTTTATTCATGCGATATCCATTCATTGCTTTTGCTTTGGCCCGCCAAGATAACCTACAGAACGCTTACTGGCGCGGTGATTTACCGGCGAAATATATGAACAGATAGAACCTACAACACTTACAGAAATTTCCTACACTCAACTGATGCACTTGTAACAATCAAATTCTCTGTTACCGAATGAACGGTATCACCGGCCGATAAAAGTGCACCAGTTGAAAGCCGGCCGACACCTCAGGAAATATTCAGCTCAAATGCGCTGAACAAACACCGTCATCAGGATTTCGAGCGATTATTCTCACCCGGGAAACAATCCAGTCTTTAGTTGAGCATCGCCGTAAGGCAAAGATGTGCAAAATCGCTGGAGACGACCCATATGCACCAAGTACAGCCTGTCGCCCCGCTGACGATCATTGCTATCTTCGCTGGGATTATCGAAGCCTCCGCCCTTGCCACATTGCCGTTTCTCAGCGAGTCCAGCCAAAAGCTCTATACCTGGTTCCTGGTGGGCTTCCCATTCTTCCTGACGGCACTGTTCTTCCTCACGCTCAACTTCAATTACAAGTCGTTCTACGACCCTTCATCAAACAGGACGGCAAATGACAACCCGTCGACACAGAGCGATGTGGCCAAACATGCAATGCCCGGTAATACCAGCGAAGCGCTGCAGGGTGAGCCTGTCACATTCATGTTTTCCGGCCCGGATGCCTATCGCATGATGGAGCAGCAATTGTTGTCCGCCCTTGCCCAACCGCCTCAGCAAGCGCGCACGTGGCGCTTTTGCAACCTGGATAGACGCCAGTGCGCACAACTATCGATCAGCTCGCTTGATGGACAGCAGGCGAGCGACGGCCATTGATATCACAGACAAAAAAAACCCCGGCCTGGGCCGGGGTTCTTGCTGCACATGCCAGCGATCAGAGCAGCGAACGGCCCTTGTTGGCAGCAATGCGCATACGCAGGGCGTTGAGCTTGATGAAGCCCGCTGCGTCCGCCTGGTTGTAGGCGCCGCCATCTTCCTCGAAGGTAGCGATGTTGGCATCGAACAGCGAGTCGTCCGACTTGCGGCCGACAACGGTGACGTTGCCCTTGTACAGCTTCAGGCGTACCACGCCGTTCACGTTGACCTGCGAAGCGTCGATCATCTGCTGCAGCATCAGACGCTCCGGGCTCCACCAGTAGCCGGTGTAGATCAGGCTGGCGTACTTCGGCATCAGCTCATCCTTCAGGTGAGCGACTTCGCGGTCCAGGGTGATCGACTCGATGGCACGGTGGGCCTTGAGCATGATGGTGCCGCCTGGGGTCTCGTAGCAGCCACGCGACTTCATGCCGACGTAACGGTTCTCGACGATGTCCAGACGGCCGATGCCATTGGCACCACCGATACGGTTCAGGTCGGCCAGGACGGTGGCCGGGGTCTTCTCGACACCGTCGATGGCAACGATGTCACCGTTGCGGTAGGTCAGCTCGATGTAGGTAGCCTGGTCTGGGGCGTTCTCGGGCGAGACGCTCCAGCGCCACATGTCTTCTTCGTGCTCGGTCCAGGTATCTTCCAGGACACCGCCTTCGTAGGAGATGTGCAGCAGGTTGGCGTCCATCGAGTACGGCGACTTCTTCTTGCCGTGGCGCTCGATCGGGATGCCGTGCTTCTCGGCGTAGTCCATCAGCTTCTCGCGGGACAGCAGGTCCCACTCACGCCATGGGGCGATTACCTTGACGCCTGGCTTCAAGGCGTAGGCACCCAGTTCGAAACGCACCTGGTCGTTGCCTTTGCCGGTGGCGCCGTGGGAAATGGCGTCGGCGCCGGTTTCGTTGGCGATTTCGATCAGGCGCTTGGCGATCAGCGGACGGGCGATGGAAGTACCCAGCAGGTACTCGCCCTCGTAGACGGTGTTGGCGCGGAACATCGGGAACACGAAATCACGCACGAATTCTTCGCGCAGGTCGTCGATGTAGATCTCTTTAACGCCCATTGCCTGGGCCTTGGCACGAGCCGGCTCGACCTCTTCGCCCTGACCCAGGTCAGCGGTGAAGGTCACCACTTCGCAGTTGTAGGTATCCTGCAGCCACTTGAGAATCACCGAAGTATCAAGGCCGCCGGAATACGCCAGTACGACCTTTTTTACGTCCGCCATGCCATCACTCCACGGGGTTGTACGGAAAGGGATCGATTCTAACGACGTTACGGATAAATTTACAGTGGGGCGACAGCTTCTGACGACAAAGCGACAGGAAGTTTCGGAAGGGCGACGGGAGAATAGTATCAGGGCCCCAAGGTGAATGCCTTGACCTGTTCAGCGCCTATGAGATCGAGCGCCGCCCGTGCGGCGCATCGCCGGCAAGCCGGCTCCCACATCTGTTTCGGGCCAGTTACTCCTGCCTCCTGCGCACTCGCACACTGGGTGCATGGCTGGAGATTGCAGAAGAGCAGCAGCACTACCTTCGATATCGTGTCGTACAAACAAGGGCTCGCGCGCGCCAGGCACAGAAGAGACTGGCCCGAAACAGATGTGGGAGCCGGCTTGCCGGCGATGCGCCGCGCGAGCGGCGCTCGGTCTCACAGGCGCCAAAAATGTTGTGGCGGACACCTGTAGGCCCTGATGCAATCCCCTGCCATGTACCCGGCAACCAACCCGATCTCAGGGCGCCTTCGCCCCCGGCGCGGCAGCAGCCGGACTGGCTGGCGCTGGCGTCGGAGCAGCAGGCGCCGCCTGCTCAACCGGCTTCTCCACCGGTTTTTCAACCACCGTCACCCGATCCAGTTCAATATTCACCCGACGGTTACGCGCCCGGTTGGCAGCATTGGTGTTCTTCGCCAATGGGTAACGCTCGCCATGGAAGCGCACGGTAATCTGCTCTTCCGGAACGCCATGGGCCTTGAGGTAGTCGGCCACCGCCAGTGCCCGGCGGCGCGACATGTCGCGATTGGTCAGGCGGTTGCCACTGTTGTCGGAGTGGCCGTTGAGCTCGACATGGTTCACCGTCGGGTCGGCCTTCATGTAGTCGAGGATCACGTCCAGCCGCGCCTTGGCCGCACCATCCAGCTCGAAGCCGCCCCCGGGGAAGCCCACTTGGGTCTGGCGCACCTGGTCGTAATTCATCGGCAGCAGCTTGCCGGCACAGGCCTGATAGTCGCTGTAGGCCTTGGCGAAGCTGACCGGTAGCACACGCACTTCCATCGGCCTGCCCGCCTCGCCGGCATAATTGCGTACCACCGTGCTGCGCCCATCGAGCAGGCCGTTGATCAGGCGGCTGGCCTGGCCCTGGGACGAACTGAACAGCACCCCGGTGCGGGCCATGCGCACGCTGCCCAGGTTGATGTCGCTGCGCCCGGGTTGCCACGGCGCAGCGGCTGCCAGCAATGTTGCCGTGCCCGCACCCAGTACATTGCTGTCCGAGCGCAGCTGGAACACCGGCTGCTCGCCCGCGCGGCGCACGAACTCGCCACTGCCGAAACCGTCGATCGGCTGGATCAGTCGGCATTCGAACTGGTCACCCTCGACCTTCCAGGCGATGTTCTCCATGCGCGTCTGGAAGGTCAGCGCGCCGGCCGGCAGGCTGGCGAACAGGGTCAACAGGGCTAGGTAACGCTGGCGCACGGGCGGCTCCACAAATTCTGACGGCTTACCTGCAGGCTATCGGACGCCTGCCGGAAAACTTGATAGCCGTGCTCCACCCAGGGTTTTCCGGTAGCATTGGGGCTTGAGTTCGACCCGCCTGGAATCCCCAATGTCCGATCGCCTGACCCTCCTGCGTCCCGACGACTGGCACATCCATCTGCGCGATGGTGCCGTCCTGCCCCACACCGTTGGCGACGTGGCGCGTACTTTCGCCCGTGCCATCATCATGCCCAACCTGGTTCCGCCGGTACGCAATGCCGTCGAGGCCGGCGCCTACCGTGAGCGCATCCTGGCCGCCCGCCCGGTCGGCAGCCGCTTCGAGCCGCTGATGGTGCTGTACCTCACCGACCGCACCAGCCCCGAGGACATCCGCGCGGCCAAGGCCAGCGGTTTCGTGTACGCCGCCAAGCTGTACCCTGCCGGCGCCACCACCAACTCCGACTCGGGCGTGACCAGCATCGACAACATCTTCCCGGCCATCGAGGCGCTGGCGGACGTTGGCATGCCGCTACTGGTGCATGGCGAAGTGACCCGCAGCGAGATCGACGTGTTCGACCGCGAGAAGCGCTTCATCGACGAGCACATGCGCCGTGTGGTCGAGCGCTTCCCCACGCTGAAGGTGGTGTTCGAGCACATCACCACCAGCGATGCCGCGCAGTTCGTCACCGAGGCCCCGGCCAACGTAGGCGCGACCATCACCGCGCAGCACCTGCTGTACAACCGCAACCACATGCTGGTTGGCGGCATTCGCCCGCACTTCTACTGCCTGCCGATCCTCAAGCGCAACACCCACCAGGTGGCGCTGCTGGACGCGGCCACCAGCGGCAACCCGAAGTTCTTCCTGGGTACCGACTCGGCCCCGCACGCCCGTCACGCCAAGGAAGCCGCCTGCGGTTGTGCCGGTTGCTACACCGCCTACGCGGCAATCGAGATGTACGCCGAAGCATTCGAGCAGCGTAACGCGCTGGACAAGCTGGAAGGCTTCGCCAGCCTGCACGGCCCGGCGTTCTACGGCCTGCCGGCGAACACCGACACCATTACCCTGGTCCGCGAGGAGTGGACCGCCCCGGACAGCCTGCCGTTTGGCGAGCAGACCGTGGTCCCGCTGCGCGCCGGCGAAAAACTGCGCTGGCGCCTGCTGGAGGAAAACGCGTGAGCGAAGACCTCTACGAAGACGACCTGGACACCCAAGGCAGCAGCGGCTCGCGCCACCCGATGGCCGAGCGCTTCCGCGGCTATCTGCCGGTAGTGGTAGATGTTGAAACCGGCGGCTTCAACAGCGCTACCGATGCCCTGCTGGAAATTGCCGCTGTCACCATCGGCATGGACGAAAAGGGCTTCCTGTTCCCCGAGCACACCTACTTCCACCGGGTGGAGCCATTCGAGGGCGCCAACATCGAGGCGGCCGCGCTGGAATTCACCGGGATCAAGCTGGACCACCCGCTGCGCATGGCGGTCAGCGAGGAAAGTGCACTGACCGACATTTTCCGCGGCGTACGCAAGGCGCTCAAGGCCAATGGCTGCAAGCGGGCGATCCTGGTCGGCCACAACAGCAGCTTCGACCTGGGCTTCCTCAATGCGGCGGTAACGCGCAATGACCTGAAGCGCAACCCGTTCCACCCGTTCTCCAGCTTCGACACCGCTACCCTGGCGGGCCTGGCCTACGGCCAGACCGTACTGGCGCGGGCCTGCCAGAGCGCCGACATCGACTTCGACGGGCGTGAGGCGCATTCGGCGCGTTATGACACCGAGAAGACGGCCGAGCTGTTCTGCGGCATCGTCAACCGCTGGAAAGAGATGGGCGGCTGGCGCGATTTCAACGATTGAGTTGAAAGAGCATTCGCGGGCATGCCCGCTCCCACAGGTACTGCAGTGGCCTCAGCCATTGTGCGATTTCTGTGGGAGCGGGCAAGCCCGCGAAGAGGCCGGCACAGGACGGCACAAAAAAACCGGCCACAAGGGCCGGTTTTTTCATGCGCTTGGCAATTACAGCTTGCCAGCGTTCTCGCTCAGGTAGGCAGCAACGCCTTCCGGCGAAGCGTTCATGCCTTTGTCGCCTTTTTTCCAGTTGGCAGGGCAAACTTCGCCGTGCTCTTCGTGGAATTGCAGGGCATCGACCAGACGCAGCAGCTCGTCCATGTTGCGGCCCAGTGGCAGGTCGTTGACGATCTGCGAACGGACAACACCGTTGGTGTCGATCAGGAAGGCACCACGGAAGGCCACGCCGCCTTCGGACTCGACGTCGTAGGCCTTGCAGATTTCGTGGGTCATGTCGGCAGCCAGGGTGTATTTGACCTGGCCGATACCGCCGTTGTTGACCGGGGTGTTACGCCAGGCGTTGTGGGTGAAGTGCGAGTCGATCGACACGCCGATCACTTCCACGTTGCGCGCCTGGAAGTCAGGGATGCGGTTGTCCAGGGCGATCAGCTCGGACGGGCAGACGAAGGTGAAGTCCAGCGGGTAGAAGAACACCAGGCCGTACTTGCCCTTGATGGCCGAAGCCAGGTTGAAGCTGTCGACGATCTCGCCATTGCCCAGCACGGCCGGAACGGTGAAATCGGGGGCTTTCTTACCAACGAGTACGCTCATTGTAATCTCCTGATGAGGGTGAAAAACCGTTTGCCGGGCCAGACGGGCTTGCCCGACATCCAACAAAGGCCGACCATCATACACGGCTTCTGGTGACAGGCCGACTCCAACGACGAAGCAACCGCCGGTCGCTCAAGCACGGCCCTTTCAGAAACTCCTTTGACAAGCATTCTCATTAACATTAAGCTCCACCCCATCGAGCCCACCAACGATGGTCAGCCTTTATGTATGTGTGTCTTTGTGTCGGCGTTACCGACGGACAGATCCGCGATGCGATCTATGAAGGATGCTGCAGCTACAAGGAAGTGCGAGCCGCGACCAATGTCGCCAGCCAGTGTGGCAAATGTGCCTGCGTGGCCAAGCAGGTGGTCCGCGAGACCCTGACCGAGCTCCAGGTCAGCCAGGCAGCCCTGCCCTACCCCGTGGAATTTACCGCGGCCTGAAAACCCAGAATTCGAAGAACCGGACCTTGCGTCCGGTTTTTTTATGCCCGCAATTCAATAAGTTAGCGCTCCAACGCGGTTCACAAACATTCTTATTTCCATTAATTTTCACTTATTATTCAAGAACTTAGGTTTGACACTCCTAAGTATCGGGCTCAAACTTCACTGTATTGGCACACTTCTACAGGGCAGGAACCCGAAATGAAAGGCGACGTAAGCGTCATCCAGCATCTCAACAAGATCCTCGGAAACGAGCTGGTCGCGATCAACCAGTACTTCCTGCACGCACGCATGTACGAAGATTGGGGCCTGAACAAACTCGGCAAGCATGAGTACAAGGAATCCATCGACGAGATGAAGCACGCTGACAAACTGATCAAGCGTATTCTCTTCCTCGAAGGCATCCCCAACGTCCAGGACCTGGGCAAGCTGCTGATTGGCGAGCACACCAAGGAAATGCTCGAGTGCGACCTGAAGATCGAACAGAAAGGCCTGGTCGACCTGAAAGCAGCCATCGCCCATTGTGAAACCGCTGGCGACTTCGGCTCGCGTGACATGCTCGAAGACATCCTCGAGTCCGAGGAAGAACACATCGATTGGCTGGAAACCCAACTGGGGCTGATCGACAAGATTGGTATCGAAAACTACCTGCAGTCGCAGATGGGCGAAGAATAAATATTCGCCCCATGAAAAAACCCGCGATCAGCGGGTTTTTTCATGCTTGCCGGAAATTCAGGCCTCGGAAGCCTTGGCCTTGGCAGCCGCTTCCTTGATCAGGGTCTGCAGCTCACCCTTTTCGAACATTTCCAGCATGATGTCGCTGCCGCCGACCAGCTCACCGGCTACCCACAGCTGCGGGAAGGTCGGCCAGTTGGCGTATTTTGGCAGGTTCGCACGGATTTCCGGGTTCTGCAGGATGTCGACGTAGGCGAACTTCTCGCCACAACCCATCACGGCCTGCGATGCACGCGCAGAGAAGCCACACTGCGGGGCATTCGGCGAGCCTTTCATGTAAAGCAGAATGGTGTTGTTGGCAATCTGCTCTTTGATCGTTTCGATGATATCCATGTAGCACCTCGGCTGAACTTTCCGACGCGGTCGTCGGCACGGTGACGCATTGTAACGGAAAGCCGAGCAGCATGCTCGGCCTTACCGTTCCTTACGCGGCCTCTACCTGCACGGGTACGCCATTGAGGGCGGCATTGCCGGAAACCTGATCACGCAGGCGCTCATCGGTGAGGTCGTTGGCGCTCACGCCAGGTTGCGCCTGGGCGGTCTGCATGTGCACGCCCCGACGAGAGTGACCGAAGCCATGGGGCAGGCTGACCACGCCCGGCATCATGTCCTCGCAGGCCTGCACCTCGACTTCAAGGTCCCCGGTACGCGAGCGGATACGAACCCGCTGACCGTCCTGCAGCTGCCGCTGCTGCAGGTCCTGCGGGTGCATCAACAACTGATGTCGCGGTTTGCCTTTCACCAGCCGATGAAAATTGTGCATCCACGAATTGTTGCTGCGTACATGGCGACGGCCGATCAGCAGCAGTTCGCCCGGCGTCGGAGGGGCTTGTTGCGCCAACCGCCCCAGGTCATCCAGCAGCACCTGGGGCGCCGCTTCGACAGCCTTGCTGGCAGTCGTCAGGCGCGCTGCGAGGTTGGCGCGCAATGGCCCCAGGTCGAGGCCATGCGGGTGCTCGTCCAGCGCTGCCAGCGATAACTGCCAGGGTGTCGCTTCACCATAGCGCCCCTTGCGCAGGGCCAAGTCGATCATCTGCGCTGGCGCCCAGGTCGGCTTCAACTCCAGCTCGGCACGTTTGGCGAACGCTTGTGCCAGCCCGACGAAAATCTCCCAGTCATGCAATGCCCCTTCGGGCTTGGCCAGGATCGCCCGGTTGAAGCGGGTCACGTTGCGCACGGCCAGCAAGTTGAACGTGGAGTCGTAATGGTCGTTTTCCAGCGCCGAGGTGGAGGGCAGGATCAGGTCGGCATGGCGGGTGGTTTCGTTGATGTACAGGTCGATGCTGAGCATGAACTCCAGCCCTTCCAGCGCCACATCCAGCTGGCGGCCGTTGGGCGTGGACAGTACGGGGTTGCCAGCCACCGTCACCAGCGCGCGCACCTGCCCTTCGCCGGGTGTCAGCATTTCCTCGGCCAAGGCCGCCACGGGCAGTTCGCCGCCGTACTCGGGCAAGCCCGACACCCGGCTCTGCCAAGCGTTGAAATGGCCACCCGAGGTGGTCGCCACCAGGTCGACGGCAGGCTCGGTGCACAACGCGCCGCCTTCACGGTCAAGATTGCCGGTCACCAGGTTGATCAGTTGCACCAGCCAGTGGCAAAGGGTGCCGTAGGCTTGGGTCGAAACCCCCATGCGGCCGTAGCACACCGCTCTGTCGGCCGCGGCGAAGTCCCGTGCCAGCTGGCGGATGTCTGTCGCGGCAATGCCACAGTGCGCACTCATGGCCTCCGCGCTGAACGGCGCGATCGCTTCGCGCACCTGCTGCAGGCCGGCGACCGGCAAGTGCGAGCCGCGCGCCAGGCCTTCAGCGAACAGGGTGTTGAGCAAGCCGCACAACAAGGCCGCATCCCCTCCAGGGCGAATGAACAGGTGACTGTCGGCCATCGCCGCCGTTTCGCTGCGCCGCGGGTCCACCACCACCAGGCGCCCACCCCGGGCCTGCAGCGCTTTCAGGCGCTTTTCCACGTCCGGCACGGTCATGATGCTGCCGTTGGAGGCCAGCGGGTTGCCGCCGAGGATCAGCATGAAACCGGTCTGATCGATGTCCGGGATCGGCAGCAGCAGGCCATGGCCGTACATCAGGTGGCTGACCAGGTGCTGCGGCAACTGGTCCACCGAGGTGGCAGAGAAGCGGTTGCGGGTTTTCAGCAGGCCCAGGAAGTAGTTGCTGTGGGTCATCAGGCCGTAGTTGTGCACGCTCGGGTTGCCTTGGTACACCGCCACGGCATTGCGCCCATGGGCCTGCTGGACCGCCCACAGCCTGTCGGCGGCCAGGGCAAAGGCCTCGTCCCAGCCGATGGCCTGCCAGTGCTCGCCCACCCGCTTGTGCGGTTGGCGCAGGCGGTCGGGGTCGTTCTGGATGTCCTGCAGGGCCACGGCCTTTGGGCAGACATGGCCGCGGCTGAACGGGTCCTGGGGGTCGCCCTTGATCGAACTGATCAGCGCCCGCCCGTCGTCGTCATGGCTGACTTCGATGTTCAGCCCACAGATCGCTTCGCACAGGTGACAGGCACGGTGATGCAGGGTCTTGGTCATGGCCGCCTCTGCCTTGTTGTCATGGAGGATGTGTAGAGGGTTGAACATCGACTATGCGCCCAGCCCCCGCCGCCGGCCAGCGCGCTTCGCGGCGTGAATCCACCGACATCAGGCACACGATTTGCGACAGCCATTTGCCAAATTGCCGGCAAGCCGTGTACAACCCTCTGTAGCAAATAAAAAACAGCACTGCCCGTCGGGTAAAGACACCCTTTGCAACACCCTTTGATACTGGGCAGCTGTTTCCCCTCTTGGCTTCAGGCGACATTTACTTATAGTATTGCGCCTTTCCCTATTTCGTCCGCCCCCGTGCGGCTTACGCCGCAGGTCACTCCCGTTGTCAAAAAAAACCATACGGTCGACCTGCATACCGTTGCAGATAAGGTAGTCAATCATGAGCGCTAGGCACTTTCTCTCCCTGCTGGACTTCACCACCGACGAATTGCTCGGGGTGATCCGCCGCGGCATCGAGCTGAAGGACCTGCGCAAGCGAGGCGTGCTGTTCGAGCCGCTGAAGAACCGCGTGCTGGGCATGATCTTCGAGAAGTCCTCGACCCGTACCCGCGTGTCGTTCGAGGCCGGCATGATCCAGCTCGGCGGCCAGGCCATCTTCCTGTCCCCGCGCGACACCCAGCTGGGCCGTGGCGAGCCGATCGGCGACAGTGCCATCGTGCTGTCGAGCATGCTCGACGTGGTGATGATCCGTACCCACGCCCACAGCACCCTGACCGAATTCGCCGCCAACTCGCGTGTGCCGGTGATCAACGCGCTGTCCGACGAGTCGCATCCGTGCCAGCTGCTGGCCGACATGCAGACCTTCCTCGAACACCGCGGCTCGATCCAGGGCAAGACCGTGGCCTGGATCGGCGATGGCTTCAACATGTGCAACTCGTACATCGAGGCAGCCAGGCAGTTCGACTTCCAGCTGCGCATCGCCTGCCCGGAAGGCTACGAGCCGGACCCACGCTTCATGGCCATTGGTGGTGACCACGTGCAGATCGTGCGTGACCCGAAGGAAGCCGTGCGCGGCGCCCATCTGGTGACCACGGATGTCTGGACTTCCATGGGCCAGGAGGAGGAAACTGCACGGCGCCTGGCGCATTTCGCGCCTTACCAGGTCACCCGCGAACTGCTCGACCTGGCGGCACCCGACGCCCTGTTCATGCACTGCCTGCCAGCCCACCGTGGTGAGGAAATCAGCCATGACCTGCTCGACGACCCACGTTCGGTCGCCTGGGACCAGGCTGAAAACCGCCTGCATGCACAGAAGGCCCTTCTCGAATTCCTTGTAGAACCGGCTTACCACCACGCATGAGTCAACCCCTACTGCTCAACCTGCGCAACCTCGCCTGCGGCTATGGCGACCAGCGCATCGTCCAGAACCTCAATCTGCACCTGAACGCAGGCGACATCGGTTGCCTGCTGGGTTCATCCGGTTGCGGCAAGACCACCACCCTGCGCGCCATCGCCGGTTTCGAACCCGTGCACGACGGCGAGATCCAGCTGGCTGGCGAGGTCATTTCCCGGGCTGGCTTCACCCTGGCCCCGGAAAAACGCCGCATCGGCATGGTGTTCCAGGATTACGCGCTGTTCCCGCACCTGACCGTGGCACAGAACATTGCCTTCGGCATCGCCAAGCACCCGCGCCAGGCCGAGGTCATCGAAGAGATGCTCGAGCTGGTCAAGCTGGGCGGCCTGGGCGGGCGCTACCCGCATGAACTGTCCGGCGGCCAACAGCAACGGGTCGCCCTGGCCCGTGCGCTGGCACCGGAGCCGCAACTGCTGCTGCTCGACGAGCCATTCTCCAACCTCGACGTGGAGCTGCGCCGGCGCCTGAGCCATGAGGTTCGCGACATTCTCAAGAGCCGCGGCACCAGCGCCATCCTGGTGACCCATGACCAGGAAGAGGCCTTTGCCGTCAGCGACCAGGTTGGCGTGTTCAAGGAAGGCCGCCTGGAACAGTGGGACACGCCCTACAACCTTTACCACGAGCCGCAGACGCCGTTCGTGGCCAGCTTCATTGGCCAGGGATATTTCATCCGTGGGCAGATGATCAGCCACGAAGCGGTCAATACCGAGCTGGGTGAACTGCGCGGCAACCGTGCCTACATCATGGCGCCGGGCAGCTCTGTGGATGTGCTGCTGCGCCCTGACGATATCGTCCACGCACCGGGCAGCGCGCTGCAGGCGAACATCGTCGGCAAGAGCTTCCTTGGGGCATCGACCCTGTACCGCCTGCAGTTGCCGACCGGCAGCCAGCTGGAGGCGATCTTCCCTAGCCATAACGACCATCAGGTCGGTGAGGATGTGGGGATTGCGGTCAAGGCCGATCACCTGGTGCTGTTCCCGGTTCCGGGCAGCGTTGCGGCGCAGTTGCCGCGGCAGGAGAACGGCGTTCGCCGATACAGTTCGGCGACCTGATTCGACATTCTGGGGCCGCTCTGCGGCCCTTTCGCCGGCAAGCCAGCTCCCACAGAATCACCACATGCCCTGAAGGCAACGCTGTACCTGTGGGAGCTGGCTTGCCGGCGATGGGCTGCAAAGCAGCCCCCAAGATTCTCAGCCTCTACCAATCCCGGCAAACTTGCCCTGGGTGTACTCAGCCAGCACCACGGCCGCCAATTCCACTTCCAAGCCACGCCGCCCGGCGCTGACATGGATGGTTGCAAAGTTCTGCGCCGAGTCATCGATGAAGGTGCGCAGGCGCTTCTTCTGCCCCAGCGGGCTGATCCCGCCCACCAGGTACCCCGTGGCCCGTTGCGCAACCGCCGGGTCGGCCATCTCGCACTTTTTCACCCCGGCAGCATGGGCCAGGGCCTTGAGGTCGAGCGTACCCACCACAGGCACCACCGCCACCAGCAATTCACCCTTCTCACTGCTCGCCAGCAAGGTCTTGAACACCTGCTGTGGGTCGAGACCGAGCTTTTCCGCCGCCTCCAGGCCATATGACGCCGATTTGGGGTCATGTTCGTAACTGTGCACACGATGCTCGGCACGGTGTTTCTTCAACAGGTCTAGGGCGGGGGTCATGCGGGGGCTCCGGTCGGGGACAGCTCGGCGGCTACTTTAGGACAATTCCCACACCGCAGCCAGCGAACCGCAACTGCGCGCCTCTAGTACGCGGATCCGCACCTGAAACCAGCATCCAGATCGTGACCAGCCGTTCACTTTCGACCTTTGACATCAGCGTTTCTTGTCTATATTTTTTCGTTTCTGAATAAATGATGCACTTTTAAGGTGCGTTTCCTACATCTGCCTGGGGTCAACGGGGATAGACTCCGGGCGTTGCTGTCGAGCGCCACGCGCCTCACAACAAAAAAAACGAGGTCATACATGACGACTGCTCTACGCCAACCCGCGCTGTCAAGCCAATGCCTGGCCGAGTTCCTCGGCACTGCTCTGCTCATCTTCTTCGGTACCGGCTGCGTCGCCGCGCTCAAGGTCGCGGGCGCCAGCTTCGGCCTTTGGGAAATCAGTATCATCTGGGGCGTGGGCGTCAGCATGGCGATCTACCTCACCGCCGGTGTTTCCGGCGCGCACCTGAACCCTGCGGTGAGCATCGCCCTCACCCTGTTCGCCGGTTTCGACAAGCGCAAGCTGCCCTTCTACATGCTGGCCCAGGTATGCGGCGCATTCTGTGGCGCAGCGTTGGTCTACACCTTGTACAGCAACCTGTTCTTCGATTTCGAACAAACCCACGCCATGTTGCGCGGTAGCGAAGCCAGCCTGGAACTGGCCTCGGTGTTCTCCACCTATCCGCACCCATCGCTGTCCACCGGCCAGGCGTTCCTGGTCGAAGTGATCATCACCGCCATCCTGATGGCCGTGATCATGGCCCTGACCGACGACAACAATGGCCTGCCGCGCGGCGCCATGGCTCCGCTGCTGATCGGCCTGCTGATCGCCGTGATCGGCAGCGCCATGGGCCCGTTGACCGGCTTTGCCATGAACCCGGCCCGCGATTTCGGACCCAAACTCATGACCTTCCTGGCCGGTTGGGGCGAAATCGCCTTCACTGGCGGTCGGGACATGCCTTATTTCCTGGTTCCGGTGTTCGCACCGATCCTTGGCGCCTGCCTGGGCGCCGCGACCTATCGCGGCCTGATCGCCCGCAACCTGCCAATGGCAGCCGCCGTGAACCCTGAGACAAATGACAATCGCCAGGGCGATACTCAAGTCAATTGACGCCGGCATCACGCCCAGCCCTGAACCCCTATTTTCGCAAGGCCTACGACCATGACAGACACCCAGGATAAGAACTACATCATCGCCCTGGACCAGGGCACCACCAGTTCGCGGGCCATCATTTTCGACCGCGACGCCAATGTGGTGGGTACCTCCCAGCGCGAATTCGCCCAGCACTACCCGCAGGCGGGCTGGGTCGAGCACGACCCGATGGAAATCTTCGCCACGCAGAGCGCGACCATGGTCGAGGCCCTGGCCCAGGCGGGCATCAGCCACGCTCAGGTCGCCGCACTGGGTATCACCAACCAGCGTGAAACCACCGTGGTATGGGACAAGGAAACCGGCCGCCCGGTGTACAACGCCATCGTCTGGCAGTGCCGCCGCAGCACCGAGATCTGCGCCCAGCTCAAGCGCGACGGCCATGAAGACTACATTCGCGAAACCACCGGCCTGGTCACCGACCCGTACTTCTCCGGCACCAAGCTGAAGTGGATCCTCGACAATGTCGAGGGCGCCCGTGAACGCGCCGAGCGCGGCGAACTGCTGTTCGGCACCATCGATACCTGGCTGATCTGGAAGTTCTCCGGCGGCAAGGTGCATGTCACCGACTACACCAACGCCTCGCGCACGCTGATGTTCAACATCCACAGCCTGCAGTGGGACGACAAGCTCCTGGAAATCCTCGGCATCCCACGGCAGATGCTGCCCGAGGTACGCCCTTCCTCCGAGGTCTATGGCCACACCAAGAGCGGCATCGCCATTGCCGGTATCGCCGGCGACCAGCAGTCGGCGCTGTTCGGCCAGATGTGCGTGGAGCCGGGCCAGGCCAAGAACACCTATGGCACCGGCTGCTTCCTGCTGATGAACACCGGCGACCAGGCGGTGAAGTCGTCCCATGGCCTGCTCACCACCATCGCCTGCGGCCCGCGAGGCGAAGTGGCCTATGCGCTGGAGGGCGCGGTGTTCAATGGTGGTTCCACCGTGCAGTGGCTGCGTGACGAATTGAAGATCGTCAACGACGCACTGGATACCGAATACTTTGCCAGCAAGGTCAAGGACAGCAACGGCGTATACCTGGTGCCTGCCTTCACCGGCCTGGGTGCCCCGTACTGGGACCCATATGCCCGTGGTGCACTGTTCGGCCTGACCCGTGGCGTGAAGGTAGACCACATCATCCGCGCCGCTCTGGAATCGATCGCCTACCAGACCCGCGACGTGCTCGACGCCATGCAGCAGGACTGCGGCCAGCGCCTGTCCGAGTTGCGCGTGGACGGCGGTGCGGTGGCCAACAACTTCCTCATGCAGTTCCAGGCCGACATCCTCGGCACCTGCGTGGAGCGGCCGAAGATGCGCGAAACCACCGCGCTGGGTGCGGCCTACCTGGCAGGCCTGGCCTGTGGCTTCTGGAGCGGCCTGGACGAACTGCGCGACAAGGCGATCATCGAGCGCGAGTTCAGCCCGCAGCTGGATGAAACGCAGAAAGAGAAGCTGTATGCCGGATGGAAGAAGGCAGTCGACCGTACCCGTGACTGGGAAGATCACGAGGCCTGATCCCTGGCGCGATAGCTTGCCCAAATCCTGTGGGTTTAGTTTGCCGGCTTGATTGGGGCTGCTTTGCAGCCCTTCGCGGGCTTGCCCGCTCCCACAGGAATCGAGCATTTTCTGAGCCTCGCGCTAAACCTGTGGGAGCGGGCAAGCCCGCGAAGGGCCGCAAAGCGGCCCCAATTTGCTTAACTGACCGGTATTGGGGGACGACGGGGTGCCGCAGCAGGGGACCGCGTGAAACAGCAGGCCCGATAGTCTACTGGTCGTAGTCCGCGTCCTACGGCATCATTGCAGCATTTGTCCGGCAGCCCCAAAGGACCGCCCATGAATCTGCCCCCTCGCCAACAACAAATCCTCGAACTGGTGCGCGAACGCGGTTACGTCAGTATCGAAGAAATGGCGCAGCTGTTCGTCGTCACACCGCAAACCATCCGCCGTGATATCAACCAGCTGGCCGAGCTCAATCTGCTACGCCGCTACCACGGGGGCGCGGCCTACGACTCGAGCATCGAGAACACCGCCTACGCCATGCGCGCCGACCAGATGCGTGACGAAAAGCAACGCATCGCCGAAGCCGTTGCCCGACAGATTCCCGACCATGCCTCGCTGTTCATCAATATCGGCACCACCACCGAATCCATCGCCCGGGCGCTGCTCAACCACAACCACCTGAAAGTCATCACCAACAACCTGCACGTGGCCGCGATCCTTGCCGCCAAGGACGATTTCGAAGTGCTGGTGGCAGGTGGCACGGTGCGCCGTGATGGCGGTGTTGTCGGCCAGGCCAGTGTCGACTTCATCAACCAGTTCAAGGTCGACTTCGCCCTGGTGGGCATCAGCGGCATCGACGAAGACGGCAGCCTGCTCGATTTCGACTATCAGGAAGTGCGGGTGTCCCAGGCGATAATTGCCAATGCCCGTCAAGTGGTCCTTGCCGCCGACTCCAGCAAGTTCGGGCGCAACGCCATGGTGCGCATGGGCTCGATCAGCCTGGTCGACTGTCTGGTGACCGACCAGGCGCCAACCCCCGCCCTCACCCAGCTGCTGAACCAGTACAAGATCCGGCTTGAGGTGGTTTGAGGGCTGACAGGCGCATGCCGCAAGGCTTGTCGCGCCTGTGAGATCGAGCGCCGCCCGCGCCGCGCTCGATCTCATAGACGCCACACCTTTCAAACCGATCATCCAAAATTTTCGTAAATGTTCATTTCATTGTCATCTGATCAGTTTTTTCTATAAAGACTGACTGGCGACCAGCTTTCTGTTGCGCTAGTATTTTCGAAAACGAACATCAATGTTCATATTCGATGTGAACAGCCCCAGGAGGCCTTGCCCGTGTCCCAGCCCGTTTCGTCCCAGCCCCCAGTCGCCGACTGCTATGACCTCGCCGTGATCGGCGGCGGCATCAATGGCGTGGGCATTGCTGCCGACGCCGCCGGGCGTGGCCTCAAGGTATTCCTCTGCGAAAAGGACGACCTGGCCCAGCACACCTCGTCGGCCAGCAGCAAACTGATCCACGGCGGCCTGCGCTACCTGGAGCACTACGAGTTCCGCCTGGTGCGTGAAGCCCTGGCCGAGCGCGAAGTGCTGCTGGCCAAAGCCCCGCACATCGTCAAGCCGATGCGCTTCGTGCTGCCGCACCGCCCGCACTTGCGCCCGGCCTGGATGATTCGCGCCGGCCTGTTCCTCTACGATCACCTGGGCAAGCGCAAGCGCCTGGGTGCTTCGCGCAGCCTGCGCTTCGGCCCGGGCTACCCGCTCAAGCCTGCAATCAGCCGTGGCTTCGAATATGCCGACTGCGCGGTGGACGATGCCCGCCTGGTAGTGCTGAATGCGATGGCCGCACGGGAAAAAGGTGCCCATATCCATACCCGCACTCGCTGCCTGCGCGCGGAGCGTGTGGATGGCCTGTGGCAAGTGGAGTTGCAGCACGCTGACGGCCGCCTGCAGACCATTCGCGCCCGCGCCCTGGTCAACGCTGCCGGCCCGTGGGTTGCCAGCTTCATCAAGGATGACCTCAAGCTCGATGCCCCTTACGGCATCCGCCTGATCCAGGGCAGCCATATCATCGTGCCGCGCATGTACGAAGGCGAACACGCCTACATCCTGCAGAACGAGGACCAGCGCATCGTCTTCTGCATCCCGTACCTGGAGCGCTTCACGCTGATCGGCACCACCGATCGCGAATACAGCGGCGACCCCGCCAAAGTCGCGATCACCGAGCAGGAAACCGATTATCTGCTCAAGGTGGTCAACGCCCATTTCAACCACCAGATCAGCCGCAGCGACATCGTGCACACCTATTCCGGCGTGCGCCCACTGTGCAACGACGAATCGGACAATCCGTCCGCGGTCACCCGCGACTACACCCTGGCGCTGTCCGCCAGTGAAGGGCAAGCGCCGTTGCTCTCGGTTTTCGGTGGCAAGCTGACCACCTACCGCAAACTGGCCGAGTCGGCCATGGCCGAGCTCAAGCCACACTTCCCACAGATGCGCGGCAGCTGGACCGCTGGCGCGCCGCTACCAGGTGGTGAGCAGATGACCACGGTGCAGGCTCTGGTCGATGCGGTGCTGGCGCGTTGTGGCTGGTTACCGGTCGATATCGCCAGGCGCTGGGTGCTGACCTATGGCAGCCGCGTATGGCAGTTGCTGGATGGCGTGCAAGGGCCGGAAGACCTGGGCCAGGCCATTGGCGGTGGGTTGTTCGGCCGGGAGGTGGACTACCTTGCACACAACGAATGGGCATGCAGCGCTGAAGACATTCTCTGGCGTCGCACCAAGCTGGGCCTGTTCACCAGCACCGGCGAGCAACAGGCGCTAGCAGACTATCTGCAACGAGAGCAGCAGGCGCGCACCCAAGCGGCGTGACCGTGGCCTGCCCGCACCCACGGAACGGCGAGCAAGCCATCCGTGAGTGCGCACCGGGTGCGTAACCGCTGCAGTCACAGGTTCAACCGGTCATAAGCTTCCCTGGCCAACGTGCTTATCAAGTCACGTTCGGCAACCTGATAATCACTCATGACCGTCCTGCCGCGTTGTACGTGGGTCCATTCATCGATGCGCTGCGCGGCCAGGTCCGCCTCGATCTGTTCCAAACGCAGGTCGAAGCGCTGCCGCACCTCGTCGAAGCGACCCGGGTAACGCTGGCGCACATGCACCTCCCAGAACGGGCGCTGGGCGAGCGAGACGATCAGCTCCTCTCGGTTTTCCATTTCCAGCACACTATTCTGAACGCTGCGCAGGTCCTGCTCGGTGACTCTCGCGAATTCTTCGAAGTGCATCGTGTCCGGCACGATTGGCAGGTCAAGCGGCTGCCGCAGGCGCAG
Organism: Pseudomonas sp. B13(2017); assembly: GCF_002113245.1. NCBI lineage: Bacteria > Pseudomonadati > Pseudomonadota > Gammaproteobacteria > Pseudomonadales > Pseudomonadaceae > Pseudomonas > Pseudomonas sp. B13(2017). The sequence continues at coordinate 84,910 of NZ_NEJX01000008.1, forward strand.
CCTGAAAAAAAGCCTCGTTTCGATATCGTCCACGATCGACGCATCCACTCTGCGCAACTGCCTGATGTGCGCAGCGGCGAACCGGTCGACGGCATCCAGGCGAGCCAGTTGCCGCCCCAGACGAACCAGCCCTCCTTCCAGTTCCGCTGGTGGAACACGGCTGCTCACCCGCTCCGCCAGCAAGCTCAACTCCAGTTGCTCCAGAATCAACAGCATCTGGTCTTCGCAGGTGCGGGGGGACGAGGCCTCGGCAAACACCCGCAACCGCAGCTGTTCATGTTGCTCGCATGCCTGAAGGATGCGCCAGATGCGTTTACGGAAATAACCGGGATGTTCATGAAAATCGTCGCTGTCGAGGAAGTCCGCAAGGAACTGGAACAGCCCTTGCGCATCGGGCTCCTGATGTAACGACTCCCACAATGCGGCCCTGGGCGCTTTCAATGCACCGTCTTTGCCGACCCAGGCATCGCGGACAGCCTGGTCAACAGCACGATGGCGGAACGAGCCACCACCCCTGCTGCCGGCGCGGTCAACACCGGCAGCCCGATCAAGCGCGGCCTCGCCCTGGGCATCGAGCGGGTTGTCATGCAGGCTGAACGACTGCAATCGCTCGCCCAAGCCGTTCAGTTCCTGGCGCAACTGGCGAATACGGTTTTGCCTCAAGTCCACATGCCCACGCAGGATCACGTCCGCGGGCGTCGTCTCCAGGTCTGCGTCGCGCAGCCGAACATCAGTAAGTTGGTGCAAGCCGGTCAGCACAGGCGCGCGCCCCAACGGGTTGTGGCTCAGGTCCAGCATCGTCAGCCGCCCCAGGCTGGCCAGGCGCCGTTCACTGGCGACATTCATCACGATACGGTTGCCGGAAAGGTTCAAACGCAGCAGACGCGACAGTCGCTCGAGCCCGACAGGCACTTGCTCGAGACGATTGCCAGCGAGGTCCAACTCGATCAGGTTGCCGAAACGTGACAGGAAGTCTGCACCGACTTCGCTCAGGTTCATGTTGCGCAGCACCAGCCTGCTGACGTGTCCGAAATCCAGCCCAGCGGGCAACACCGGCAGGGAGCCAAGCCGCTCTCCGTCGATTGTCAGAACATATTCGCCGGCGTGATTGGTTATTTTCCGCCGCCAGCTTCGCCGTACCTGCCGGGCCACCCTGCGTCGCCTGGCATACTCAATTACCCCTGGAGCCTCGGCGCACCAGGCATGCAACGCCTCCCGCAACCGGGAAAGCTGCTGCTGGAGCTGGCTGAAGTGCTCCCATAGCCCTGTCGAATGTTGCATGAGCCCCGCCAGGTAAGCGTCCATCTGCTCATCGGTCAACGTCGGGAAAACCTGGTGAATACCGCTTCTGATTGCCTGCCGGCTGCTTTCGGCACGGCCACTGAGAGGGTACCCGATACGCCCGTCGGCAAATCTGTGCACCGGGCGCAGCCCCTGCCCGACCGGCGCCAAGCCGATCAGCCGCGCGGCCCGTTCACGGTCGGCAGCGGCCAGGGTAGCCAGGGAATCACGCAGGCCCTGCTCCCCTTCGATACCGCCGAGCAACCCTTTCTGATCGTCCTCGAGCAGGCGCAGCAGCACTTGTGAAAGCTCCAGATTCTGGCTGGCAGCGTCAGCAAGATGGTATCCCTGCTCGCCTCTGACGATGCAACGCACGTCAGCAGCTTGCTCGGCACCGAAAGCCATCAAGAGCCGGCCATTTAGCTGCGCCTCACGCAGCTCCACGCGAACCGATTCCGGCCACGGGGCGGCTTCCGATACGAGCCCCAACGCCAAGGCCTCGCTGTCTGCATTGGCCGCGCGCAGCAGGCGCACGCCGGCGCAGGCCCGATCGAGACGACTGTCATGCAGTAGCCAGCGCGCACGTTCCGCCAGCGCCAGCGGTACTCGCTGACCTTGGGCCAGGTTATCAAGTTGCACACCAGAAGCCTGGCCAACCAACTCGTCCAACGCGTGCGCAGACAACGTGGGGAAGTCACGCACAAGCACGGCAGCTGCCTCGGCACTGGGCTTGGGTTGGCGCTCGGTGAAGACGCGATCAAGCGCTGCCCCCCGTAACAATGGCATCTGCTCATGCAATTGATGGAACTCGAAGGCGTCCAGCAAACGGCCCGGAGCCGGAGCATTCTCTACACGCAGCCGGCGAAGCTGCTCCAGCTTCAGGCCGGTGATCTGCAACAGCTGGTGCGCCGTGTCATCAGGCACTTCTGCCAGGCTCGCCGCCAGGCGCCGCATCAGGCGAGCAGCGCCCTGCCAACGCTGAGGCTGCTCGAGCGCATGATGCCAACCACCGCCGTTGTCCTCCACCCACGGCGCAAATGCCTCGGCGCGGTCCGGGTGACGAATACGCGGTATCCCGTCCTGCGGATCGTCCCAGACCTGAAAGGCCGATTCTTCACTGCGCAGCAGACGGTAATCGGAAGCGCCCCCAGCGTCGGCCAATTTCGCCTCGGCAGCATCCACGCCATATCCTTCGAGACTTGGCGAACACAGCCTTACCTTGCCCAGGCCATCAGATAACGGTACGAGGCCATCGACGAAGGCGACTCGCTTCAAGCCTTGGATCACTGCCGCACCGCCCTTGGCAAGGAGCAGACCGGTGGCGACGTTTTCCGCCACACCAAAAAGGTGGTCCAGCGCACCCTCGCGATCCCCGATACGCCAGTCCTGGTAGCCCTCATAGACTTCAGAAGCCACCTGCACCGCAGCCACCGCCAGCAATGCCTCCCCAAGCACCGGCACGAACAGGCCCGCCAGGTTGAGCAGGTCCAACCCCAGTGATGCATAGGCATTGAACCGCTCGTTGCGCGCCTGCTGGTCTTCGTCGCCCGTGGGCACGGCGAGCAGGCGGGCATCGTCGTAGATCTTGCCTATCTGCAAGCGTCGCAGGTGGACGTACAGCGGTTCACTGACAGCCAGGTGGCGACCGTCGAGTTCGATAGCCGAACCCGCTCTCTTCGCCAGGCGCTCGGTCAACAGGGTAAAGAAACGGCCTCGGTCCCGCTCACTGACAAACCGAGCGAAGAATGCACGGTAGCCCGGGCTCTGCAAACGAACGGCCAGTGCGGCGTAAAGGGCTTGCCAGGTTGCAAACCGAGCGACAGGGGTGATCGGATCGCCGGGAATCCAGGCAATGACCCCCTCGATACCATCGCCGCCTGCCTGTGCCACCTCAAGGGCCACTACACCGCGGATGCATTTCCCCAGCAGATAGAGCTGCCGCGCCGTGGTCACCTGGGGCAATGCCGGCACCACCGGGGTTTCAGCCAACAAGGGCAACAGTTGCAGATAGCTGCGTTCGTCCAGCGCGCCCTTGAACAAAGCCATGTACACAGCGACCTGAAAATGCGCGCGCTGATTGTCTTCGAACAGTTTGTGTACCTCGCGCTCGGCCTGACCTGGCGCGGCGCCTTGTGGATCACTCGGCTTCAGGTAGGTATCGAGCTTGGCCTGATATCTTCCACCCACATCCAGTTGCCGGCACAGCTTCGCGAACGCCTCGAAGTTCAATGGCAGCCTGCTGCCATTCCCGTCCAGGAAATAGGCTTTTCGCAGGGAGTCAGCCTTTGTCTCGTTGACGTGATAGTTGTGCAGCGCGGCGGTCAACAAATTGCGTGTAGACCAACTGACAGGGTATGCCTTGCGTATCCCCGGCTGCACGGATGGCTGGAACTTCGATTCCTGCTGGAACACCTGCCAACGCCACGCCTGCTCATTGCTGACCCCGGCTTGCTGCAGGCCAGCGGTAAGCAGTTGCCGGGCAAACGCTTCCAGCGATGGAATCTTGTGTAGCACCTCGCCCAGGTTACGGGTGGTCTGTTCCTGTTTGCGCAAGGCCTTCAGGAAAGTGCTCCGTCGGTCGGCTGGGGCATGCGTGAGCCAATCGGGCAACTGGCGGGCAATCAGCGTATCGATCGAGTCAGGGGGGAATTCAACGGATGTCATGTGGTGTCTCCAGCGGCAATGGGCGGCCACCTCAACACCTGCGCACCGGGTATGGGCACTAGATAATGCTCATGGTTCGAACCTTGATTTCCCGGCTGGCCGTCAACGCCCCTGGCGGCACCACAGGCAGCTCAGCGCAGCACTATCTACCGCCAAGCCAGGTTCCCAGCGTGATGCTCTGGTGGCTTTTTCAGCCCTGGAGATCACCACGTGCCGCCCATCGAAAGTATCCCGTCCGACTCCATCGACCATCTGATCGCGCAGCAGCTTCCTGACTGGTTGACCCGCGCGGACACACAGCACCGTGAAGCCTTTCGCGAGGCCTTGAGCGAACAGCAGCAGGCAGCCGACAGCCTCAAGCATCTGCTTGCCTCGATACCGGATATTGAACAGTTCGCCGTCCCTCTGCTCGAAGGCGCCTTGCTTGCAGAAGGGCTTGGCGAGATCGACCCTCGGTCTGCATACGTGGTCATCAGCGAAGCGTTTCAGTTGCCCTCTGCTGCAGAAAAACTCTACCAACCCACCATCACCTACACCACACGACAGAGCCTGCTAGCCGCCGCGCTACACAACTTCGAAGCACACGAAACCCAGCCTTGGTGGCAGCGCAAGGCGTATCTGGTAGACGAAAAGGGCAGGCGCCTGGCGATGACGTTCGAGCGCTTTGCCAGCCTGTGCCGCACGCTGGACATCGGCGGACGATACCAAGCCCTTCTGAACCGCATCCTCAAACCCAGAGCAGGCCGAGGCCAACCAGCGGATCAGGCGCGAATCAAGGTGGAACAGCAGTTTCAGCTCGGTATTCGTTCGCGCATGCGAGCCGCGCTTCATGAAGGCAGGCTCAAGGGCCAACTGGATGAGCAGGATCTGCTGCGGTTGCTTCCCGTGCTTGCGACCCCTGCCCAGCCGGTGCATGGCAAAGGCAGCCTGATCCCGCGCCAACTGTATCTGCTGGGCAAGTGCATGGTCGGCATCATCGCGCTCGAATGGCGACCGCTGCCAGATTCCGCCCTCGATGAGATTATCGTCTGGATCCCTGATGACCCTGACCGAAGCCTGCGTTTCTACGACTCGTGGCGCGAGCTCTACGACGACCTTGCCAGGCGCCTCGAACACCGGTCGTTCCAGACCTTTCTGCGGCGTTTCGTCAAGGCGCAGGACAGGAGCGAGTTCGACCAGGCGCTCTCGCGGGCCCTGGCTGCATCGCCAAAGGAGCACACCCCGGAACTAGACGGGCGCAACCTTGCCGTGAGCGGTGATGTGTTCGCCCACGTGCAGGCGTTGCTGATCACCAGGATCTTCGACGATGCCGCCTACCTGGCCGTAGCGACCGATCAGGAAGACCGTCTAAGCAGGCACAAGCGCTTGCAGGCCATGCTCGGCGCAGGGCTGGACCTGCTGGGGCTGGTTGCATTCGTCGTACCCGTCGTAGGCGACCTGATGCTGGTGCTGAGCGCTGCGCAAATGTTGGACGAGGTCTACGAAGGCTATCAGGACTGGCAACTGGGTGATCGCCAAGGGGCTCTGGATCACCTGTTCACCGTGGCCCAGGGCCTGGTTTTAGCCGGCGCCAGCGCAGGCGCGATAAAGGCAATACGGCGTGTACCTTTTGTCGACGGGTTGGCCCCAAGGCCGCTACCTGAAGGCAAAATCAAACTGGCTCGCTCTCCTCACTACTTCCCATCCGAGGAAAACGCGTCGGTACTGCTGCAGGGGTTGCAAGGCAACCACCTGGGTGAACTTCAGGAGTCGAGCGCCAGCATGCTGCTGGATGTCACCGGTTTTTCCACGGAGCAATTACGCCAACTGTGCCAGGAACACGCCTCACCGCCAGCGCGGCTGCTCGACATCCACGAACGTATCGCATTGCATACCGACCACCCGGGGCTACGCGGCTTGGCCTTCGAAGAGCAATTGCTCGCCCGTCGCCAGGCCGTTTCCGATGAGCAGAAAACACTGATGAATGCCTTCAGGTACCTCTCACCGAGGGGGGCCCAGGAAGTCATCGAGCACAGCAGCTCCTCACAGCTGGAAAAACTTCAGGCAACCGGGCGTGTGCCGTTGGGCATGGCGGAACGTGCCCGCTGGTATGAGCGGGACAGCCGTATCGACCGGGCTTGCCTTGGCATGCGCCTGGCGGCGCTGGGTACAGCCGACAGCGAAAAACTGGCGATGGGGCTGATCGAGCGCCAAGCACCCTGGCCGGCCGCATTGCGTGTGGAACTGCGTGAGGGTCACCGGAAAGGTCGCCTGTTGTATGCAAGCCCAGATACGCAGAACAGCCAGGTGTCGATCATCGTGCGACAACCAGACGGCTACAGGCTGGCCAATGACGCGAATCACCTGGCCAGCGGTACCTTGCTCGAAACGGTACTGCGCACCTTTGACGAGCAGCAGAAAACCAAGCTTGGAAACCGCAATTTGCAGGCCAGGCAGCTCCGTCAGCAACTCCTTGTGGCCGCGGTGCAGGATCGGCAACGCACGGCGGAAATCCTTGGGCTACCCCGGATCGGTGCCAATCTGCGGCCGCCCAGGCGCTTTGCCGATGGAAGACTTGGATACCCACTCAGCGGTGGCGGCGAAAGCAGCAGGCAGGCCATTCGCCAAGGCATCCATCAGATCTTCCCGACACTGAGCGAACTGCAACTGGACGCCTACCTGAACGCCGTGCGTCAGCGAGGCGAAAACCTGTGGAGCCATTATCAGATGCTGCAACGCCAGCTTGGCGAACTACGCGAGACGCTACGGGCCTGGCAGGCCGACTGGCAGTCGCCGGTCGACGCCATCCGCCGCCGCCGTATCGTCGATGCCCTCCGCCGCAGCTGGCGGCGCAAGCTGGTGGATGGCAACGACCAGTACGAGTTGTTCATAGACGGTGAGTCCGTACCGACACTGCCAGCGTTGCCAGCAGGCATCGAATACGGGCATGTGCGCCGGCTGACATTGCGCGACATGCATCTGGAACACATCGATGCCCAATTCCTAAGGCGTTTTCCCAACATCGTCGATCTGGACCTCAGCGGCAACCGGCTGACCCAGGTGCCCGAGGGTATCGAAAGCCTTACCCAGCTCCGACGCGTGAACCTTGGCAACAACCGGATCACCCTGGACCAGACGGCAAGCAACCGCCTGGCCCAACTGCAGCGCCTCGATACGCTGATACTGAGCTACAACCCGCTCAATGGTTTGCCTGACCTGTCGGCGTTGCCGCATGTGCGTGACCTGCAGCTGCGCGCCACGGGCCAGGCAGACATCAGCCAGATTCACCAGTTGATAACGATGCGCGCCCATGTCGATCTGCGCGACAACAGGATCAGCGAGCTACAGCGGGAAATGCGCGGGCTGCGCCTGCGTCTGCAGCGTCTCAACCTGCACGACAACCCCTTGAGCGAAAGCAGTATCGAGTACCTCGACGAAGCGCGCGGCGTCACCGATGCCGGTGGCAGGGGCAGCGCCAGCTACACACATGGGGTGATCGACGAGGACACCCGCGCCAATTGGATAGCGTCCAGGAACGAGCTGCTCCGCGCTCAACGCGAGGCAGCCTGGGACCGCCTGATAGAGGAGCCTGGTTCGGCAGGCATGTTCCGGTTCCTGGCCGACTTCGCCCAAAGCGAGGACTTCCAGGACAATCCTCGCCATTATCGTCGGCGCGCCTGGCATATCCTGGAAGCCTGCGAAAACAACGAAGCGCTGCGTGAACAGTTGTTTCGCGAGGCCGATGGACCACGCAGCTGCGATGACCGCCTGCTGCTGATGCTCAACCAGATGGAAGTCGGCGTCATGGCTTATCAGGGCGTCGAAGGCGTACCTGCTGCAATGAGAGAAACAAGCTTGCTGCACCTGGGGGAGCAGTTGCATCGCCTCGACCTGCTGGATGCCATTGCCAATCGCCATGTCCAGCGCTTGCGCCAGGCAGGGCGCAGGACGGATGAAATCGAAGTCCGCCTGTTCTATCGCTTGCGCCTTGCAGACGCCCTCGACCTGCCAGTACCGCCCGATGAAATGCATTTCGCTTCGTACGCGCATGTGACGTCCGCAGACCTGAACGATGCGCAACTGGAAGTGCTGGGCACCTACGAATCGTTACCCATGCTGGATGCGCTCGCCGCCCGCCCCTATTGGCAAACCTACCTGCGTGAAGCCTATGCGGAGCGTTTCGAGGCGATGGCCGGGCCTTACCACGATCGGATGGAAGCGCTCGAAGCGCAGGCCACGGCGGGCCAGGAAGGCGACTACGAAGAACGCGCCAGATCACTGATGCACGAACTGGCGGCAGAAGAATCAACCTTGATTCGCCGTTTGACGGCCGAGGCGTGGGCACGTGCCAGGTTGGCTGACGTGGACCGCCCGCTTCAGCGCTGATCCTCGAACGCTGCCCGGTCAGGCTGCCTGGACCGTGGCCTGACCGGGTTGGTAGCGGCAGCGTGTGACGAGATATGCGTTCGGATTTCCGAATGACCGAAAACAATTCGTTCGGAAATGCGCACGAAACTCACCGTCATACAATGGTCAAAAAAGATTGATTCCCAGCAAATTCGCGGCGTTATCATCGAACACAGGGCTTGGCACGACTCATGCTCTACACTTGGTAGCCGAATGCAATCGTTTATTTCTGTATTCGTTGAACGAAGAGTCCGCCAACGGCTCCATAAAAAAAACAAACACGTCGAGGAAAATTTGATGCGCATCGTTCGTCAATTGCTGGGCGCCGCCATCGCGGCCGCTGTGATCGCTTCGCCGGCCATGGCCGAAGAACTGACCGGCACCCTGAAGAAGATCAAGGATTCGGGCACCATCACCCTGGGCCACCGCGACTCCTCCATCCCGTTTTCCTACCTGGCCGGCAAGCCCGAGCCCGTGGGCTACTCGCATGACATCCAGATGGCTGTCGTCGACGCCCTGAAGAAGCAGCTGGGCACGGACATCAAGGTCCGCTACAACCTCGTCACCTCCCAGACCCGCATCCCGCTGGTGCAGAACGGCACCGTGGACCTCGAGTGCGGCTCCACCACCAACAACGTCGAGCGCCAGCAGCAGGTCGGCTTCTCGGTCGGCATCTTCGAAGTCGGTACCCGCCTGCTGACCAAGGTCAAGGACGGTCAGCCGGCATACAAGGACTTCCCGGACCTGGCCGGCAAGAACGTGGTGACCACCGCCGGTACCACCTCCGAGCGCATCCTCAAGGCGATGAACGCCGACAAGCAGATGAAGATGAACGTGATTTCCGCCAAGGACCACGGTGAAGCCTTCAATATGCTCGAAAGCGGCCGCGCCGTGGCCTTCATGATGGACGACGCCCTGCTCGCCGGCGAAATGGCCAAGGCTCGCAAGCCGTCGGACTGGGTCATCACCGGTACCCCGCAGTCGTACGAAATCTACGGCTGCATGGTGCGCAAGGATGACGCGGCCTTCAAGAAAGCGGTCGATGACGCCATCGTCGGCTACTTCAAGTCGGGCGAAGTCAACAAGAGCTACGACAAGTGGTTCCAGCAGCCAATCCCGCCAAAGGGCCTGAACCTGCAGTTCCCGATGAGCGACGAGCTTAAGAAACTGATCGCCGAGCCGACCGACAAGGCTGCGGACGAGAAGAAGTCCTGACTCTCAGATAGTGGCCTGGTGCTCAACAGCACCAATCAATACTGCAGGCCACTCATTAGTGTCTAACCTTTCATCCGAGGGCGCCAAGCGCTCTCGGATGCTCGAAGGTGCCCGTGAAACAATCGTCTGAGGGGAAATCCCGATGAATTACAACTGGGACTGGGGCGTGTTCTTCAAGTCCACCGGCGTGGGCAGCGAAACCTATCTGGACTGGTATGTCACCGGCCTGGGCTGGACCATCGCCATCGCCATCTCCGCCTGGATCATCGCCTTGCTGCTGGGCTCGGTCCTCGGTGTCATGCGTACCGTGCCGAACCGTGTGGTAGCAGGTATCGCCACCGCCTACGTGGAGCTGTTCCGCAACGTACCGCTGCTGGTGCAGCTGTTCATCTGGTACTTCCTGGTGCCGGACCTGCTGCCAGAAGGCCTGCAGGAATGGTTCAAGCAGGACCTCAACCCGACCACCTCGGCGCTGATCAGCGTGGTCATCTGCCTGGGCCTGTTCACCGCCGCCCGCGTGTGCGAACAGGTGCGTACCGGCATCCAGGCGCTGCCCCGTGGCCAGGAAGCCGCCGCCCGCGCCATGGGCTTCAGCCTGTCGCAGATCTACACCAACGTGCTGCTGCCGCAAGCCTACCGGATCATCATTCCGCCGCTCACCTCGGAATTCCTGAACGTGTTCAAGAACTCGTCGGTGGCGTCGCTGATCGGCCTGATGGAACTGCTGGCACAAACCAAGCAGACCGCCGAATTCTCGGCCAACCTGTTCGAGGCCTTCACCCTGGCCACGCTGATCTACTTCACCCTGAACATGGGCCTGATGCTGCTGATGCGCATGGTCGAGAAGAAAGTCTCGGTGCCCGGCCTGATTTCCGTAGGGGGCAAATAAATGGACATGGATTTCAGCGAAATCATCCCGGCCCTGCCTGCCCTGTGGGAAGGCATGGTCATGACCCTGCAGCTGATGGTCATGGGCGTGGTCGGCGGCATTGTGCTGGGGACCATCCTGGCCCTGATGCGCCTGTCGTCGAGCAAGCTGCTGTCGAACGTGGCCGGCGCCTACGTCAACTACTTCCGCTCGATCCCGCTGCTGCTGGTAATTACCTGGTTCTACCTGGCGGTACCGTTCGTGCTGCGCTGGATCACCGGCGAGGACACCCCGGTGGGTGCCTTCACCTCCTGCGTGGTGGCATTCATGATGTTCGAGGCCGCGTACTTCTGCGAAATCGTCCGCGCCGGCGTGCAGTCGATCTCCAAGGGCCAGATGGGCGCCGCCCAGGCGCTGGGCATGACCTACGGCCAGACCATGCGCCTGATCATCCTGCCCCAGGCCTTCCGCAAGATGACCCCGCTGCTGCTGCAGCAGAGCATCATCCTGTTCCAGGACACCTCGCTGGTATACACCGTGGGCCTGGTGGACTTCCTCAACTCGGCACGCTCCAACGGCGACATCATCGGGCGCTCCCATGAGTTCCTGATCTTCGCCGGTGTCGTGTACTTCCTCATCAGCTTCTCCGCTTCGTGGCTGGTCAAGCGCCTGCAAAAAAGGATCACCGTATGATTTCCATCAAGAACGTCAACAAGTGGTACGGGGACTTCCAGGTACTGACCGACTGCAGCACCGAGGTCAAGAAGGGTGAAGTGGTGGTGGTATGCGGCCCGTCGGGCTCGGGCAAGTCCACCCTGATCAAGTGCGTCAACGCCCTGGAGCCGTTCCAGAAAGGTGACATCGTGGTCGACGGCACCTCGATCGCCGACCCCAAGACCAACCTGCCCAAGCTGCGTTCGCGCGTCGGCATGGTGTTCCAGCACTTCGAGCTGTTCCCGCACCTGTCCATCACCGAGAACCTGACCATTGCCCAGCGCAAGGTGCTTGGCCGCAGCGAAGCGGAGGCGACCAAGAAGGGCCTGGCCCTGCTCGACCGTGTCGGCCTCGGTGCCCACGCCAAGAAGCACCCCGGCCAGCTGTCCGGCGGCCAGCAGCAGCGCGTGGCGATCGCCCGCGCCCTGTCGATGGACCCGATCGTCATGCTGTTCGACGAACCGACCTCGGCGCTGGACCCGGAAATGGTCAACGAAGTACTGGACGTGATGGTCGAACTGGCCCACGAAGGCATGACCATGATGTGCGTGACCCACGAAATGGGCTTCGCCCGCAAGGTGGCCAACCGCGTGATCTTCATGGACAAGGGCAACATCATCGAGGATTGCCAGAAGGAAGACTTCTTCGGCAACCCGAGCGCCCGCCACGAGCGTACCCAGCACTTCCTCAGCAAGATCCTGCAACACTGATTTTGCTTCAATGAAGCGGTCGGCGCCGCTGCCCTTTCGGGCAGCAGGCGCTGGTCGTGACAAGGCCACTGTGATGAAATGCGATCCTTCGCTTCTTCTCCCTGCCAAGCCTGCCGTGAAATCCCGCCTGCTCCGCCAATTGCTGTTGCCGCCACTGATCATCCTGCTGATGGTCGGCCTGGGAATGGCTGGCTACCTGATCAGCGAGAGCAACGGTATCCGCACCCTCAGCGAAAACGGCGAGCGCCAGCTGGAGCTGCACGCGCGCACGGTCGAGAGCGAAATCAGCAAGTACACCTACCTGCCGAGCCTGCTGGAACTGGAAGACAGCGTCTCGCACCTGCTCACCGACCCTGATGGCGGCTCGCGGCAGATCGTCAACGAATACCTCGAAGGCCTGAACCGGCGCAGCCGCAGCCGGGCCATCTTCGTCCTCGACACCAATGGCCGGGTCCAGGCCACCAGCAACTGGCGCGATGCCGACTCGTTCCTCGGCGAAGACCTTTCATTCCGTGCCTACTTCCAGACCGCCGTGCGCGGCGAACCCGGGCGTTTCTACGGGATCGGCAGCACCACCGGCGAGGCCGGCTATTACCTGGCCCACGGCCTGGAGGAGCACGGCAAGATCATTGGCGTGGCGGTGATCAAAGTGCGCTTGGACACCCTCGAGGAGCGCTGGCAGCGTGCCCGCCTGGAAGCGTTCGTCAGCGACGAGAACGGCATCATCATCCTCTCCAGCGACCCGGCCCGGCGCCTGAAGTCGGTACGCCCGCTGACCCCGCAGATCAAGGAGCGCCTGGCCCGTAGCCTGCAATACTACTGGTGGCCGCTGAACGAGCTGCAGCCCCTGGCCCGTGAAACCCTGGCCGACGGTGTGGAAAAGCTGACCTTCCCGGCCAACAGCGAAACCGCACAGGGCAAGGCCCGCGAAATGGCCTACCTGGCCCAGACCCGGCGCCTGGTCGACACGCCCTGGCATTTCACCCTGCTGACCCCGCTGCAGGACCTGCGCCGCGAATCCATGGTACAGGGCATCCTGGTGGGCGTGGCCTTCGCCTTGTTGGCGATCCTCGGCATCGCCTGGAACGAACGGCGCAAGGTCATCGCCACCCGCCTGGCAGCCCGCGAGGCCCTGCAGGAAGCCAACAGCCAGCTGGAGCGACGGATTACCGAACGCACGGCCGACCTGCGTGCCAGCAACGAACGCCTCAAGGGCCAGATTCGCGAGCGCCGGCATGCCGAGCAGACCTTGCGGCACGCCCAGGATGAGCTGGTACAGGCCGGCAAGCTGGCCGCCATCGGGCAGATGTCCACCAGCATTGCCCACGAACTGAACCAGCCACTGGCCGCGCTGCGCACGCTGTCCGGCAACACCGTGCGCTTCCTCGAGCGCGGGGCACTGGAAACCGCCAGCACCAACTTGCGCACCATGAACGACCTGATCGACCGCATGGGCCGCATCACCGCCAGCCTACGCTCGTTCGCCCGACGCAGTGACGACAGCGGCCAGGCCTCGCTGGCCAAGGCGGTGGACGCTACCCTGCAGGTGCTGGCCAACCGCATCAGCGCCTGTCACCTGCAGCTGCACAATCAGTTCGAGGACCAGCAGCTGGCCATCGACCAGACCCGCCTGGAGCAGATCCTGGTCAACCTGATCGGCAACGCCCTGGATGCCATGGCCGCCCAGCCGCTGCCGCAACTGTGGCTGGAAGGCGAGCTGCAGGGCGACAAGTACCGTTTGCAGGTGCGCGACAATGGCCACGGCATCGACGCCGAGGCGCGCAAGCACCTGTTCGAACCTTTCTTCACCACCAAACCGGGCGAACACGGCCTGGGCCTGGGCCTGACCCTGTCGGCGAGCCTTGCCGCCGCCGCCAAGGGCAGCCTCAACGTCGAGCACCCCGCCAGCGGCGGCACGGCCTTCGTCCTGGCCCTGCCCCTGGTCTCACCCCCTAGCGAATCGGCAGAGCACCCATGAACCAAGCGCCTCTTACCGTCCTGATCGTCGAAGACGACCCGCATGTGCTGCTCGGCTGCCAACAGGCGCTGGCCCTGGAAGACATCGCCTGCGAAGGCGTGGGCAGCGCCGAGCAGGCGCTGGAGCGCATCGGCGACGACTTCGCCGGCATCGTCGTCAGCGATATCCGCCTGCCGGGCATCGATGGCCTGGAGCTGCTCAACCGCCTCAAGGCCCGCGACCGCAGCCTGCCGGTGGTACTGATCACCGGCCACGGCGATATCGACATGGCGGTCGGCGCCATGCGCAATGGCGCCTACGACTTCATGGAAAAACCCTTCTCCCCGGAGCGCCTGGTCGACGTGGTGCGCCGCGCCCTTGAGCAGCGCGGGCTGTCGCGCGAAGTGGTGGCCCTGCGCCGCCAGCTGGCCGAACAAAGCAGCCTGGAGGGGCGCATCATTGGCCGCTCGCCGGCCATGGAGCACCTGCGCGAACTGATCGCCAACGTCGCCGATACCTCGGCCAACGTGCTGATCGAAGGCGAAACCGGTACCGGCAAGGAACTGGTCGCCCGCTGCCTGCACGACTTCAGCCGCCGCCAGGGCCAGCCGTTCGTGGCACTGAACTGTGGCGGCCTGCCGGAAAACCTGTTCGAAAGCGAGATTTTCGGCCACGAAGCCAACGCCTTCACCGGTGCCGGCAAACGCCGCATCGGCAAGATCGAACACGCCAACGGCGGCACGCTGTTCCTCGACGAAGTGGAGAGCATGCCGATCAACCTGCAGATCAAGCTGTTGCGCGTGCTGCAGGAGCGCACCCTGGAGCGGCTGGGCTCGAACCAGAGCATTCCAGTGGACTGCCGGGTGATCGCGGCCACCAAGTCCGACCTGGATGCCATGGGCCAGAGCGGCCAGTTCCGCAGCGACCTGTATTACCGGCTGAACGTGGTGACCCTGGAGCTGCCGCCGCTGCGCGAGCGCCGCGAAGACATCCTGCAGCTGTTCGAACACTTCCTGCAGCAGTCGGCCCTGCGCTTCGACCGCGAAACGCCTGCGCTGGACAGCCAGACCTTGTCGCGCCTGATGGCCCACGACTGGCCGGGCAACGTGCGTGAACTGCGCAACGTCGCCGAACGCTATGCCCTCGGCCTGCCAGCGTTCAAGAAAGGCCCCAGCGGTGGTGCCAGCCAAGGTTTGGGCTTTGCCGAAGCGGTGGAAGCGTTCGAGCGCAACCTGCTCGGCGATGCCCTGCAACGCACCGGTGGCAACCTGAGCCAGGCCAGCCAGGAGCTGGGCATGGCCAAGACCACGCTGTTCGACAAAGTGAAGAAATACGGCCTCGGCTGACCTCAACCCCAACCTGGAAAGACAACGTGGACCTGGTATTCAAAGCTGCCCTGGGCGCTGGCGTGGTGGTGCTGCTGGCGGTGCTGTCGAAGACGCGCAATTACTACATCGCCGGGCTGGTGCCGCTGTTCCCCACCTTCGCCCTGATTGCCCACTACATCGTCGGCAAAGGGCGCAGCATTGCCGACCTGAAGACCACCATCCTGTTCGGCATGTGGTCGATCATTCCGTACTTCGTGTATCTGGCGACCTTGTATGTACTGGTCGACCGCATGCGCCTGGAGGCATCGCTGGCATTGGCCACGGTGGCCTGGCTGATGGCCGCGACCGTGTTGGTGACCTTGTGGGTGCGGATGCACTGAGTTGCATCGGCGTAGACTTCTTCGCGGGCACGCCCGCTCCCACAGGTATTGCACATGATTGAAAGCGGGTGCATTCCCTGTGGGAGCGGGCGTGTCCGCGAAGAGGCCAACGCCGATTCAGAGCCCTGCGATATGCGTGACATCCTGCCGATGTGCCTGCAGGTAAGGCAACACCGCCCCCAGCAACGGCGCCTTGAACGGCTCCTGGAAGCGGTGCGCCAACCCCGGTATCAAGCGCAGCTGGCTGCCCTGGATATGCGCCGCCAGATGCACGCCATGCATCACCGGCAGCAACGGGTCGGCCGTGCCATGCACTACCAGGGTCGGCACCCGCAACTGGTTCAGCAACTCGACCCTGCTCGGCTCGGCCAGTATCGCCATGATCTGGCGCTTGGCCCCCTCCGGGTTGAACGCCCGGTCATAGGCCACCGCCGCCTGCTGCAGCAAGGCCGCACGGTCGTCACGCACCTCGGGGCTACCCAGCGCCGCCAGCAGGTCGGCCTGCTGTTCGATGGCCACTTCGCGGTTCGGCGCGCTGCGCCGGGCCAGCAACTGCACCAGCGCCGGATCCGGCGCTGGCAACCCCGCCGCCCCTGAACTGGACATGACCAGCGTCAGGCTGCGCACGCGCTCGGGCGCCATGGCGGCCAGGTGCTGGGCAATCATGCCGCCCATGCTCACCCCCAGCACATGAAACTGGCGCACGCCCAACGCATCCATCAGGCGCAGGCCATCGTCCGCCATGTCGGTCAGCGTATAGGGCGCAGCCACCGGCAAGCCCAGCTTGTAGCGCAGCAGTTCGACCGCGAGGTTGGCCGACGGTGGCAGCTGGCTCCAGCGTGACAGGCCGACATCGCGGTTGTCATAGCGAATCACCCGAAAGCCCTGGCGGCACAACGCTTCGACCACGTCGTCCGGCCAGTGGATCAGCTGCCCGCCAAGGCCCATCACCAGCAGCAAGGCCGGGTCGCGTGGCGCACCGACGCTCTGATACACCAGGCTGACCGCACCCAGTTCGGCACGCTGCACCGGCACGTGGGCGTCACAACGCTGTTCAGCGAAACTCGCAGGTACGCCGAATACAAAGAAAAGAAAAAGCCAAAAAGCCCGCATGAAAGAAACACCAGAATGCAGATCCCCAGTAGAGCGCGAGTCTGATGAATTCTGTTCGGGCGCGCTGCCACAGTTCAGTGACAGTTTGATGACTCCCGCCAGGCGGTGCGGCGGTACGCCCAGTCGACAGGCGCGGCAACATGAGGGAAACTCAACTCATTCCCTGTTTCCTCAAGTCCATACACCGGAGTCAGCTGTGCTGGAGATCCGTCACCTGAAAACCCTTCATGCCCTGCGCGAGGCCGACAGCCTGGTGGAGGCCGCCGAGCGCCTGCACCTGACCCAGTCGGCGCTGTCGCACCAGTTCAAGGAGCTGGAAGAGCGCCTGGGCCTGCCGCTGTTCGTGCGCAAGACCAAGCCGATCCGCTTCACCAGCGCCGGGTTGCGCCTGCTGCAACTGGCCGATGCCACCCTGCCGCTGCTGCGCGGCGCCGAACGTGACATCGCGCGCCTGGCCGGTGGCACCGCCGGGCGCCTGCACATGGCCATCGAATGCCACAGCTGCTTCCAGTGGCTGATGCCGACCATCGACCAGTTCCGTGACGCCTGGCCGGAGGTGGAGCTGGACCTGGCCTCCGGCTTTGCCTTCGCCCCACTGCCGGCCCTGGCCCGCGGTGACCTTGACCTGGTGGTGACCTCCGACCCGCTGGACCTGGCGGGCATCACCTACGTGCCGCTGTTCACCTACGAGGCGATGCTGGCGGTGGCCAACCAGCATCCGTTGGCCAGCAAGCCCTACATCGTGCCGCAGGACCTGCTTGACCAGACCCTGATCACCTACCCGGTGGAGCGCGACCGCCTGGACATCTTCACCCGCTTCCTGGAGCCGGCCGACATCGAGCCCGCCGCGGTGCGCACCTCGGAGCTGACGGTGATGATGATGCAACTGGTGGCCAGCGGCCGTGGCGTGTGCGGCATGCCGCACTGGGCGCTGCACGAGTACAGTTCGCGCGGGTATGTGAAGGGCAAGCGCCTGGGTGAAAAAGGCCTGTTCGCCACGCTTTATGCCGCCGTGCGCACCGACATGCTCGATGCGCCATACATGCGCGACTTCCTGCTGACGGCGAAGGACACCTCGTTCGCCACCCTCGATGGTGTCAGCGCGGTGCGCTGACGGCCTGGCGGTATAGCGGCAGGATCAGGTCGCGGGTCAGGGGTGCCAGCTGCATGGCGGGTGCCTGGTCAGCGGCCAGCCACACCACCTCCTCGATCTCCGCGGCCGGCAGCACGGCTGCGGCGCTGTCGACACGGAACAGTTCGGCCTGTACCTCGAAGCCCGGCTCGTTGGCGGCCGGGGCGCTGAACTGGCCCAGGTGCACGGCCTGGGCCGGGTCGATGTGCAGGCCCAGCTCCTCATGCAGCTCACGCACCAGCGCCTGCACCGGGGTTTCGCCAGCATCGATCTTGCCACCGGGCTGCATGAAGGCCTGGGTGCCGCGTTTGCGTACCAGCAGGGTGCGGCCTTGGGGGTCGATCAGCAGGGCGGCGGCGATGCGGATGGTGTTGGGCATGGGCTGGGCTCACCTGAAACAATGGCCGGGGAGGATCCCATGGGGTTCCTGGCCTGACAAGGCCAGTGTTTCCTGTGCCGGCCCTTTCGCGGGCGCGCCCGCTCCCACAAGTCCTCCACAGCTCTTGAGAGCAACGCAGTACCTGTGGGAGCGGGCATGCCCGCGAAAGGGCCGGCACAGGATAGAGCCGACCGGCCAGACGAACGGCCCCTTGCCAACCCGCCCCACACCCTCCATAACCAACAACATGAACCTGCCCGCCAAACACCACCCGGTGCTCGAGCTGTTCCACCCCGCCGTGCGCACCTGGTTCCGTCGCCACTTCGCCACGGTGACCGATGCCCAGGCCCAGGCCTGGCCGTTGATCCATGCGGGCCAGTCGATGCTGCTGGCCGCGCCGACCGGTTCGGGCAAGACCCTCAGCGCGTTCCTGGCCGTGCTCGACGAACTGTTCCGCCAAGGCCTGGAGCACCAGGGCGAGCTACCAGCGCAAACCCAGGTGGTCTACGTTTCGCCACTCAAGGCGCTGTCCAACGATATCCGCCTGAACCTGCAAGCCCCGCTCGAAGGCATCAGCCAGGCCATCGCGGACCAGGGCCTGAACGCCCCGCGCATCACCACCGCCGTGCGCAGCGGCGACACCCCGCAGAAGGAGCGTGCCGCCATGCGCAAGCTGGCGCCGCACATCCTGGTGACCACCCCCGAATCGCTCTACGTGCTGATGGGCTCGGCTTCTGGCCGTAAAGGCCTGGCCAGCGTGCACACGGTGATCGTCGACGAAATCCATGCCCTGGCAGGCAATAAGCGGGGCGCCCACCTGGCACTGACCCTGGAGCGCCTGCAGGCCCTGTGCAACCGGCCGTTGCGGCGCATCGGCCTGTCGGCCACGCAACGCCCGGTCGAGCGGGTGGCGCAATTTCTGGTCGGCAACGGCCGCCCCTGCGCAATCGTCGATGTCGGCCATGCTCGGCAGCGCGACCTGGCCATCGAGGTGCCGCCAGTGCCACTGGGTGTAGTGATGGCCACCGATGTCTGGGGCCTGATCTATGACCGCCTGGCCACCCTGGCGCGCGAACACCGCACCACCCTGGTGTTCGTCAACACCCGACGCCTGGCCGAGCGCATCACCCGCCACCTCAGCGACCGCCTGGGCAAGGAGGCGGTTGCCGCGCACCACGGCAGCCTGGCCAAGGAGCTACGCCTGGATGCCGAACAACGTCTGAAGAACGGCCAACTGCAGGTGCTGGTGGCCACTGCATCGCTGGAGCTGGGCATCGATATCGGCGACATCGACCTGGTCTGCCAGATCGCTTCGCCAGGCTCGATCGCGGCCTTGCTGCAGCGGGTCGGCCGTGCCGGACACCAGGTCGATGGCGTGCCCAAGGGGCGCTTGTTCCCGACCTCGCGCGATGACCTGATCGAATGCGTGGCCCTGCTCGACTGCATACGCCGGGGCGAGCTGGATGAACTGCACATTCCCCGGGCGCCGCTGGACGTGCTGGCCCAGCAGATCGTCGCCGAAGCCAGCAACCAGCCCTGGCACGAACAGGCCCTGTTCGACTGCCTGCGCCAGGCCACACCCTACGCCGACCTCGACCAGCAACATTACCAGGCCCTGCTGCGCATGCTCGCCGAGGGCTACAACGGCCGCCAGGGCGTGCGCAGTGCCTACCTGCACCGCGATGCGGTGAGCGGCACCCTGCGTGGCCGCCGCGGCAGCCAGCTGACCGCCCTGACCAGCGGCGGCACCATCCCCGACAACGCCGACTACGCCGTGCTGCTCGAACCCCAGGCGCTGAACATCGGCAGCGTCAACGAAGACTTTGCGGTGGAAAGCATCGCCGGCGATATCTTCCAGCTGGGCAATGCTTCCTATCGCATCCTGCGCGTCGAACCGGGCCGGGTGCGGGTGGAGGATGCCCATGGCCTGCCACCGACCATTCCATTCTGGCTGGGCGAGGCGCCAGGGCGCAGCGACGAGCTGTCTGCCGCGGTGGCCCGGCTGCAGGCGCAGATCGACCAACAGCTGGCTGACAACAACCAGGCCGAGGTGCTGGCATGGTTGCAGGCCACCTTCGAACTGGACGAAGCCGCCGCTGGGCAGCTGCTCGACTACCTGGCCCGCACCCGCGAAGTGCTCGGCGCCCTGCCCTCGCAGGACACGCTGGTGATGGAGCGCTTCTTCGATGAGTCCGGCGGTACTCAGCTGATCATCCATTCGCCCTACGGCAGCCGCATCAACCGCGCCTGGGGCCTGGCCCTGCGCAAGCGCTTCTGCCGCACCTTCAACTTCGAGTTGCAGGCGGCGGCCAGCGAGGACGCCATCGTGCTGTCGCTGTCCTCCAGCCACAGTTTCGAACTGGACGACGTGTGGCGTTACCTGAACAGCCGCAGCGCCGAGCCGATCCTTGTCCAGGCGCTGCTCGATGCGCCGCTGTTTGGCGTGCGCTGGCGCTGGAACGCCAGCGTGACCATGGCCCTGCCGCGCTTTGTCGGCGGTCGCAAGGTGGCACCACAGATCCAGCGGATGAAGAGTGAAGACCTGATTGCCGCCGTATTCCCCGATCAGATCGCCTGCCTGGAGAACATCGTCGGCGAGCGGCAGATTCCCGATCATCCGCTGGTCGAGCAAACCCTCGACGACTGCCTGCACGAGGCGATGGACAGCGAAGGCTGGCTGGCGCTTTTGCGGCGTATGGAAAGCGGCACGGTGCGCCTGCTGTGCCAAGATCTGCCCGCCCCTTCGCCGCTGGCGGCGGCCATCCTCAATGCACGACCCTATGCCTTCCTGGATGACGCGCCACTGGAAGAACGGCGCACTCAGGCGGTGCTCAACCGGCGCTGGAGCGAAGTGCAGAGCGGCGACGACCTGGGCGCGCTGGACGCCGATGCCATTGCCGCCGTCGCAGCCGAGGCCTGGCCACAACCGGGCAATGCCGACGAAATGCATGAAGCGTTGATGGGCCTGGGGGCCATCAGCCAGGACGAAGTACAGGGCAATGCCAGCTGGGAGCTGCTGCTCAGGCAGTTGGCCAAGGCCGGCCGGGCCTTGCGCCTGGTGGATGAAAAGCTGTGGTTGGCGCGTGAGCGGTTGAGCCTGCTGCAAGTGCTGTATCCCGGCTCCCGGGTGGAACCTGCGTTGCAGGCACTGCCAGGCTTCGATCAGGCCATCGAGCCAGACATTGCGCTGGTCGAACTGCTGCGAGCCCGCCTTAGCGGCCATGGCCCGCTGACCCGTGCGCAGATTGCGGCAGCACTTGGCAAACCGCTGCCGGCCATCGAACAGGCCCTGGCCCGCCTGGAGGCCGAAGGCTATGTGCTGCGTGGGCATTTCAGCCCCGGCGCAAGCGAATTGCAGTGGTGCGAGCGCCATTTGCTGGCGCGCATTCACCGCTACACGGTCAAACGCCTGCGTCGGGAGATCGAGCCGGTCAGCCTGCAGGACTTCATGCGCTTTCTGTTCGACTGGCAGCACCTGGCTGACGACACGCGCCTGCGCGGCCCGCAAGCCGTGGCCGAGGTACTTGGCCAGTTGCAAGGGTTCCCGAGTGCAGCCGGAGCCTGGGAGGCCGAACTGCTGCCGGCACGTATCAAGGACTACAGCCCGCACTGGCTCGACGATGCCTGCCGTAGCGGGCAGTTCGCCTGGAGCCGGCTGGCGGCGACCGTGTCGAGCAACACCTTGTCGAGCACACCGCTGGTGCTGTTGCCGCGCGAGCATCTTGGGTTGTGGCGCAGCCTTGCTCCCGTGCCAACCTTGGATAGCCTCGGCGCACGGGCGCAACGCGTCCACGAGGTGCTGAACGCACATGGCGCGCTGTTCTTCGACGAGCTGACACACGATGCCCACCTGCTGCCCAGCGAACTGGAAACGGCCTTGCAAGAGCTGGTAGGCGCAGGCCTGGTAGGGGCCGACAGCTTCACCGGCCTGCGCAGCCTGATCACCCCGGCGGCGAAACGCACATCACGCAACAGCCGACGCGGCCACCCGCCGCTGTCCAGCAGCATGTCCCATGCCGGGCGCTGGGCCTTGCTGCGCAGGGGCGCTGTAGACGACAGCCAGCGCCTGGAGCACATCGCCCGGGCCCTGCTTCGGCGCTATGGCGTGGTGTGCTGGCGCCTGCTGGAGCGCGAAAGCGATGTGCTGCCGCCCTGGCGCGAACTGCTGCGCTGCTATCACAGGCTGGAAGCGCGTGGCGAGATTCGTGGCGGGCGTTTCATTGCCGGGCTGGCCGGCGAACAGTTCGCCCTGCCGGAGGCGGTGGGGCTGCTGCGGCAGGTGCGCAAGCGTGAATTGGACGGGGCACTGGTGGTGGTGAGTGCCAGTGACCCGCTGAACCTGATCGGGTCGCTGCTGCCGGGGGTAAAAGTGCCGGCGGTGAGTGGCAACCGCCTGTTGTATCGCGACGGGGTGCCGGTGGCGGTGCGGGTGGCCGGGCACTATTCGTACCTGGTCGAAGCGCCGACACAAGAGCAGGAAAGCTGGCGGCAGAAGCTGCTGCGCGACACTATCTGAATGCTTTTTTGCGGTACTGGCCCTATCGCCGGCAAGCCAGCTCCCACCTCGACCGCATCGACCTTGAGCCATGCTCTATCCCTGTGGGAGCCGGCTTGCCGGCGATAGGGCCAGTACAGCCAGCACAAGGCTTGGCGAGAATGATTTTCGCTACCCCGATTTTAATTTGCACAGCCGTGCAACTTGGCTATGGTCGGGGTTTGCCCCAGGCCCTGAGCCTGACCGCGCCATCGCAAGGACCCTGTATGAGCCTGTCACTTCTCAGTCGCTATGCCTTCTTCGCCGCCTGTGTGCTGTTCACCCTGGCGAGCCTGCCCTTCACCCACCACGAATGGTTGTGGCCGTTCACCCTGAGCACCGCCATCCTCAGCCTGATCGGCCTGTTCGACCTGTTGCAGCAACGCCACGCAGTACGCCGCAACTACCCGATCCTGGGCAACATCCGCTATCTGGTCGAGGCCATTCGCCCGGAAATCCGCCAGTACCTGCTGGAGGCAGACAGCGACGCCCTGCCGTTCTCCCGCGCCCAGCGCTCGCTGGTGTATGCACGGGCGAAGAACGAAGCCTCGGACAAGCCCTTCGGCACCCTGATCGACGTGTACGAGTCCGGCTTCGAATTCATCGGCCACTCCATGCGCCCGGCGCCATTGGCCGACCCGGCCAGCTTCCGGGTCATCGTCGGCGGGCCGCAGTGCAGCCAGCCATACTCGGCGTCGATCTTCAACATATCGGCGATGAGCTTTGGCTCGCTCAGCGCCAACGCCATCCGCGCCCTCAACCAAGGCGCCAAGCTGGGCAATTTCCACCATGACACCGGCGAAGGCAGCATCAGCCCCTATCACCGCGAGCACGGTGGCGACCTGGTCTGGGAACTGGGCAGCGGCTATTTCGGCTGCCGCACGCCGGACGGGCGCTTCGACCCCGAACGCTTCGCCACCCAAGCGCGCAGCCCGCAGGTGCGGATGATCGAGATCAAGATGAGCCAGGGCGCCAAGCCCGGCCATGGCGGCATCCTGCCCAAGCACAAGGTGACCCGGGAAATTGCCGAAACCCGCGGCGTGCTGATGGGCGAAGACTGCATATCGCCATCGCGCCACAGCGCCTTCTCCACCCCCATCGAGATGATGCAGTTCATTGCCCAACTGCGTGAACTGTCTGGCGGCAAACCGGTAGGTTTCAAGTTCTGCCTGGGCCACCCGTGGGAGTTCATGGGCATCGCCAAGGCCATGCTGGAAACCGGCATCCTGCCCGACTTCATCGTCGTCGACGGCAAGGAAGGCGGCACAGGCGCAGCGCCGGTGGAGTTCACCGACCACATTGGCGTACCGCTGCGCGAAGGGCTGCTGTTCGTGCACAACACCCTGGTCGGCCTGAACCTGCGCGACAAGATCAAGCTGGGCGCCAGCGGCAAGATCGTCAGCGCGTTCGACATTGCCAGCGTGCTGGCCATTGGCGCCGACTGGGCCAACTCGGCGCGCGGCTTCATGTTCGCCATCGGCTGCATCCAGTCGCAGAGCTGCCACACCAACAAGTGCCCGACCGGTGTGGCCACGCAAGACCCACTGCGCCAACGGGCGCTGGTGGTGCCGGACAAAGCCCAACGGGTGTTGAACTTCCATCATAATACCTTGCGTGCCCTGGCCGAAATGCTTGCGGCAGCGGGCTTGGAGCACCCGGCGCAGCTGGAGGCCAAGCACCTGGTACGGCGCATCTCGGCCACCGAGATCAAGCTGTTCTCGCAGATGCATGTGTTCCTGAAGCCGGGGGAGCTGCTGACTGGCGAGGTGAACGGGCAGTTCTATTCGCGCATGTGGCAGCTGGCGCGGGCGGACAGCTTCGAACCGAACAGCGAAGTGGCAGCCTGATAGAACCCTGGGGCTGCTACGCAGCCCATCGCGACACAAGGCCGCTCCTACAGGCGACCGCGACCCATGCAGCTGGCGCGGTCGCCTGTAGGAGCGGCCTTGTGTCGCGAAAGGGCCGCAAAGCGGCCCCAGCCATTTCAGATCAGGAAGCAGTACTGGCTACACCCTGCGCGTCTTTCGGCGCCAGGCGGAACGCGTAGTACAGCACCGTCAGCAGCACCAGGAACGCCGGGCCGATGTACAGCGCCACGCGGGTGTCCTCGAAGTACGCCATCAGGCCGACCACCAGCACCAGGAAGGCCAGTGCCAGGTACGAGCTCAGCGGCCACAACCACATACGGTACTTCAGTGCCTTGCGCTCGGCAGTGGTGAGGCCGGCACGGAACTTCAGCTGCGCCAGCAGGATCATCACCCAGGTCCAGATCGCGCCGAAGGTGGCGATCGAAGTCACCCAGACGAAGACCTTCTCCGGCACCAGGTAGTTGGCCAGCACGCCCAGCAGCAGCGCGCCGATCGACAGCAGCAGCGCGTTGCGCGGCACGCCGTTCTTCGACGTACGGGCGAAGGCCGCCGGGGCCTGGCCGTTCTGCGCCAGGCTGTAGAGCATGCGCCCGGTGCTGAAGATGCCGCCGTTGCACGACGACAGCGCTGCAGTGATGACCACGAAGTTGATGATGCCAGCGGCGGTCTTGATGCCCAGGCGCTCGAAGGTCATGACGAACGGGCTGCCCTGGCTGCCGATTTCGTTCCACGGGTAGATCGACAGGATCACGAACAGCGCACCGACATAGAACAACAAAATGCGCCAGAACACCGAGCCGATGGCCTGTGGGATGGTCTTTTGCGGGTTGCGTGCTTCACCGGCGGTCAGGCCGATCATTTCCACGCCCAGGTAGGCGAACATCACCATCTGCAGCGACATCAGCACGCCGGTCACGCCATTGGGCATGAAGCCGCCGTTGCTCCACAGGTTGGAGATACCCACTGCCACGCCGTCATTGCCGAAGCCAAAGGCAATGATGCCGATGCCGCCAAGGACCATGGCGATGATGGTCACAATCTTGATCAGGGCGAACCAGAACTCGAACTCACCAAACGCCTTGACGGCCACCAGGTTGACCGCCCCCATGCTGCCCAGCGCCGCCAGGGCCCAGATCCAGCGAGGTACGTCGGGGAACCAGATGCCCATGTAGATGGCCACCGCGGTGATTTCGGCAACGCAGGTCACCAGCCACAGGAACCAGTAGTTCCAACCGGTGAGGAAGCCCGCCAGCGGGCCGAGGTAGTCCTGGGCATAACGGCTGAACGAGCCGGCGACAGGGTTGTGCACGGCCATTTCGCCAAGGGCGCGCATGATCACCAGAATGGCCAGGCCGCCGATGATGTAGGACAGCATGATGGCGGGGCCGGCCATTTCGATGGCCTTGGCCGAACCGAGGAAAAGACCGACACCGATACAGGCGCCCAGCGCCATCAGGCGGATGTGCCGTTCGCCCAGTTCACGCTTGAGCGGGCCGCCTTCGGTGGCCTGGCCGTGGGCAGGGTGGTTGCCGACTGGCATAGCAATACAACCTCATTTTGTTATTGGATTTGACCTTCGTGCAGCACCGGCCAGGCCGATAGGCGTGGCGTTGGCTTGCCGAGCTGGCCTTGTGGGCCGGCCCGTGTGCCGGAATAGAGCGCCCGGCAAGGCGAAGGGGGCGAGCAGTATAGGAAGACCGTTGTAGGGGTTTTCACTGTAAATATGCAGAAATTTGGCGAGAACTCGGGCTCTGTGGGAGCTGGCTTGCCTGCGATCGGGCGCAAAGCGGCCGCAAAATTTCCTGGCCACCATAGCAATATCGCCTGACGAAAAAACCCACACCAAAGCCGCATAGCCCTACGCCACTTTTCTCCGTCTCTTACAAATTTTTCACCTGACCCGCTCAACGTCTAAGCTTCAGACAAGCAAGACGAAAATACCTGGCCGGATAGAAGACTATGGGCGCACTGTGGCAATCGGAACCAAGCAGAACGGAAGCACCCGAGATACCTCCGGCCGAGACGCCACAACCCAAGTCCCCCCGTCAGCGTCGGCTATGGTGGCGGCTGATCATCCTCATCCTGCTGGTGGCGCTGGTGGCCATCGGCTTCGCTGCGTATGACGAATTCCGCACCTCCAACCTGCAGTCGCGGGAATTCAGCAAGCTGGCCAGCACCCTCACCTATTCGCTGCAACCAGGCCCCAGCGATGCCATCGTCTACCCCGGCGAAGGGCCGTTCGACAAACGCCTGGGCTACAGCGCGCTGGGCGAATTCCTGCCGCGCCTGCTCAAGCGCGACTACCTGATCAGCGAGCAGGTGAAGTTCTCGCCGGCGTTGATGAACTACGTCGATCATGGGCTGTTCGCCCCCTATATCGAGAAAATCCAGGCTGGCCTGTCGATCACCGACTGCCGCGGCGACATGCTGTACCAGTACAACTACCCGCAACACCTGTACCCGGACTTTGCGGCGATCCCGCCGGTGATCGTCAACAGCCTGCTGTTCATCGAGAACCGCGACCTGCTCGACACCAAGGACCCGCGCAACAACCCGGCCGTGGACTGGCCGCGCTTCGCCAAGGCCGCCTACAGCCAGGTGGCCAAGTACCTGGCCCTGCCCGGCCAGTCCGCTGGCGGCAGCACCCTGGCCACGCAGCTGGAAAAGTACCGCCATTCACCGGACGGCCTGACCGTTTCCGGCGCCGAGAAGATCCGCCAGATGATTTCCGCCAGCGTGCGCGCCTACCAGGGCGGCCCTGACACCACCGAGGCGCGCCAGCGCATCGTGCGGGACTACCTCAACAGCGTGCCGCTGTCGGCAGTGCCTGGGCATGGCGAAGTGCATGGCATGGCCGAGGGGCTGCGGGTGTGGTACGGCGCCGACTTCGACCAGGTCAACCAGGCCCTGAACTCCACCGCCAGCGACCCCGAGAGCATGGCCGCACGCGGCCTGGCCCTGCGCCAGGTGCTGTCACTGATGATTGCCCAGCGCCGGCCGTCGCACTACCTGTCCAAGGGGCGGCTCGAACTGGCCGAACTGACCGACGCGCACATCCGCGTGCTGGCCGCCAACAAGGTCATCGAGCAGCCACTGGCCGACGCTGCACTGGCCAGCAAGGCGGTATACCGCGACTGGGTGGCGCAACCGACCATCGTGCCGATCGTCACCAACAAGGGCATCAGCCTGGCACGCAACCGCCTGGCGGCCATGCTCAACCGCCCGCTGTACGACCTCGACCGGCTCGACGTGTCGGCCACCAGTACCCTGCAGTCCGACCTGCAGCTGCAGGTCAGCCAGTACCTGAAAAACCTTGCCGACCCTGAATTCGCGGCGCAGATCGGCCTGATCGGCGAACGCCTGCTTACCGCCAAGACCACCGATCAAGTGAGCTACAGCTTCACCTTGTTCGAGCGCACCGCCGACGGCTCGCGGGTGCGGGTGCAGACCGACAGCACCGACCAGCCATTCGACATCAACGAAGGCAGCAAGCTGGAGCTGGGTTCCACCGCCAAGTTGCGGGTGCTCACCACCTACCTGGAGATCATCGCCGAACTGCACGACAAGTACGCCGGCAAGCCTGCCGCCGAGTTGAAGAAAGTCGAAGTCGCCGAACTCGACCGCATCAGCCAGTGGTCGCTGGAATGGCTGGCGCAGAACAGCAAGAACCAGAGCCTGGACGCGATGCTCGATGCAGCGCTGGAACGCAAGTATTCGGCCAACACCGGCGAAGCCTTCTTCACCGGCGGCGGCATGCATGTGTTCAACAACTTCCGCAAGGAAGACAACAGCCGCAACCCAACCCTCAAGGATGCATTGCGCGAGTCGATCAACCTGCCGTTCATCCGCCTGATGCGCGACCTGGTGCGCTACGTGACCTACCAGCAGCCGTACAACCGCGTGCCGCTGCTCAAGGACGACTCCGACCCGCGCCGCCAGGAATACCTGGCCCGTTTCGCCGACAAGGAAGGCACCAACTACCTGATGCGCTTCTGGAAGAAATACCAGCGCAAGACCTCGCAGCAGCGTCTGGACACCTTCCTCGACAGCATGCGCGTGACCCCACAACGGTTGGCGGCCGTGCACCGCTACCTGTTCCCCGAGGCTGGCCAGGAAACCTTCAACGCCTTCGTCCGCGCCCACCTCAAGGGTGACAAGATCGTCCTGGGCAAACTGACCGATGGCCGCCTGTCGGAGATGTACGACGCCTACGGCCCGGGCAAGTACGACCTGCCCGACCAGGGCTATATCGCCAAGGTCCACCCGCTGGACTTGTGGCTGTTGGGTTACCTGCTGAAGAACCCAGGTTCGACCTTGACCGAAATGGTCAATGCCAGCCGCTTCGAGCGCCAGGAGGTATACGGCTGGCTGTTCAAGAGCCGCCATCAGGGCGCCCGTGACAGCCGCATTCGCACCATGGTCGAGATCGAAGCGTTCCTCGACATTCACCAGCGCTGGAAGCGCGTGGGCTATCCATTCGACCACCTGGTGCCCTCGCTGGCCACCGCCATCGGCAGCTCGGGCGACCGCCCCGCTGCCCTCTCCGAACTGGTCGGCATCATCCAGAACGACGGCGTGCGCCTGCCGACCTTGCGGATCGACACCCTGCACTTCGCTGCCAACACGCCTTACGAAACCAAGCTGGTCACCGACCCGGACCGGGGTGTGCGGATTCTGCCGGTCGAAGTGGCGCGCGCCCTCAAAGGCGCCATGTCGCAGGTGGTGGATGCGGGCACCGCGCGGCGTATTTCCGGCAGTTTCAAGCTGCAGGACGGCACGCCACTGGTGATGGGCGGCAAGACCGGTACCGGTGACAACCGCATCGAAAGCTTTGGTGCTGGCGGCCGGCTGATCGGCTCACGCTCGCTGAACCGTACCGCCACCTTCGTGTTCTTCCTGGGCGACAACCACTTCGGCACCTTGACCGCGTTCGTGCCGGGGCGCTCGGCAGAGGCCTTCAAGTTCACCTCGGCGCTGCCGGTGCAGGTACTCAAAGGCATGGCTCCGATTCTCATGCCATACCTGCAACCGGGCAATCCGAATGAGTGCAAAGCGCCGCAGGTGGCCATGCACACAGCCACGCCGCAAGGGGATACATCGAACAACTAGATGATAATCATCTGCAATTGAGGGCTTGTCTTTAGATATATCTTGAGTAATATCTTACGATATATCGCAAACGACGGAGCCCTGCCCCCATGCGCGAACATACCCCCCATGACCCCTTCGAGCGGCGCCCAGGTCGTGGCGAACGCGGCCCGCGCGTCTTCGCCCCCGGCGACCTCAAGCTGCTGATGCTGGCCCTGCTCGCCGAGCAGCCAGGCCACGGCTACGACCTGATCCGCCAGATCGAAAACCTGTTCGACGGCAGCTACAGCCCAAGCCCCGGGGTGATCTACCCCACCCTCAACTTCCTCGAGGAGGCCGAGCTGATCAGCGGCCAGGTGCAGGGCAGCAAACGCCTCTATGCCATTACCGAAGCCGGCCGCACCGCCCTGGCCGAACAGGCCGTCGCACTGGACGGCGTGCGCATGCGCATCGAAGTCAGCAAGCGCGCCCTGCGCGGCCACGACCGCCCACCAGAGATTCATGAAGCGGTCGGCAACCTGCGCCACGCACTGCACATGCACAGTGGCCGCTGGACACCGGAAGAAATCGAGCGGGTCCGCGACCTGCTCAACCACACCGCCAAGGCCATCGCCTCCGGGCCGGCCGAACCTGTCAGGGAGACACCCCATGAGTGACACCATTCACCGCGTCAACCACGAAATCCGCCAACGCCATCTGCAGGTGCTGCGGGTCACCGAACTGACCCCGCGCATGCGCCGCATCACCCTCGGGGGTGCCGAGCTGCAAGGCTTCACCAGCGTGGGCAGCGACGACCATATCAAGCTGCTGTTCGCCGAAACGCCGGAGCAACAGCAGGCCATCGAGGCTCGTAACCTGGGCCGAGAAGGTGGCGCGCGGCCTACCATGCGCGAATACACGCCACGGCGCATCGACCTGGTGACCAATGAGCTGGACATCGACTTCGTGCTGCACGGCGATGGCCCTGCCTCTACCTGGGCAGCCCAGGCGGCACCCGGGCAAACCCTGGACATTGCCGGGCCGCGGGCTTCGATGGTGGTGCCAGACATCTTCGACAGCTACCTGCTGATCGGCGACGAAACCGCCATTCCGGCCATTGGCCGCCGCCTGGAGGAATTGCCAGCGGGCCGCCAGGTACTGGCGGTTATCCAGATCGAAGACGAGCAGGAACGCCAGCCACTGCCGAGCAAGGCGCAGGTGGAAGTGATCTGGGTACGTCGCCAACAGGAAGACCTGCTGGCGCTGGTGAAGAACCTGACCTTGCCACAAGGTCGGCTGTATGGCTGGGTGGCACTGGAAAAAGCCCTGACCCGGCAGGCCAAGGCACTGTTGCTGGAGAAAGGTTTGCCTGAGGATGCGCTCAAGGCTGTGGCCTACTGGCGTGCCGACGGGACTGCGGACGACGAATGATTAATTATTGCTGCCCCGGCCCTATCGCCGGCAAGCCAGCTCCCACAGGTACCCCGCAGCGTTCAAGGGCTGCGCAATTCCTGTGGGAGCTGGCTTGCCGGCGATAGGGCCAGTGCAGGTCAAGCCAATCTGTGCAGCCCCCGCCACCTGTCCAGCCCCAGCAACACCAGCCCAATCCCCCAGAACCCCGCCAACACCCCCAGGGCATTGAGCAATACCTGCCCATACCCCAGGCTCGCCACATCGATGAACGGGTAGGCATACACGCCAATCTCGCTCCCCCGCCACAGCGCGTAGGCAAAATACGTCGCCGGGTACACCGCCCAGACCAGCAGATGCCATAGCCGCAACCTGCCCTTGGGCACCTCGCACCACCAGTACAAGGCATATAGCACGGGCATTACATCGTGCAGCAACTCGTCCGCCAGCCATTGCCAGCCCTGCGGTTGCCACAAGTGACGCAACAGCACGCTGTAGGCCAATGCCACCAGCACGATGCTGGCGGCCACCGCAGAACTCACCGCAGGCGACAGGAAAAAGCGCTTGGCACGGCCTTCCCGGCCGAACGCCGCATAACTGAGCACCGTTGCCACCAGGGTATTGGTCAACACGGTGAAATACCCGAACACATTGATCAGGCCACCCACCAGACTGGCCTGTTCCTGCCAACGCGCCAACAGCACCAGGTACACCTGCACGGCCAGGCCGAACCAACCCAGCACGGCCATGCCGGTCAGCCAGGGACGGCGCGGCATGTCAGGCCTGGCGCTGCAGCTTCACGTACAGCTGCTCGACCTTTTCCCGTGCCCACGGCGTCTTGCGCAGGAAGGTCAGGCTCGACTTGATGGTCGGGTTGCTTTTGAAGCAGCGCACATCGATGCGCTCGGCCAGGCCCTGCCATTGGTAGTGCGCCACCAGCTCGGTGAGGATCTGTTCGAGGGTCTTGCCGTGCAGCGCGTTGTGTTGGGCCGTGCTCATGCCAGTGCTCCGTAGGAAAGATGCGCACCTTACACGAGTGTAGTGGTGGGTGGGATCAGGTGAGTCGACAGAAAAACCGCTGGCCAAGCGCAAAACCTCTGTGCTGAAATAGAGATGTTATATTGTAACAATACAAAAGCATCTGCCAAGGAACGCCCCATCCCCATGCTGTACACACCGCTTCGCCTCTCTCCCCTCGCCGTCGCGCTGTGGCTGGCCGCATCACCCAGCCACGCCGTGGAACTCGAACCCCAGGTCATCACCGCCAATCCTTTGGGCAACAGCCAGCTGGCCGCCCCCAGCACCGTGCTCGAAGGCAACAACCTGCTGCAACAGCAGCACGGCAGCCTCGGTGAAACCCTGAACAAGCAGCCCGGGGTCGCCTCCACCTGGTTCGGCCCAGGCGCCAGTCGCCCGGTGATTCGTGGCCTGGATGGCGACCGCATTCGCATCCTGCGCAATGGCGTCGGCGCCCTGGATGCTTCATCGCTGTCCTACGACCACGCGGTGCCGCTGGACCCGGTGACCGTCGACCGTGTCGAGATCGTCCGTGGCCCGGCTGCCCTGCTCTACGGCGGCAACGCCATCGGCGGCGTGGTCAATACCTTCGACAATCGCATCCCGGATACCCCCATCGAGGGCATCCAAGGTGCCGGTGAACTGCGCTACGGCGGCGCCGATACCACCCGCAGCAGCGCTGGCAAGCTGGAGGCCGGCAACGGTGCCTTCGCCCTGCACCTGGATGCCAACAGCCGCCAGTTCAACGACCTGCGCATCCCCGGTTACGCGCGCAGTTCCAAGGTGCGCGACGCCGACGAACCCGGCGGCAAGCACCGCCTGGAAAACAGCGACGGCCGCCAGGACGGTGGCGCCGTGGGTGGCGCCTACCATTGGGACCACGGTTACGCCGGCCTGTCGTACAGCCGCTACGACAGCAACTATGGCTCGGTGGCCGAGCCAGGTGTGCGCCTGGACATGAAGCAGGACCACTACGCCTTCGCCTCCGAGCTGCGTGACCTGGACGGCCCATTCACTTCGGTCAAGGTCGATGCCGGCTACACCGACTACGAGCACCGTGAAATCGAAGAAGGCGAAGTCCACACCACCTTCAGGAACAAGGGCTATGAAGCACGTATCGAAGCCCGCCACCAACCGCTAGGGCCGGTAGAAGGCGTGATCGGCGCCCAGGTCAGCCGCAACGAATTCTCCGCCTTGGGCGAGGAAGCCTTCGTCCCGCACACCGACACCGACAGCCTGGCGCTGTTCATGCTGGAGCAGTGGCAAGCCACCGAGCGCCTGAACCTGAGCCTGGGCGCACGCATGGAGCACACCCGGGTCGACCCGGATGCCAAAGGCAACGAGAACTTCGCCGACGCCAACAGCGCCAGCAGTTTCAACGCTTTCAGCCTGTCTTCCGGGGCGGTGTACCAGCTCGACCCGATCTGGTCGCTGGCCGCCAACCTCGGCTACACCGAGCGCGCCCCGACCTTCTACGAGCTGTATGCCAATGGTGCCCACGTGGCCACTGGAGCCTTTGAAGTCGGCGATGCCAGCCTGAACAAGGAAAAAGCAATTTCTACCGACCTGGCCTTGCGTTTCGACAATGGCACCCACAAGGGCAGTGTCGGGGTGTTCTACAGCCACTTCCGCAACTACATCGGCCTGATCGGCACCGGCAACACCCGCGAGGGGCATGACCACGACCATGGCGAGGATGACCATGACCACGATCACGACCATGACGGTTTCCCGGAATACCAGTACCAGGGCGTGCGGGCGCGCTTCTATGGCATCGAGGCCCAGGACCGCTGGCAACTGGCCGAGAACCGCTATGGCAGCTTTGCCCTGGAGCTCTCCGGTGACTACACCCGGGCGAAAAACCTCGACAGTGGCGAGCCGCTGCCACGCATCGCCCCACTGCGCCTGAACAGCGGCCTGGTCTGGGAGCTGGACCGCTGGCAGGCGCGGGTCGACGTGCAGCATGCTGCGTCGCAGCATCGCAAACCGGCCAACGAAACCAGCACCGATGGCTATACCACGCTGGGGGCCAGCGTTGGCTACCGCTTCGAAGTTGGCCAGAGCCAGTGGCTGGCGTTTGTGCGCGGCGAGAACCTGACTGACCAGACCGTGCGCTATGCCAGCTCGATCCTGCGCGATATCGCCCCGGCGCCGGGGCGTAGTGTGGAAGTGGGTCTGCGTACCACCTTCTGAAATCGCGGGGGCGCTTCGCGCCCCTTTCGCCGGCAAGCCAGCTCCCACCGGTATTGCTTCTGCCTCAAGTGCAACGCGATCCTGTGGGAGCTGGCTTGCCGGCGATTGGGCTGCAAAGCAGCCCCCTCTGCAGCCAATTGTTACCTGTCGAACAACAATCCACTGCGACAATTTGTCTTTTTTTCTTACAACTTCCCCTATATCCTCCCCGCCGCAAGCTGAATCGCTTCATCGAAACCATCTTGTCGTCATTTCCATTGAAGGGCCCGCCCTTCGATGCGCTTGCCGTTTATTCAATAATCAAAAGATAGCGCTATCTCATGCTCCAACTGCCCAAAACCTGTTACATCGGCCTTGCCCTCAGCGCCCTGGCGACCCCCACCGGCGCCAGCGAGATGTTCGCCAGCGACTCCCCCTGGATGCTCGGCGACTGGGGTGGCACCCGCAGCGAACTGCTGGAAAAAGGCTACGACTTCACCCTCGGCTACACCGGCGAGATGGGCAGCAACCTGCATGGTGGCTACGACCACGACCGCACCGCGCGCTACAGCGACCAGTTCACCTTCGGCAGCCACCTGGACCTGGAGAAGATTCTTGGCTGGCACGACACCGAATTCCAGCTGACCATCACCGAGCGCCACGGCGACAACATCAGCAACGACCGCATCAATGACCCGCGTGTCGGCGGCTTCACCTCGGCCCAGGAGGTATGGGGCCGTGGCGAAACCTGGCGGCTGACGCAGATGTGGATCAAGCAGAAGTACTTCGATGGCGCACTGGACGTGAAATTCGGCCGTTTCGGCGAAGGCGAGGACTTCAACAGCTTCCCCTGCGACTTCCAGAACCTGGCCTTCTGCGGCTCGCAGGTAGGCAACTGGGTGGGCGGCATCTGGTACAACTGGCCGGTCAGCCAGTGGGCCCTGCGCGTGCGCTACAACCTCAGCGACGCGCTCTACGCCCAGGTCGGCGTGTTCGAGCAGAACCCCTCGAACCTGGAATCGGGCAACGGCTTCAAGCTCAGCGGCAGCGGCACCCAAGGCGCGGTAATGCCGATAGAACTGGTATGGAGTCCACAGGTCAATGGTCTGAAAGGGGAATATCGCGCCGGCTACTACTACAGTAATGCCAAGGCACAGGATGTTCTCAAGGACAGCAACGGCCAGCCGGCAGCCCTCAGCGGCGCCGCCTACCGCAGCAGTTCGAGCAAGCACGGCTTGTGGCTCGGCGCCCAGCAGCAGGTGACTTCGCTGGCGTCCGACCAGTCGCGTGGCCTGAGCCTGTTCGCCAACGCCACGGTGCACGACAAGAAGACCAATGCCATCGACAACTATGTGCAGGCAGGACTGGTATACAAAGGGCCCTTCGACGCCCGCGCCAAGGACGACATCGGTTTCGCCCTGGCCCGTGTGCACGTCAACCCTGCCTATCGCAAGAACGCGCGCCTGGCCAACCAGGCCGCCGGCCTCTACGACTACGACAACCCTGGCTTCCTGCCGGTGCAGGACACCGAGTACAGCGCCGAGTTGTACTACGGCATCCACCTGGCCGACTGGCTCACGGTCCGCCCCAACCTGCAGTACATCCGCCACCCGGGCGGGGTGTCGCAGGTCGATGGCGCCCTGATCGGCGGCCTGAAGATCCAGAGCAGTTTCTAACCCCCTTTTTGACCTGACGGAGAACCTACGATGAGCACTGAAGGTGCCAACAATGGAAGCCGCTGGCTACCGCGCCTGATCGGCGCGCTGCTGTTGCTGATGGGCCTGGCCCTGCTGGCCGGCGGCATCAAGCTGAGCCAGCTGGGCGGATCGCTGTACTACCTGATCGCCGGTATCGGCTTTGCCCTGTCGGGCATCCTGCTGCTGGCCCAGCGCCGCATCGCCCTGGGCCTGTACGGCCTGGTACTGCTGGGCAGCACCGTGTGGGCCCTGCTCGAAGTGGGCCTGGACTGGTGGCAACTGGTACCGCGCCTGGCCATCTGGTTTGCCATCGGTGTGGTCCTGCTGCTGCCCTGGGCGCGTCGCCCGCTGATCGGCCCGGCCAACAAGGCCAACACTGCGCTGCTCGGCATTGCAGTGGTCGCTTCGGGCGCTTGCGCCCTGGGCAGCCAGTTCACCCACCCCGGTGAAGTGTTCGGCGAACTGGGCCGAGACAGCAGCGAAATGGCCAGCGCCGCCCCGGCCATGCCCGACGGCGAATGGCAGGCTTACGGCCGCACCGAGCACGGCGACCGCTATTCGCCGCTGCGCCAGATCACCCCGCAGAACGCCTACCGCCTGGAAGAGGCCTGGCGCATCCGCACCGGTGACCTGCCGACCGAAAACGACCCGGTGGAGCTGACCAACCAGAACACCCCGCTGAAGGTCAACGGCATGCTCTATGCCTGCACCGCGCATAGCCGCGTGCTGGCCCTGGACCCGGACACCGGCGCGGAAATCTGGCGCTACGACCCGCAGGTCAAGAGCCCGGTCGGCACCTTCAAGGGCTTCGCCCACATGACCTGCCGTGGCGTTTCGTACTATGACGAAAACCGCTACGTCAGCCGCGACGGCAGCCCGGTACCGAAAATTACCGACGCCGGCCAGGCCGTGGCCCAGGCCTGCCCGCGCCGCCTCTACCTGCCTACCGCAGACGCCCGCCTGATCGCCATCAACGCCGACAACGGCAAGGTCTGCGAAGGCTTCGCCAACCAGGGCGTGATCGACCTCACCACCGGCATCGGCCCGTTCACCGCCGGCGGCTACTACTCCACCTCGCCAGCCGCGGTCACCCGTGACCTGGTGATCATCGGTGGCCATGTCACCGACAACGAGTCAACCAACGAGCCATCCGGCGTGATCCGTGCCTACGATGTGCACGATGGCCACCTGGTGTGGAACTGGGACAGCAACAACCCAGACGACACCCAGCCACTGGCTCCCGGCAAGATGTACAGCCGCAACTCGGCCAACATGTGGTCGATCGCCAGCGTCGACGAAGACCTCGGCATGATCTACCTGCCACTGGGCAACCAGACCCCGGACCAGTGGGGCGCCAACCGCACCCCAGGCGCCGAGAAGTACAGCGCCGGCGTGGTCGCCCTGGACCTTGCCACCGGCAAGGCTCGCTGGAACTACCAGTTCACCCACCACGACCTTTGGGACATGGACGTCGGCAGCCAGCCGACCCTGGTCCACCTGAAGACCGACGATGGCGTGAAGCCGGCAATCATCGTGCCGACCAAGCAAGGCAGCCTGTACGTGCTCGACCGCCGCGACGGCACGCCGATCGTGCCGATCCGCGAGATCCCCACCCCGCAAGGTGCGGTGAAGGGCGACCACACCTCGCCGACCCAGGCCCGCTCCGACCTCAACCTGCTCGGCCCTGAACTGACCGAACAGGCCATGTGGGGCGCCACGCCGTTCGACCAGATGCTGTGCCGCATCCAGTTCCGCGAGCTGCGTTACGAAGGCCAGTACACCCCGCCGTCCGAGCAAGGCTCGCTGATCTACCCGGGCAACGTCGGTGTGTTCAACTGGGGTAGCGTGTCGGTCGACCCGGTGCGCCAACTGCTGTTCACCTCGCCCAACTACATGGCCTTCGTGTCGAAGATGATCCCGCGTGAGCAGGTGGCCGAGGGCAGCAAGCGTGAAAGCGAGACCAGCGGCGTGCAGCCGAACACCGGTGCGCCGTACGCGGTGACCATGCACCCGTTCATGTCGCCACTGGGCGTACCGTGCCAGGCCCCGGCCTGGGGCTATGTCGCCGCCATCGACCTGTTCACCAACAAGGTGGTGTGGAAGCACAAGAACGGCACCACCCGCGACAGCACCCCGGTGCCGATCGGCATGCCGGTTGGCGTGCCGAGCATGGGTGGTTCGATCGTCACCGCCGGTGGCGTCGGCTTCCTCAGCGGCACCCTGGACCAGTACCTGCGCGCCTATGACGTGAACAACGGCAAGGAACTGTGGAAAGCCCGCCTGCCAGCGGGTGGCCAGGCCACGCCGATGAGCTACAGCGGCAAGGATGGCAAGCAGTACGTGCTGGTGACTGCCGGCGGGCATGGCTCGCTGGGCACCAGGATGGGCGACTACATCATCGCCTACAAACTGGCTGAATAAAGCTGCCGAGCCCCGCCAGCGGGGCTCACTCGCTGTACTGGCCTCATCGCCGGCAAGCCAGCTCCCACAGGTACTCCACTAGCCTTGAAAGCAGTGGGTCACCTGTGGGAGCTGGCTTGCCGGCGATAGGGCCGGAACAGGCCACCAAAGATCCCCTTCCCTCCTGCCATCATCTACCATTGAAACCCATCCCCCCCCGCCCCATCTAAGCACCATAGTCATTCACGCAGGTGCCCCATGAGCGACCAGCAGGATTTCCCGGAACATCCCGACGAACACAGCGAAGTCGAACACACCACTCCCCAGGCCGAAACCGGCCACGCCCTCGCCCTGCCCGGCCAGCAGCTGCCGGACAAGGTCTATGTGATTCCGATCCACAACCGTCCGTTCTTCCCGGCCCAGGTGCTGCCGGTCATCGTCAATGAAGACCCTTGGGCAGAAACCCTCGACCTGGTGGCCAAGTCGCCAGACCACAGCCTGGCCCTGTTCTTCATGGATACCCCGCCAGAAGACCACCGCCACTTCGACACCTCGGCGCTGCCGCAGTACGGCACGCTGGTGAAGGTGCACCACGCCAGCCGCGAAAACGGCAAGCTGCAGTTCGTCGCCCAGGGCCTGACTCGGGTACGCATCCGTACCTGGCTCAAGCACCACCGCCCGCCGTACCTCGTCGAGGTGGAATACCCGCGTCAGCCAGCCGAGCCGACCGACGAGGTCAAGGCCTACGGCATGGCGCTGATCAATGCGATCAAGGAGCTGCTGCCGCTCAACCCGCTGTACAGCGAAGAGCTGAAGAACTACCTCAACCGCTTCAGCCCCAACGACCCGTCGCCGCTCACCGACTTCGCCGCCGCCCTCACCTCGGCCACCGGCAACCAGTTGCAGGAAGTGCTCGACTGCGTACCCATGCTCAAGCGCATGGAAAAGGTCCTGCCGATGCTGCGCAAGGAAGTCGAGGTGGCGCGCCTGCAGAACGAGATCTCGGCCGAGGTCAACCGGCAGATCGGCGAGCACCAGCGCGAGTTCTTCCTCAAGGAACAGCTCAAGGTCATCCAGCAGGAGCTGGGCCTGACCAAGGACGACCGCAGCGCCGACCTCGAGCAGTTCGAGCAGCGCCTCGAAGGCAAGACCCTGCCGGACCAGGCACG
Organism: Pseudomonas sp. B13(2017); assembly: GCF_002113245.1. Classification (NCBI taxonomy): domain Bacteria; kingdom Pseudomonadati; phylum Pseudomonadota; class Gammaproteobacteria; order Pseudomonadales; family Pseudomonadaceae; genus Pseudomonas; species Pseudomonas sp. B13(2017). The sequence goes on from NZ_NEJX01000008.1 coordinate 124,371, forward strand.
CAAGCGCATCGACGAAGAGATGGGCAAGCTGGCCATCCTCGAAACCGGCTCGCCCGAATACGCCGTCACCCGCAACTACCTGGACTGGGCCACCGCCCTGCCCTGGGGCGTGTACGGCAAGGACAAGCTCGACCTCAAGCACGCACGCAAGGTCCTCGACCAGCACCACGCCGGCCTCGACGACATCAAGGAGCGCATACTCGAATTCCTCGCCGTGGGCGCCTGGAAAGGCGAGATCAGCGGCTCGATCGTGCTGCTGGTGGGCCCGCCCGGGGTAGGCAAGACCAGCATCGGCAAATCCATCGCCGAATCGCTCGGCCGGCCGTTCTACCGCTTCAGTGTCGGCGGCATGCGTGACGAGGCCGAGATCAAGGGCCACCGCCGCACCTACATCGGCGCCCAGCCCGGCAAGCTGGTGCAGGCCCTGAAAGACGTCGAAGTGATGAACCCGGTGATCATGCTCGACGAGATCGACAAGATGGGCCAGAGCTACCAGGGCGACCCGGCTTCAGCGCTGCTGGAAACCCTGGACCCGGAGCAGAACGTCGACTTCCTCGACCACTACCTCGACCTGCGCCTGGACCTGTCCAAGGTGCTGTTCGTGTGCACCGCCAACACCCTGGATTCGATCCCCGGACCATTGCTCGACCGCATGGAAGTGATCCGCCTGTCCGGCTACATCACCGAAGAGAAACTGGCCATCGCCAAGCGCCACCTGTGGCCCAAGCAGCTGGAAAAGGCCGGCGTGGCCAAGACCAGCCTCGGTATCAGCGACAGCGCCCTGCGCGCGGTGATCGAAGGCTATGCCCGCGAAGCCGGGGTACGCCAGCTGGAGAAACAACTGGGCAAGCTGGTGCGCAAGGCAGTGGTCAAGCTGCTGGAAAACCCCGAGGCCAAGCTGAAGATCGGCACCAAGGACCTGGAAGCCGCGCTTGGCATGCCGGTGTTCCGCAGCGAGCAGGTACTGGCTGGCAAAGGCGTGATCACCGGCCTGGCCTGGACCAGCATGGGCGGCGCCACGCTGCCGATCGAAGCCACCCGCATCCACACCCTCAACCGCGGCTTCAAGCTGACCGGCAAGCTGGGTGATGTGATGAAAGAGTCGGCCGAAATCGCCTACAGCTACGTCAGCTCCAACCTCAAGCAGTTTGGTGGTGACCCTGGCTTCTTCAACGAAGCGTTCATTCACCTGCACGTGCCCGAAGGCGCCACGCCCAAGGACGGCCCGAGTGCCGGCATCACCATGGCCAGCGCCCTGCTGTCGCTGGCCCGAGACCAGGCGCCGAAGAAGGGCGTGGCCATGACCGGCGAGCTGACCCTGACCGGGCAGGTACTGCCGATTGGCGGTGTGCGCGAGAAGGTGATTGCGGCGCGGCGGCAGAAGATCTTCGAGCTGATCTTGCCGGAGCCTAACCGTGGGGACTATGAGGAGCTGCCGGACTACCTGCGCGAAGGCCTGACGGTGCATTTCGCCAAGCGCTTCGCCGACGTGGCCAAAGTCCTGTTCTGAGCTGCTCCGGCCCCTTCGCGGGCTTGCCCGCTCCCACAGGGAAACCACAGTTTTCAAATACTGTGCAATACCTGTGGGAGCGGGCAAGCCCGCGAAGGGGCCGGCACAAGCAACACAAATCTCCTTGATCATCGGTTATCCTCAGGCCATCGTCAGCCTCCGGAGCCAACATGACCGCCCCTCGTCTGCTCGTCCCCCTGAGCTTCGCCCTGATTTCCGCCTGCGCCCAACAGCCCACGCAACCCGTCGAACTGGACGCCGAAAGCGAATGCCCGACGCGACTGCAGGTTGGCCAGGCGCTGATCCTGAGCTTGCCCAGCAACCCGTCCACCGGCTACCGCTGGCGCGTCGAAGCACCTGCCTCCAACGTACTGCGCAGCCTTGGCCCGGAGGTGTATAGCGCTCCCGAGGAGGAAGACGTGGTCGGCAGCGCCGGTGTCTCCACCTGGCGCTACCAGGCCAGCGATACCGGCGATGGTCAGTTGGTGCTGGTGTACCAACAGCCGTGGGCCGCAGATATCGCCCCCGTGCAAACCTTCGACTGCAAGATCATCGTCCGCTAAAGTCCGCAGCTTCGCTCATAGGCAACCTGCACACCCACCAGGCAGGCGCAGAGGTCCCTCAGCGCCCGCCCCTGAAGCGCTGCCATGGCAAGAATCGCGGCCTTTGGCTAAAATGCGCCTCCGTTTCACCCTGTATCGAGCCCGCCGTGAGCAAACAACCCGACCGCCTTTTCGCCCAGCCCTTGGAGCAAGTGCCCGACTTCGTCTTCAACGAGGATGTGGTGCGTGTGTTCCCGGACATGATCAAGCGCTCGGTTCCGGGCTACCCGACCATCGTCGAGAACCTCGGCGTGCTGGCCGCGCGCTTCGCCCAGCCGCATACCGCGCTGTACGACCTGGGTGCGTCGTTGGGTGCCGTTACTCAATCGCTGCGCCGCCATGTGCGCAGTGACGGCTGCCGGGTAATCGCCGTGGACAACTCCGCGGCGATGGTCGAGCGTTGCCGCCAGTACCTCACCGCCCAGGACTCGATGTTCCAGGAACTGCTGCCGGTGCAGGTGCTGGAAGCCGACATCCTGGCCCTGCCCTTCGAGCCCGCCTCGGTGGTGGCGATGAATTTCACCCTGCAATTCATCGCCCCCGACCAGCGCCTGGAGCTGCTCGGCCGCATCCGCCAGGCACTGTTGCCCGGTGGTGCGCTGATCCTCTCGGAAAAACTGCGCTTCGCCGATGATGAACAGCAGGACTTGCTCAATGAACTGCACCTGGACTTCAAACGTGCCAATGGCTACAGCGAACTGGAAATTGCCCAGAAGCGCAGCGCCATCGAGAACGTGATGAGGCCCGACACCCTCGAAGCCCACCAGGCGCGCCTGCGCGCAGCCGGTTTCTCGAAGGTGGTGCCCTGGTTCCAATGCCTTAATTTCGCCTCTTTGATTGCCCTGCCATGATCGATCTGTCCCCCCTCGTCCGCCGCCTGGCGGGCACGCCCCTGGCTTCCTGGTCGCAAGGCCTGCAAGCGCAACTGGAAGCCAAGCTGGAGAAGGGTCACGGTGACCTCGACCGCTGGCGCGGTGCGCTGGAAGCCTTGCCCGCCCTGAATCCGAGCGAAATCGACTTGGTCAACGGGCTGCGCCTGGACTGCGATTGCGACGACGCCACCCGCGCGCAGATGCGCCAGGCACTGATGGGCCTGTCCCCTTGGCGCAAAGGGCCATTCGACCTGTTCGGCGTGCATGTGGACACCGAATGGCGTTCGGACTGGAAATGGTCCCGGGTCGGCCCGCACCTGGACCTCAAGGGCAAGCGCGTGCTCGACGTGGGCTGCGGTAACGGCTACTACCAGTGGCGCATGCTCGGTGCCGGCGCCGACATGGTGATTGGCGTCGATCCCAACTGGCTGTTCTTCTGCCAGTTCCAGGCCGTTCAGCAATACCTGCCAGAGCTGCCCGCCTGGCACCTGCCATTCGCCCTGGAAGACCTGCCGGCCAACCTCGAAGGTTTCGACACGGTGTTTTCCATGGGGGTGTTCTACCATCGCCGCTCGCCCATCGAGCACCTGCTGGCGCTCAAGGACTGCCTGGTCAAAGGCGGTGAACTGGTGCTGGAAACCCTGGTGATCGAGGGTGACGAAAACCAGGTGCTGGTACCTGAGGACCGCTATGCACAGATGCGCAACGTCTGGTACCTGCCGTCGGTACCGGCCCTGGAGCGCTGGTTGCGCCGTGCCGGTTTCAGCGACGTGCGTTGCGTCGACGTAAGCGTGACCAGCGTCGAGGAACAGCGCAGCACCGAGTGGATGCGCTACCAGTCACTGGGCGACTTCCTCGACCCGAACGACCACAGCAAGACCATCGAAGGCCTGCCGGCCCCACGCCGCGCCACCCTGCTGGCGCGCAAATAAAAAAGGCGCCCGGATGGGCGCCCGAATACACCTGCGCCGAGGAGCTGTCACGGCGTAGGTGCTGTTACCTCAGTCCTTGGCCAACTCGCGGGCCTTCTCCTGCACCTTGCGCTCACGCTCGGCAACGGCCTGTTGCTTGTCGTCGTGCAGGCGCTGCTGGTCTTCGCGGAACGCTTGCCAGAATTGTTTGGAACGTTCCGCACCGCCCTCGGCGTAAACACTGGCGCTGCCCAGGGCAAGGGTGGCCAACAGCAGGTATTTGGTCAGGTTCATCGTGGTTGCCTCGTGATAACCGATCAGACAGGGCCATCCTAGCGAGGGCTAGCTAACGGCAAGGTGAGGCGGGGATTACAGTCTTGCAATGTGGCCTTGTTTTGCCTGTTCAGGCCCTATCGCCGGCAAGCCAGCTCCCACAAGATCATCACAAGTCTTGAAAACTGTGCAGTACCTGTGGGAGCTGGCTCCCACAGGATCACCACAGGTCTTGAAAACTGTGCAGTACCTGTGGGAGCTGGCTTGCCGGCGATAGGGCCCGAACAGACAGCCAGATAACACCAGGATTACAAATCCGTTATCTGCGCCGCGCGCCCTTACTCATGCCGTAACATCCCACGCCTTGACCCTGATGCCACTACAGGGTCGAGAATCGCCCCCTTTCATCACACCGAGCCCACCCATGCGTCTACTGATCATCGAGGACGAACTGCGTACCGCCGACTACCTGCAGCAGGGCCTGCGCGAGAACGGCTACGTGGTCGACTGCGCCCACACCGGCACCGATGGCCTGCACCTGGCCCGCCAGCAGCCCTACGACCTGGTCATCCTCGACGTCAACCTGCCCGAACTCGATGGCTGGACCGTGCTGCAGCGGCTGCGCGCCGAATCGGCCACGCGCATCATGATGCTTACCGCCCACGGCCGCCTGGCCGACCGGGTCAAGGGCCTGGACCTGGGGGCCGACGATTACCTGCTCAAACCTTTCGAGTTCCCGGAACTGCTGGCCCGTATCCGCAGCCTGCTGCGCCGCAACGACCAGCAACTGCAGCCCAGCACCCTGCGCGTCGCCGATCTGGAGCTGGACCCCGGCCGCCACCGCGCCTACCGCGCGGGGCAGCGTATCGACCTGACCGCCAAGGAATTCGCCCTGCTGCACCTGCTGATGCGCCAGACCGGCGAGGTGCTGTCGCGCACCCAGATCATCTCGCTGGTGTGGGACATGAACTTCGACTGCGACACCAATGTGGTCGAAGTTTCGATCCGGCGCCTGCGGGCAAAGATCGACGACCCGTTCGACAACAAGCTGATCCATACCCTGCGTGGCGTCGGCTACGTGCTCGAGGCACGCTTTTGAAAAACGCCAGCCTGTCACTGCGCCTGGGCCTGAGCGTGACGCTGATGGGCGCCGCACTGGTGCTGCTGCTGGCCTGCCTGGCCGTGTTCGCCCTCGATCACGAACTGGACAGCCGCGCACGCAAGGACCTGGCGCGCAAGATGCTGCAGGTCGAGCACAACCTTCGGGTCGACCTGCGTAGCGAAGACCTGGGCAGCCGCGCCCATCCCTTGCTCGACCTGGTGATGGGACACGACAACCTCAGCCTCAGCGTGCTGGCCCTCGAAGGCCGCCACCCGCACCTGCTCAGCCTGGGGCCAGCGCTGGAATCGCAGGTAGGCGATCTGCGCACCGATGCCCGCCTGGCCTTTCATGCGTGGCGCGACAGCAATGGCAACCAGATACTCACCGTGACCCGGCTGATGCGCCTGCGCGACGACACCCCGGTCAAGGTGATGATGTCGCTCAACCGCGCCGACGACAACGCCCTGCTGCAGGCCTACCTGCACTCCACCTTGCTCGCGCTGCCGTTGCTGCTGCTGCTGATCGGGGCCGGTGCCTGGTGGCTGATGCAGCGCGGCCTGAAGCCACTGCGGCACTTCCGGCGCATTGCCGGGCGGGTGTCGGCCCAGGACCTGCAACATCGGCTGCCCGCTACCGGCCTGCCGCTGGAACTGGCAGAGCTGGCCAGTAGCATCAACGTGATGCTCGACCGCCTCGATCAGGGCGTCAGCCAGCTGTCGCAGTTCTCCGATGATCTGGCCCATGAACTGCGCACACCGTTGAGCAACCTGATGGGCAAGGCGCAAGTGACGCTGGCCCGCGAACGGGACAACGCGAATTACCGGGAAGTGCTGGAAGACAGCATCGAAGAACTGACCCGGCTCAACCGCATCATCAATGACATGCTGTTTCTCGCCCAGGTCAGCCAACCCCAGGCCCAGGTTGCGCTCAAGCCCATGGCATTGGCCGACGAGACGGCGCGGGTTGTCGAGCTGTTTGCGTTCAGTGCCGAGCTGAAAGGGGTTGAGTTGCGTGTGCAAGGCTGGGGGACGGCGCAGGGTGATCGGCTGATGTTTCAGCGGGCACTGTCGAACCTGTTGAGCAATGCCATTCGGCACTGCCCCGATGACAAGCCTGTGGAACTGCGTATCGAGCGCGTGGGCAGCGAAGTTCGGCTTTCGGTGGAAAACCAGGGGCCTGGTATTGCTGAAGAACACCAGTCGCGCTTGTTCGAGCGGTTTTACCGAGTGGGCTCGGGGCGCTCGCGGCTGGAGGGAGGGACCGGGTTGGGGCTGGCGATCGTGAAATCGATCATGCAGTTGCATGGCGGGCGGGTCGAGGTCAGCAGCAGCCCCTTGGGGCCTACCCGGTTTACCCTGGTGTTTCCTGCCGAGTGATCGGCTGCCTGCACTGGCCTCTTCGCGGGCTTGCCCGCTCCCACAGGTACCCCACAGGCCTTGAAGCTTGTGCATTCCCTGTGGGAGCGGGCAAGCCCGCGAAGAGGCCGGTACAGGCAACCAACGATTAGCGCGAAGCCGCCACGATCAGCGCCTTCATCTCGGCCACAGCGGCCTTGAAGCCGACGAACAGCGCATGCGCCACCAGCGCATGGCCGATGTTCAGCTCATTGATGCCTTTGATTGCCGCCACCGCCTCGACGTTGTGGTAATGCAAGCCGTGGCCGGCATTGACGATCAGCCCCTGCCCCACGCCAAACGCCACGCCATCGACGATACGCTTGAGTTCCTCGGCCACTTCGGTCGGGGTTTCGGCATCGGCGTAACGCCCGGTGTGCAGTTCGATGGCAGGCGCGCCAACGCGACGCGAAGCCTCGATCTGCCGCTCGTCGGCATCGATGAACAGCGACACTTCGGCACCGGTACGCGACAGGCGCTCAACCGCAGCCTTGATCCGTGCTTCCTGGCCCGCCACGTCCAGGCCGCCTTCGGTGGTCAGCTCCTGACGGGTTTCGGGTACCAGGCAGATATGCGCCGGGCGGATCTTCTCGGCAAAGGCCATCATCTCTTCGGTGACGCCCATCTCGAAGTTCATGCGCGTCTGCAGCACGTCCTTGAGCAGCACCACGTCACGCTCCTGGATGTGCCGGCGGTCTTCACGCAGGTGCACGGTGATGCCATCGGCGCCTGCTTCCTCGGCATCCAGGGCAGCCTTGACCGGATCAGGGTAACGCGTGCCCCGGGCCTGGCGCAGGGTCGCCACGTGGTCGATGTTTACGCCGAGAAGCATGCGGTTGCTGTGAGTCACGAAAGGCTCTCCTGAAGATTGAGCCCCACAGCATACGTCGTGATCAGCGCTTGCGAAACAGTTCCCGGCTGACCAGCGGTTTTGCCCCCAGGTGAACCGCCAGTGCCTGGCGCATCAGGCGCTTGGCGGCGAGCAAGGCACCTGGGGCATCCCAGTCGGCTTCGGCCAGGGCCAGCAGTTCGGTGCCGCGGAACAGCCCGGGTTGCACCAGCTCGACCCGCTCCAGGCCGGCGTCCACACGCAAGCGGTACAGGCCATCGACCGCGATCGCCTGGTCATTGACGTCGTGGTGCAACGAAAACGCGTAACCGAGCTCGTCCAGCAGCCGCCATTCGAAGGAGCGCAGCAGCGGCTCCAGCGGGCGACCGGCGGCCAAGGCTTGCAAGGTCAGGGTGTAGTGCTCGAACAGCGCCGGGAAAGGCGCTTCGGCGGGCAGCAGGCGCATGAGCAGTTCGTTGAGGTACAACCCGCTGAACAGGGCATCGCCATGCAGCCAGGCGGCGATGCCGGCACTGTCCATGCGCCCGACATTTTTCAGCTCGCCACGCCCACGCAGTTCCAGCTCCAGCGGCACGAACGGCCGCACCAGGCTGCCACCCTTGCCACGCGCACGGCGCAGCACCGCGCGCATGCGGCCCTGCGGGGTGAAGAAGTCCACCAGCGCGCTGGTTTCCTTGTAGGCACGGCTGTGCAGCACATAGGCTGGCTGGCCGACAGGTTGTTCCATAAACGCTCTCTAAAAGCCCCAGACAACTGTGGGAGCGGGTTTACCCGCGAATGCGATGGTGAACCCACTGACGCATTCGCGGGTAAACCCGCTCCCACAGAGTAACCTGAGCCGTCAGGCGAATTTACAGGTCGCCGTAGCCCAGCGAGCGCAGGGCGCGCTCGTCATCGGACCAGCCGCCTTTCACCTTGACCCACAGGTTGAGCATGACCTTGGAGTCGAACAGCACCTCCATGTCCTTGCGCGCCTCGGAGCCGATGCGCTTGATGCGCTCGCCCTTGTCGCCAATGATGATCTTTTTCTGGCCGTCGCGCTCGACCAGGATCAGCGCATGGATGTGCAGCACGTGGCCCTGCTGCTTGAATTCTTCAATTTCCACGGTGATCTGGTACGGCAATTCCGCACCCAGCTGGCGCATGATCTTCTCGCGCACCAGTTCGGCGGCCAGGAAGCGGCTGCTGCGGTCGGTGATCTGGTCTTCGGGGAAGAAGTGCTCGTTCTCGGGCAGGTGCTTGGCGATCTGTGCTTCCAGCGCCTGCAGGTTGTGCCCCTGTTGCGCGGAAATAGGCATCACTTCGGCGTTCGGCAACTGCTCCTGCAGCCATTGCAGGTGCGGGATCAGTTCGGCCTTCTCTTCCATGCGGTCGGTCTTGTTGACCGCGATGATCAGTGGGCCCGTCACGTACTGCACGCGCTCCAGCACCAGTTGGTCCTCGTCGGTCCATTTGGTGCGGTCGACCACGAAGATCACCACGTCGACGTCCTTCAGGGCCGCCGAGGCGTTGCGGTTCATGTAGCGGTTCAAGGCCTTGTCGTTGGCCTTGTGCATACCGGGGGTATCGACGTAGATCGCCTGCACGTCACCCTCGGTCTTGATGCCGAGCATGTTGTGGCGGGTGGTCTGCGGCTTGCGCGAGGTGATCGCCAGCTTCTGGCCGAGGATGTGGTTGAGCAGGGTCGACTTGCCCACGTTCGGGCGGCCGACAATGGCCACGTAGCCGCAGCGGGTCGGGTTGCTATCAGTCATTGCCATTCTCCACGCCCAGGGCGATCAGTGCAGACGCGGCAGCGACTTGCTCGGCGATACGCCGGCTAACGCCCTGGCCACGGCTCTTGTTGTTCAGCAGCACCACTTCGCATTCGACGAAGAAGGTCCGGCAGTGCGGTTCGCCCTGGATGTCCACCACTTCGTAACGCGGCAGCTCGCAGCTGCGCGACTGCAGGAACTCCTGCAGGCGGGTTTTCGGGTCCTTGTTGGTATCGACCAGGGTCAGGCCTTCGAACTCATCGGCCAGCCACGCCAGCACGCGCTCCCGGGCCGTTTCCATGTCGGCGTCCAGGTAGATGGCGCCAATCAGCGCCTCCAGGGCATCGGCCAGGATCGACTCGCGGCGGAAGCCACCGCTCTTGAGCTCACCCGAACCCAGGCGCAGGTGATCGCCCAGGTCGAAACCACGGGCCAGGCGGGCCAGGGTCTCACCCTTGACCAGGCGCGCGCGCAGGCGCGACAGCTGGCCTTCGCGGGCCTGCGGGAAACGCTCGAACAGCGCTTCGCCGGCGACGAAGTTGAGAATGGCGTCACCGAGAAACTCCAGGCGCTCATTGTTGCGCCCGGCGTAACTGCGATGGGTCAGTGCCAGGAGCATCTGGTCCTGGTTCTTGAAGGTATAACCGAGCTTTCGCTCCAGACGGGCAAGGGGAGCACTCATGCAGCCACCCGTTCGTTGTTCAACGCGTTGTTCAAATCAACATCCTGAAAGACTGTTTGGCTGTGGCCCGCCGCGATGTGCGGCGAATCTCCCGATCCCTGAGAACACAGCCTATGTCAGAAATGCATTCGGCGCTGCCTGCTGGCCAGCGCCGATGGGTATCAATGGATCAGACCGACCCGCGACAGGTTGGGCAGGTGGCTGAGCTTGGGCTCTGGCCAGCTCATCCACACCGCGAAGGCCTTGCCGACGATGTTCCGGTCCGGAACCATGCCGTGCAGTTCCTTCGGGATGTTCGGGTCATCCCAGTAACGGCTGTCGTTGGAGTTGTCGCGGTTGTCGCCCATCATGAAGTAATGGCCTGCCGGCACGGTCCATTGCTGGTCCGGCGGCATGCGGTAACGGCTCATTTCCTTGCGGATCAGGTGTTCGGCCTCGCCGAGCTTTTCCTTGTACAGCTCGGCGCTGCCCAGGGTGCCCGGCTCGGTGCCCACCAGTTGTTCGGCAATCGGCTGGCCGTTGACGAACAACCGCTTGTCGCTGGTGTAGCGCACCTGGTCACCCGGCAGGCCTACCACACGCTTGATGTAGTTGACGTTCGGGTCGCTCGGGTAGCGGAACACCATCACATCACCGCGTTGCGGGTCACCCACCTCGATGACCTTCTTGTCGATCACCGGCAGGCGAATGCCGTACGAGAACTTGTTCACCAGGATGAAGTCGCCCACTTCCAGGGTCGGCTTCATCGACCCCGAAGGGATCTGGAACGGCTCGACCAGGAACGAACGCAGCACCAGCACGATAAACAGCACCGGGAAGAACGACTTGCCGTACTCGACCAGCAACGGCTCCTTGCCCAGGCGCTCGACCACCGCCATCTCGGGCTGGCTGACGCTGCCCTGGTAGTTGGCGATTGCCGCACGCCGGCGCGGAGCCAGGAACAGCAGGTCGATCAAGCCCAGCAGGCCGCAGACGAAGACGGCGATGACTAGCAACAGCGGGAAATTTAGCGACATAGGACCTAGCTATCCAACCTGAGCACGGCGAGGAAGGCTTCTTGTGGAATCTCCACGTTACCCACCTGTTTCATGCGTTTCTTACCGGCCTTCTGCTTCTCCAGCAGTTTCTTCTTACGGCTGACGTCACCACCGTAGCACTTGGCCAGTACGTTCTTTCTGAGCGCCTTGACGGTTGTCCGCGCGATGATCTGGCCGCCGATAGCTGCCTGGATCGCCACATCGAACATCTGCCGAGGGATCAGCTCCTTCATCTTCTCGGTCAACGCACGGCCTTTGTAGGCCGCGTTGTCGCGGTGCACGATCAATGCCAGGGCATCGACCTTGTCGCCGTTGATCAATACATCCAGCTTGACCAGGTTGGCCGACTGGTAGCGATCGAAATGATAGTCCAGCGAAGCATAGCCGCGGCTGGTGGACTTGAGGCGGTCGAAGAAGTCCAGCACCACTTCGTTCATCGGCAGGTCGTAGCGCACCTGCACCTGGCTGCCGAGGAACTGCATGTCGCGCTGCACGCCACGCTTCTCGATGCACAGGGTGATGACGTTGCCCAGGTGTTCCTGCGGTACCAGGATGGTGGCAGTGACGATCGGCTCGCGGAAATCGGCGACCGCCGAGACGTCTGGCAGCTTCGACGGGTTGTCGACGGTGATGGTCTCGCCGGTTTTCAGTTCCAGCTCGTAGATCACGCTTGGCGCCGTGGTGATCAGGTCCAGGTCGTATTCGCGCTCCAGGCGCTCCTGGATGATCTCCATGTGCAGCATGCCGAGGAAGCCGCAACGGAAGCCGAAGCCCAGGGCGTCGGAGCTTTCCGGCATGTATTGCAGCGACGAGTCGTTCAGGGTCAGCTTCTGCAGCGCATCGCGGAAGTCCTCGAAGTCGTCGGAGCTGACCGGGAACAGGCCGGCGTAGACCTGCGGCTGGATCTTCTTGAAGCCTGGCAGCACTTCGACCTCAGGGGTCGAGGACAGGGTCAGGGTGTCACCGACCGGGGCACCGTGGATGTCCTTGATGCTGGCAATGATGAAGCCCACTTCGCCGGCCTTCAGGTCGGCGGTCTGGGTGTGTTTCGGGGTGAACACGCCCACGCTGTCGACCAGGTGCACCTTGCCGGTGGACTTGACCAGGATCTTGTCGCCTTTCTTGACGCGGCCGTGGCGCACGCGCACCAGCGAGACCACGCCCAGATAGTTGTCGAACCAGGAGTCGATGATCAGTGCCTGCAGCGGCGCCTCGATATCGCCTTCCGGGGCGGGGATGGTCTGTACCAGGCGCTCGAGCACCTCGTCCACGCCCATGCCGCTCTTGGCACTGCAGGCCACGGCGTCGGTGGCGTCGATGCCGATGATCTTCTCGATCTCGTCCTTGACGCGATCCGGATCGGCCTGCGGCAGGTCCATCTTGTTCAGTACCGGCATGACCTCAAGGCCCTGCTCGATGGCGGTGTAGCAGTTGGCTACGGACTGGGCCTCGACGCCCTGGCCAGCATCCACCACCAGCAGCGCGCCTTCACAGGCCGCCAGCGAACGCGAGACTTCGTAGGTGAAGTCGACGTGGCCGGGGGTATCGATGAAGTTCAGCTGGTAGACCTTGCCGTCCTGCGCCTTGTAATTGAGCGTGACGCTGTGGGCCTTGATGGTGATACCGCGCTCACGCTCCAGGTCCATGGAATCGAGCACCTGGGCTTCCATCTCGCGTGCCGACAGGCCACCGCACATCTGGATGAAACGGTCGGCCAGCGTCGACTTGCCATGGTCGATGTGGGCGATGATGGAGAAATTGCGGATATGACTCAAATCACTCACGGGTCAACACTCGAAAAGGCTGCGAGCCGGACGCCCGCCGAAAAATAGCCGGGAATTGTACCTTAAGCTGCCGGGATATGGGAGATTCCTCTATCGGGCTGTACACAGCATTCGCCCCTGCAATTGTGAACTTTCATGAAAAAGGGCAGCCGAAGCTGCCCTTTCCTCCCTGCCAAGCCGCTTATTCAGCCAGCTTGAAGGTAATGAAGCTGGCACGGCCCTGACGCAGCACGCGCATCGACACCGAACGGTTCTTCGGCAGTTCCTTGGCGATTTCGGTGAATTCCTTGGCCGAACCGATGGCCTGGTTGTTCAGGTGGCTGATCACGTCACCCGGGCGCAGGCCGATCATCGCGGCCGGGCCATCCTGGACTTCCTTGATGACCACGCCACCCTTGAGCTCCAGGGCTTTCTTCTGCTCGGCGGTCAGGTCGGCCACCGAGACGCCCAGACGGTTGCTGCTGCGCTCGGCGCTGCCTTCGGCGCCGGTACCGATGTCGGCATCGTCGTCCGGCAGTGCGCCAACGCTGATGTCGAGGTTCTGGCGCTTGCCGTTGCGGATGATCTCAAGCTTGGCCTTTTCGCCGTCCTTGAGGCTGCCAACCAGGTGCGGCAGGTCGGCCGACATGACGATCGGCTGACCGTTCATGCTCAGGATCACGTCACCCACCTGCAGGCCGCCCTTGGCTGCCGGGCCGTTTTCCAGCACCTGGGCCACCAGGGCACCGGCCGGCTTGTCCAGGCCGAACGACTCAGCCAAGTCTTTGTTGACCTCCTGGATCACCACGCCCAGCCAGCCGCGGCTGACCTTGCCGTCTTTCTTCAGCTGGTTGGAGACATCGATCGCCACATCGATCGGGATGGCGAACGACAGGCCCATGAAACCGCCGGAACGGGTGAAGATCTGCGAGTTGATACCCACCACTTCGCCGTTCATGTTGAACAGCGGGCCGCCGGAGTTGCCCGGGTTGATGGCAACGTCCGTCTGGATGAACGGTACGTAAGTGTCGTTGGGCAGGGTGCGCCCCTTGGCGCTGACGATACCTTTGGTCACCGAATGGTCGAAGCCGAACGGCGAACCGATGGCCAGTACCCACTCGCCCACCTTGAGCTTCTCGGAATCACCCAGCTTGACGGTCGGCAGGTTCTTGCCTTCGACCTTGAGCAAAGCCACGTCGGTGCGCGGATCGGTGCCGACCAGCTTGGCTTGCAGCTCGCTGCGGTCCGACAGGCGGACGATGATCTCGTCGGCATCGGCTACCACGTGGTTGTTGGTCAGCACGTAGCCATCGCTGGAAATGATGAAGCCCGAACCCAGCGACTGGGCCTCGCGCTGGCGGTCGCCACGCGGCGAGCGCGGCTGCTGCGGCATGTTGCGCTCGAAGAACTCGCGGAACATCGGCGGCAGGCCTTCCAGGTCGGGCATCTGCCCGGCGGCCATGCGGCGGTCCGGCAGCTTCTGCTTGGTGCTGATGTTGACCACGGCTGGCGAGGCCTGCTCGACCAGGGTAGTGAAGTCCGGCAGGGCTTCCTCGGCCTGGGCGCTGAGCACCTGGCCGAGCATCAGCACGGCGGCGAACATCGATAGGTAGGATTTCAAGCGTGGTATTGACATACGGCTCCCGTCACAACGAGCGGTAGTTTAGAAAGGCCCCTGCACAAAGCAGGAAAGGCCAGGCTCCAAGAAGCCTGACCTATAGAAAATTTGCCGATGGATTGCAAATGACAATGCTTTAATTTCATTTCAGAGGCATGTCCGCACGCCTTGGCATGGCCCGCACGCAGGCCCCAAATGCGCGCCATCACTGGCGCGCCTGGCCATCCTGGGGGCGCATCGACAGCGCCACACGTTCTGCGGTACCCAGCGGAATCTCGCCGACCACAGTGACCATCACCTTGCCCTTGGGCGTGTTCAGCCGACGCGAGACCGCCGAAGTCGGGCCAAGCTGGGTACGCATGTCGGTCCCGCCCTCATCCTTTACCAGCTCGAGGAACACCGAGAAGCGCGCCAGGCCATCGTCGTACATCAGGCTGCTGACCGTGCTGTCATTCTTGGGGTCGCGGCGTACCGAGCTGTTGACCAGTTCGAAGCCAGGCGGCAGCCAGTCCGAACGCCAGCCGGCGACCGTGTCATTGGCGGCAGCGGCCACATGCTGCACCGGCTTGCACGCAGCGCTGGCGCGCAGGTCGTCGTCGCTAGGTGCTTCGGTATCGAGACGGGTCATCTGGAAGCGCTCCAGCAACTGCCCCTTGTCGTTGACCATCAACGAGCGCAGCGGCAGGCCGGTAGCACGGTCCAGGTGCAATTCGAAGGCATAACGGTGCTGGTCGCGCGGGGTGAGCGTCACGATCACGGCATCGCGCCCGGCGACCCGTGACTTGCCCGCCACGCTCAAGTCATACCAGCCCATCAGTTTCAGCGGATCAAGCACACGCTGCGCGGTGTCCGGGGGCGTTGTCACACCACTGGCCAAGGCCCCGCTGACGCACTCTACCTTGCCATCCACGCGCACGATCTCCTGGGCGGCGCCATCGAGCTGCAACAGCCGCTCGCTGACCTTGCCGTCGTCGACCCTGTGCCAGATCTCGTGAGAAGAGAAGCTGCCATTGCGTTCGTAGACAAAAGAGCCTTGGTAGCTCTGCTTTTGCTCGGCCTGTGCCAGCTTGCTCAACCACTCGCTCGCCTCAGGCGAGGAATTGGCCGCCAATGCTGGCACCGTCATGCAGCTGCCAATCAGCAGCGACAGGAGAGGTAGCGCGCGCATGATCCTCCTTACTTAACGGTTTTCCAGGCTGGCGGCGCGGGCATACGGCAATGCGGTTTCAGTGCCCTTGAGCGCAGATTCCTGGGCATGCTGGCGCAGGTAGCCTGGCAGACGCTGGTCCCAGCCGGCCTGGTTCTGCAGCACGCCGTTGGCCATCGGCCCGGTCGGTTGCTCACTGCTCTCACTATAGCCTGCCAAAACGGCCGGGCCTTGTGCTTGTGGCACACTCAGGCCTTGCTGGGCAGGTTGCTGGGCAGCAAGCTCGGCGCCAGTGATCTCGTCCTGGTTGTACATGCGCACACCGGCCAGCACCGCTACGGTGACCGAGGCAGCTACCGCCAGGCGGCCAATGCTGCGCCATGGCCCTTTCTTGGCCTTGGCCGGCACGGCTTCGTCAGCCAGCGCTGCAGACACCGCCGAGGCGATATCCAGATTGGGCAGCAGCAGCTCCTTGTGCATGGCTGCGCGGGCAACCTGGTAACGCGACCAGGTGGCACGGGTTTCAGCATCGTCTACGGCGTTCAACACACGACGCAGTTCAAGCTCGTCCGCTTCGTTATCCATCACCGCGGACAGCGATTCCTGCAAAGCTTCACGACTCATGGCGGTTCCTCTCTTGGCTGTCGCCGCTGTCTCAGGTTTCCTGCAGCAAAGGTTGCAGGGCTTTGTCTATGGCCTCCCGAGCGCGGAAGATTCGAGAGCGCACGGTACCCACCGGACATTGCATGACACTGGCAATGTCTTCGTAACTCAGCCCGTCGAACTCGCGCAGGGTCAGTGCCGTGCGCAAGTCTTCAGGCAGTTGCTGGATGGTGCGATGGACAGTGCCTTCGATTTCATCCCGCAACAACGAGCGTTCTGGGGACTCGAGATCCTTGAGACCATGATCGCCGTCGTAAAACTCCGCATCCTCGGAGCTCACATCACTGTCTGGCGGCCGTCTTCCACGGGACACCAGGTAGTTCTTCGCCGTGTTGATGGCGATGCGGTACAGCCACGTATAGAACGCACTGTCTCCGCGGAAGTTGCCAAGCGCACGGTAGGCCTTGATGAAGGCTTCCTGTGCTACATCCTGGGCCTCGTGGGTATCGTGAACGAACCGCACGATCAACCCGAGAATCTTGTGCTGATACTTCAGCACCAACAGATCGAAAGCTCGCCTGTCACCGCGCTGAACGCGCTCGACAAGCTGCTGATCCTCTTCCTGGGTTAGCATGAACACTCCTCAGTGAACTCGAAGGAGCGTTGCAACAGCCATCGTTCAGGCTTGCAACCATAGACTCGGGCTTTGCGCAAAAGTTCTCCCCTCCAAGCAAGTTTCCTGCAGCCCTTGGTCGGGTTGCACGGAAGACGCGGCACGGTCACGGCCGGCTACGTCGATAATCAGGTTTCGAGTACGCAGGGACAGCCCGGACAGGCCTGCCGCCCTGCGTCGCCGCGGCAAGTTGTGGCGCGTGGGCAGCCTTCATAGGATTTCCGGCCATGTCGGAAAGTTCCCACAAAGGTTGTCGCGACCAGGCAAGTGGCATGGAAATTGGCCACCCTGGGCTGCTATAAAGGCAACCCGGCCAGCTTTAACGATAGTTTCACAATGCCATCGGCGCGTGACTATTGTGCCGCGCCCCTTCCAAAGAATACTAGTGTCCCGACATGAGCCAACAATTCCAACATGATGTCCTGGTGATCGGCAGCGGTGCCGCCGGTCTCAGCCTGGCACTGAACCTCCCCAGCCACCTGCGAGTCGCCGTGCTCAGCAAGGGCGACCTGGCCAACGGCTCGACCTTCTGGGCCCAGGGCGGTGTCGCGGCAGTGCTGGACAATACCGATACCGTGCAGTCGCATGTCGAGGACACCCTCAATGCCGGCGGCGGCCTGTGCCATGAAGAAGCTGTGCGCTTTACCGTCGAGCACAGCCGCGAAGCCATCGAGTGGCTGATCGAGCAAGGCGTGCCCTTTACCCGCGACGAGCACTACAGCGTCGACGACGGTGGCTTCGAGTTCCACCTGACCCGAGAAGGCGGCCATAGCCACCGGCGCATCATCCATGCCGCCGACGCCACCGGCGCAGCCATCTTCACCACGCTGCTGGAGCAGGCCCGCAAACGCCCGAACATCCAGCTGCTGGAGCAGCGCGTGGCGGTCGACCTGATTACCGAACGTCGCCTCGGCCTGCCCGGCGAGCGCTGCCTGGGTGCCTATGTGCTCGACCGCAACACCGGCGAGGTGGACACCTTCGGTGCGCGTTTCACCGTGCTGGCCACTGGCGGCGCGGCCAAGGTCTACCTGTATACCAGCAACCCCGATGGTGCCTGCGGCGACGGCATCGCCATGGCCTGGCGGGCCGGTTGCCGGGTGGCGAACCTGGAGTTCAACCAGTTCCACCCGACTTGCCTGTACCACCCGCAGGCCAAGAGTTTCCTGGTCACCGAAGCCCTGCGCGGCGAAGGTGCCCTGCTGCGCCTGCCCAATGGCGAGCGTTTCATGCCACGCTTCGACCCCCGCGAAGAACTGGCCCCGCGCGACATCGTGGCCCGCGCCATCGACCACGAGATGAAGCGCCTGGGTGTGGACTGCGTGTACCTGGACATCACCCACAAGCCGGCCGACTTCATCAAGAGCCACTTCCCCACCGTGTACGAGCGCTGCCTGGCCTTCGGCATCGACATCACCCGTCAGCCGATCCCGGTAGTACCGGCTGCGCACTACACCTGCGGCGGAGTGATGGTCGACGACCGCGGCCACACCGATGTACCGGGCCTGTATGCCATAGGTGAAACCAGCTTCACCGGCCTGCACGGTGCCAACCGCATGGCCAGCAACTCGCTGCTGGAGTGCTTCGTCTATGGCCGTGCCGCCGCGGCCGACATCCAGGCGCACCTGGATGAAGTGGTCATGCCCAAGGCCCTGCCCGGCTGGGACGCCAGCCAGGTCACCGACTCGGACGAGGACGTGATCATTGCGCACAACTGGGACGAACTGCGGCGCTTCATGTGGGACTACGTCGGCATCGTGCGCACCAGCAAGCGCCTGCAGCGAGCGCAGCACCGCATTCGCCTGCTGCTGGACGAAATCGACGAGTTCTACAGCAACTACAAGGTCAGCCGCGACCTGATCGAATTGCGCAACCTGGCGCAGGTTGCCGAGTTGATGATCCTGTCGGCCATGCAGCGCAAGGAAAGCCGCGGACTGCATTACACCCTGGATTACCCGGGGATGCTGGACGAGGCCAAGGACACCATTCTCAGCCCGATCTAAAATCGGCGTCTCGGCCTTCGCGGGCGCGCCCGCTCCCACAGGATTCCCACTGCCTTGCAGGCTTGCGCAGTACCTGTGGGAGCGGGCAAGCCCGCGAAGAAGCCAACTCGGTATGGTTTTATACCCGGCTCACCCCTGCCCACCTGCGCCGGCTGAATTTCAACCGCACCCGCAAGCGCCTGTGCTCATCAGCCCCCAGCGCATCCCGTGGCACGCATTGGCTCTCCCCCAACCAGCGCCCCGCCCGCACAAAGCGCAACACCACCAGCGCCGGCAACGCCACGCTGTCCCGGCACAAGCGCACCGGCTGCCAGCCACGGGCACGGCTGAACACCTGCCAGCCGCGCACATCACGGCGCAGGCCAACAACGGCATGCTCATGCGTCAGCAGAATACGTCGGGGAATGGCCCAGCCTGCGTGGGCAATACAGGTGGCGACAACAGCAAGGGCCGACCACCCGGGCAGCGGGCTCGCCCATACGGCGAACCACGCCAGTACCTGGCACCCCAGGTAGGCCGCCAGCAGCAGGCGCGAGCCTTGCCAGCGGCACTCGAAGCACTCACTTGGGCTGGACACGGTCCAGGATGATGCGAACCATGCGCTGCAGCTCCGGGTCTTCGGACTCGGTGCGCTCCATGAACCAGCCGAACATGTCCTGATCCTCGCAGCTCAACAGACGCACGTAGAGTTCGCGGTCGGTTTCGTTGAGCGTGGGGTAGACTTCCTGGGTGAAAGGCACCAACAGTACGTCCAGTTCCAGCATGCCGCGGCGGCTGTGCCAGAAAAGCCGGTTGAGTTCAGTTTGTTCGACCATGGGGCCCTCCTCGAATGGCCCGCCAGTATACAGCCAGGCGAGCGAAGCGACACCGGGCGTTGGTCTAGTCACCTACCTATTTTGTTACCGGCGTTCTATGATGGCCGCCAGTCTTTAGCCACCGCGATGACCCATGGCCGATTCCGCTTTCTTCTGCCCCCTGTCCCACGAGGGCATCCTCGCCGTCCGCGGCTCCGATGCAGGCAAGTTCCTGCAAGGCCAGCTGACCTGCAACATCAACTACCTCAGCCCGGAACACGCCAGCCTCGGCGCCCGCTGCATGGTCAAGGGGCGCATGCAGTCGAGTTTCCGCATCCTGCCCGAAGGCAACGGCTACCTGCTGGCCATGGCCAGCGAGCTGCTCGACGCCCAGCTGGCCGACCTCAAGAAGTACGCCGTGTTCTCCAAGGCGACGCTGACCGATGAAAGCGCTGCCTGGGCACGCTTCGGCCTGCAAGGCGGCGATGCGGCGCTGCAGGCCCTGGGGCTCGATGTGCCTGCGGCAGCTGGCAGCACCGTGCGCCACGACGGGTTGATCGCCATTGCCGTGTCCGCTGGCCGCGTGGAGCTGTGGGCACCGGCAGACAAAGCCGACAGCGTTCGCCAGGCGCTGGCCGCCGCACTGCCTGAAGGTAGCCTCGACAACTGGCTGCTGGGGCAGATCCGCGCCGGGATCGGCCAGGTAATGGGGCCGACCCGCGAGCTGTTCATCCCGCAGATGATCAACCTGCAGGCCGTCGACGGCGTCAGCTTCAAGAAAGGCTGCTATACCGGTCAGGAAATCGTTGCCCGCATGCAGTACCTGGGCAAGCTCAAGCGCCGCCAGTACCGCCTGGCACTGGACCAGCAGGCCATTCCGGCCCCGGGCGCCGAGATCTTCTCGCCCACCCATGGTTCGTCGGTTGGTGAAGTGGTCATTGCTGCCAGCAACGGCACAGGCTGCGAACTGCTCGCCGTGCTCAGCGCCGAAGCGGTGGAAGACGACAACCTGCACCTGGGCAGCCTGGAAGGCCCGCGCCTGCAGGTGCTGACCCTGCCCTACGAACTGGACCGTGACCGGGAAATCCAGCGTTGACCAGCCTGCCCCGCCTACGTGGCGGGGCCGCACCACCACTGCGGTAGACACGCCCATGAACAAGCTGGCCGAGATGGTTCAAGCACAGTTGCTCGATGCCATCGAAAAGGATGACCTGGTCCTGCCGACCCTGCCCGAGGTTGCCTTGAGCATCCGCGAGGCGGCGGAAGACAGCGAGATCAGCGTGGCGGCCCTGAGCAAGGTGATCGGTCGCGATGCGGCCCTTTCAGCGCGCCTGATCAAGGTCGTCAACAGCCCGCTGCTGCGCGCGGCGGTCGAGGTCACCGACCTGCACACCGCCATCACGCGGCTGGGCATCAACTACAGCTGCAACCTGGCCATTGGCCTGGTGATCGAGCAGATTTTCCACGCCCGGGCGCCGGCGGTGGAGCAGAAGTTACGTGATATCTGGGCCAACAGCCTGGATGTGGCGGGCATCAGCTACGAAATTTGCCGCCGCTTTACACAACTCAAGCCCGACCAGGCCACCCTCGGCGGGCTGGTCAACCAGATTGGCGCACTGCCGGTGCTGATCTATGCCGAAGAGCACAACGAACTGCTGTCCGACCCGGTGTGCCTGCATTATGTGATCGAGCAGATCCAGCCGGTGCTGGGCGACAAGATCCTCAAGGCCTGGGAATTTCCGGAGCAACTGGTCAACCTGCCGAGCCAGGTGCAGGACCTGGACCGGCAGACTGACAAGATCGACTACATCGACATCGTGCAGATCGCCCGCTGCATCAGCCAGCGCGGGCGCCACCGGCCGCTGGCAGCACTACCGGCATACCGCCACCTGGGCCTGCCGTACGGCACCGAGCTTGAAGTAGGTGAACTGATCGAGGCGCGGAGCATGTTGCGCTGACCAGTGTCAGCCTGTTCGGCCCTATCGCCGGCAAGCCAGCTCCCACAAGTTGCCCGCTGTTCTTGAGGGCAGTTAAACCTGTGGCAGCATATCTTGTGCTGCCTGTACTGGCCTCATCGCCGGCAAGCCAGCTCCCACAGGGATAGCACATGACTTGAGGTCAATGCAGTCGAGGTGGGGCTGGCTTGCCGGCGAAAGGGCCGGTACAGGCCACACATCAATCCGCGATAAAACTCACCCGCACCCGCAACCCGCCATTCGCACCGTCATGCAGGCTCACCTGCGCCAAGTGCGCCCGGCAGATCTCGCCGACAATCGCCAAGCCAAGCCCACTGCCCTGCGCACTGCGCCGGTAGAAGCGCTCGAATACCCGCTCACGCTCAGCCTCGGGAATCCCCGGCCCGTCGTCCTCCACCTCAAGCACCGCCGGCGCCAGCACCCGCAAGATCACGTTGCCGCCAGCCGGCGTATGCGCCAAGGCATTGTCCACCAGGTTGCTCAACAGCTCGTTGAGCAGCGTCGGCTCCCCCTTCAGCCACACCGGCGCCTCGGCCTCCAGGGCCAGCGCCACCCCGCGTTTGTGCGCCAGCGGTGCCATGGCCATGCCCAGCTCACGAGCCAACTGGCTCAGGTCCAGGCGCTGCGCCCCGCCTTCGGCAATCGCCCGCGCACCGTTCTCGACCCGCGCCAGCGACAGCAGCTGGTTGGCCAGGTGGGTCAGCCTGTCAGTGCCCTGGGCCGCGGACTCCAGTGTCTGCCGCCACTCCTGCGGCTCGGCCGAACGCAAGCCCAGCTCGACCCGCGCCTTCAGCGCCGCCAGTGGCGTGCGCAACTCGTGGGCGGCGTCGGCGATGAACTGCGCCTGGCGCTCGAACTGGCCACGCAAACGCTCGGTGAAATGGTTCAAAGCCCGCACCAGTGGGCCCAGCTCACGCTGCACCTGCACCACCGGCAAGGCCCGCAGGTCGTCCGGCTGGCGCTCTTCCACCGCCGTGCGCAGGCGCTCCAGCGGCCGCAACGCGGCACTCACGGCAAACCACACCATCACCAGCGCGCCCAGTGCCAGCATCCCCAGGCGCAGCAGGGTATCGGCCATCAGGCCACGGGCCATGCGCACCCGCGCTTCCTCGGTCTCGGCCACACGGATTTCCGCCATGCCGTTCATATTCGGCTCGCTCACCGGCTTCAGCAGGCTGACCACCCGCACGTCCTGGCCCAGGTAGGTGGCGTTGTAGAACCGCGCCAGCGCCGGGTAATCGTCGGTACGCGGCGTGCCCGGCGGCGGCGCTGGCAGGTTCTCGTAACCGGAAATCAGCCGCTGCTGGATGTCCAGCACCTGGTAGTAGATGCGCCCGGCACTGTCGTAGGCGAAGGTGTCCAGGGCCACGTAGGGCACATCTGCGCTCAGCGAGCCGTCACGCTGGGACAGGCCTGCGGCAATGGTCCGCGCCGAGGCCAGCAGGGTCCGGTCGTAGGCGGTGTCGGCGGCCTCGCGGCCATTCCAATAAGCGCTCAGGCCACTCGCCAGCATCAGCACCACCAGCAGCAAGGCCAGGTTGCCGAGCAAGCGCCCGCGCAGGCTACCGTTGTCACGCATCGCGGTGCTCGAGCAGGTAGCCCAGGCCACGGAAGGTGACGATGGCCACCGGGTGGCCGTCGAGCTTCTTGCGCAGGCGGTGGATGTAGATTTCGATGGCGTCGGGGCTGGCCTCTTCGTCCAGGCCGAACACCTGGGCGGCCAGTTGCTCCTTGCTCATCACCCGGCCCGGTCGGGCGATCAGCGCTTCCAGTACGCTCTGTTCGCGCGAGGTCAGGGTCAGGTTTTCCCCACCCAGGGCAAAGCGCCGGGTGTCCAGGTCGTACACCAGCGGCCCGCAGCGTTGCTGGCGCTCGCCACCGAGCACGCTGCGCCGCAGCAGGGCCTTGACCCGTGCTTCCAGTTCGGTCAGCTCGAACGGCTTGGCCAGGTAGTCGTCGGCGCCCAGGTTCAGGCCGTGGACCCGGTCCTTGACGTCGCTGCGCGCGGTCAGCATCAGCACCGGCAGGGTCTTGCCACGGCCGCGCAGGCGCGCCAGCACCTCGAAGCCGTCCATGCGCGGCAAGCCGACATCCAGCACGGCCACGGCGTATTCCTCGCTGGCCAGGGCCAGGTCGGCGGCCACGCCGTCATGCAGCACATCCACGGTCAGGCCATGGCTTTTCAAGGCCTGGGCCACGCTTTCGGCCAGTTGCAGGTGGTCTTCGACCAGCAGCACACGCATCGGATTCTCCCTGCTCGGGTGGGACGGTGGCGCGGAGTGTACCGCTGTCGGCAGGCCTGTGAAGCCCTGTCGACAAACCTTTCACGCTGAAAGGTTAGCGAAAGGTTGGTTACCTAGCATCGCACCACGGTCGCCCTTCGCGCCGAAAAAAGCACCAGCAAGGTGCAACGAATAAGAACAATAAACGGAGCCATCAGTGATGCTGTCATCGCAGCCGCAGGCGTTCGCGCCTACCCGTTCCTTTGCCGCACGCCCCTCCGCCATCGCCAGCGCCCTTGCGCTTGCCGGTGTCGCCCCGATGAGCCAGGCCGCCTTCTTCGAAGACAGCACGGCCACCTTCGAAACCCGCAACATGTACTTCAACCGCGACTTCCGCGACGGCACCAGTGCGCAGCAATCCAAGCGCGACGAGTGGGCCCAGGGCTTCATGCTCAACTTCGAGTCTGGCTACACCGATGGCACCGTGGGCTTCGGCCTGGATGCGCTGGGCATGCTCGGCATCAAGCTCGACTCCAGCCCCGACCGCACCGACACCGGCCTGCTGCCGACCCACGATGACGGCAAGGCCGCCGACGAGTACTCCAAGCTCGGCCTGACCGGCAAGGTGAAGGTGTCGCAGACCGAACTGAAGATCGGCACGCTGATCCCCGAACTGCCGACCCTGCAGCCCAACGATGGGCGCATCCTGCCGCAAACCTTCGAAGGCGGCCTGCTCACCTCGAAGGAGGTCAAGGGCCTGACCTTCACCGGCGGCCGACTGGACAAGGCCAAGGACCGCAACGACACCAACTGGGAAGACCTGGCCCTGAACAACAAGAACGGCCGCTTCGGTGGCTCGTTCAGCGCCGACAACCTAGACCTGGCCGGCCTCGACTACCAGTTCACCGATCGCATCACCGGCAGCTACCACTTTGCCCAGCTCGACGATATCTACCGCCAGCACTTCATCGGCATGGTCGCCACCCAGCCATGGGGCCCGGGCACCTTCGGCGCCGACCTGCGCCTGGCGGTGAGTGACGACGCCGGCGCCGCCAAGGCCGGCAACATCGACAACACCACCGTCAACGGCATGCTCAGCTACGCCCTGGGCGGGCACAAGGTCAGCGCCGCCTGGCAGCAGCTGTCCGGCGACAGCGCCTTCCCGTACGTCGATGGTGCCGACCCGTACCTGGTCAACTTCGTCCAGATCAACGACTTCGCCGGCGCCGACGAGCGCTCCTGGCAGGCGCGCTACGACTACAACTTCGCCGCACTCGGCGTGCCCGGCCTGACCTTCATGACCCGCTATATCAGCGGCGACAACGTCAGCCGCGCGGCCGGTGGCGAGGGCAAGGAGTGGGAGCGCAACACCGAACTGAAGTACGTGGTACAAAGCGGCCCGTTGAAGAACGTCGCCGTGCGCCTGCGCAACGCCACCTTCCGCTCCAACTTCGCCCGCGACGCGGACGAGGTGCGGCTGCTGGTGAGCTACAGCGTGGCGCTGTGGTAACCCCATAGCGATAACTTGATAACAACAACGCTCACGGAGATAGACGATGACCTTTTCACTGCGCCGCCTCGTCCTTGCTACCGGCTGCCTGCTGCTGGCCGGCAACGCCCTTGCTGCCGAACCGAAACGCCCCGAATGCATTGCCCCCGCCTCGCCCGGCGGCGGCTTCGACCTGACCTGCAAACTGGTGCAGAGCGCCCTGGTGCAGGAAAAGATCCTCACCAAGCCGATGCGCGTCACCTACATGCCCGGCGGTGTCGGCGCGGTGGCCTACAACGCCGTGGTCGCCCAGCGCCCGGCCGATGCCGGCACCCTGGTGGCCTGGTCCAGCGGCTCGCTGCTGAACCTGGCCCAGGGCAAGTTCGGCCGCTTTGACGAAAACGCGGTGAAATGGCTGGCCGCCGTCGGCACCAGCTACGGCGCCATCGCAGTGAAAAGCGACTCGCCCTACAAGACCCTCGACGACCTGGTCGCGGCGCTGAAGAAAGACCCGAGCAAGGTGGTGATCGGCTCCGGCGGTACGGTCGGCAGCCAGGACTGGATGCAGACCGCCCTAATCGCCAAGGCCGCCGGCATCAACCCGCGTGACCTGCGCTACGTGGCCCTGGAAGGCGGCGGCGAAATCGCCACGGCGTTGCTGGGCGGGCATATCCAGGTAGGCTCGACCGACATCTCCGACTCCATGCCGCACATTCAGAGCGGCAACATGCGCATCCTCGCGGTGTTCTCGGAAAACCGCCTGGACGAGCCCGAGATGAAAGACATCCCCACCGCCAAGGAGCAGGGCTACGACATCGTCTGGCCGGTGGTACGCGGTTTCTACCTGGGGCCAAAGGTGAGCGACGAGGACTACGCCTGGTGGAAACAGTCATTCGACAAGATGCTGGCCTCGGAAGACTTCGCCAAGCTGCGTGACCAGCGCGAACTGTTCCCCTTCGCCATGACCGGTGCAGAGCTGGACGGCTATGTGAAGAAGCAAGTGGCTGACTACAAGGCACTGGCCAGGGAGTTTGGCCTGATCCAGTAAGCCACCCACGATCTTTCACTGATCCCTGTGGGAGCGGGCGTGCCCGCGAAGAAGACACCGCGGTGCCTGGCACCGGCGTTGCCGGTGTTCGCGGGCACGCCCGCTCCCACAGAGTCCGTGCTCAATGAGGACTCTCTGATGATCCTGCAACGCATCTTCGCCCTGGCCCTGCTGGCGGTGTGCGCCGCCCTGGCCGTGATGGCCTGGCCTTACCAGGCGGCGTTTTCCTATGAACCGGTGGGCCCGCGCGCCTACCCGCTGTTGATGCTCGGCCTGCTTTGCCTGGGCCTGCTGTACCTGGTGTTCCGCCCCACGCCCATCGTGCGCAAGGACGACGAACCAGAGCTGGACCGCGAAACCCTGATCAAGATCACCGCCTGCGTCGGCCTGCTGATCGTTTTCGCCAGCACCTTCGAAGCCTTGGGCTTCATCCTAAGCGCCATCCTGGTTGGCGTGCCTATGGCCCGCCTGTACGGCGGCCGCTGGCTGCACAGCGCCATCGTGGTGGTGGGCATGAGCCTGTTCCTCTACTGGCTGTTCGACCGCGTGATGGACGTGCCCCTGCCCCTTGGCCTGCTGAGCGTACTGGAGAACTGACACATGGATACCTTGAGCTACCTGGGCCAGGGCTTCGGCGTCGCCCTGTCCCCCTACAACCTGGTCACCGCCCTCTCCGGCACGCTGATCGGCACCGTGGTCGGCCTGCTGCCGGGCCTGGGCCCGATCAACGGCGTGGCCTTGCTGATCCCCATCGCCTTCGCCCTCGGCCTGCCGCCGGAGTCGGCGCTGATCCTGCTGGCGGCGGTGTACCTGGGCTGCGAGTACGGGGGGCGCATAAGTTCGATCCTGCTGAACATCCCCGGCGAAGCCTCGACCGTGATGACCACCCTCGATGGCTACCCGATGGCCCGCAATGGCCTGGCTGGCGTAGCGCTGTCGCTGTCGGCCTGGAGTTCGTTCATCGGTGCGCTGATCGCCACCTGCGGCATGGTGCTGTTCGCCCCGCTGCTGGCGAAATGGGCAATCGCCTTCGGCCCGGCGGAGTACTTCGTGCTGATGGTGTTCGCCATCGTCGCCCTCGGTGGCATGGCCGGCGACAAGCCGCTGAAAACCTTCATTGCCGCACTGATCGGCCTGTTCCTGTCGGCAGTCGGCATCGACGCCAACAGTGGCGTGTACCGCTTCACCGGCGACAGCGTGCATCTGGCCGACGGCATCCAGTTCGTGGTGCTAGTGCTGGGCCTGTTCTCCATCAGCGAAATCCTCCTGCTGCTGGAAAAGACCCACCATGGCCACCAGGCAGTCAAGGCCACCGGGCGCATGCTGTTCAACTTCAAGGAAGCGGCCTCGGTGTTCGTGGTCAACATCCGCTGCGGCCTGCTGGGTTTCATCATGGGTGTGCTGCCTGGCGCCGGTGCGACACTGGCCAGCGCCGTGGCCTACATGACCGAAAAACGCCTGGCAGGTGACAAGGGCAAGTTCGGCAAGGGCGACGCCCGCGGCCTGGCCGCCCCGGAAACCGCCATCGGCGCCTCCTGCTGTGGCGCACTGGTACCGATGCTGACCCTGGGCGTACCCGGCTCGGGCACCACCGCGGTGATGATCGGTGCGCTGACCTTGTACAACATCACCCCGGGCCCACTGCTGTTCGAACAGCAGCCAGACATCGTCTGGGGCCTGATCGCCTCGCTGTTCATCGCCAACATCATGCTGGTGATCCTCAACATCCCGATGATCCGCATCTTCACCCGCATCCTCGCCGTGCCGAACTGGGCGCTGGTGCCGGTGATCGCCATCATCACGGGGATCGGGGTGTACGCCGTGCATGCCACCACCTTCGACCTGTTCCTGATGGTCGGCATCGGCATCATGGGCTATATCCTGCGCAAGCTGGACTTCCCGCTTTCGCCGATCCTGCTCGGCTTCATCCTCGGTGGGCTGATGGAGCAGAACCTGCGCCGGGCGCTGTCGATCTCCAACGGCGAACTGGGCATCCTCTGGTCGAGCCCGATCAGCATGTCGGTATGGGTACTGACCATTTGCATGCTGACCCTGCCGCTGCTGCGCATCTGGCGCAAACGCAGCCAGCAGCGCCGGGCGATGGCCGATGCCTGATCGCTCGTTGCCGTTGTTTGTCGCGACCGGGCTGGTCGGCCTCGCTGGCGGTTTTGCCGCCAGCAAGGTCGGCTGGCCTTTGCCGTGGATGGTCGGCTCGTTGCTGGCGATCATCCTGGTACGCTGCCTGACACCCTGGCAGCTGCCGGAAATCCCCAATGGTCGCAAATGCGGGCAGTGGATCATCGGCATAGGTATCGGCCTGCACTTCACCCCGGCGGTGATCGAGCAGGTGGCCAGCCATTTCGCGTTGATCTTTTTCGGCGCGCTGTTCACCACCCTGTCCAGCGTGATCAGCGTATGGCTGTTGCGGCGCACCGGTGAAGACCGTGCCACGGCATTCTTCGCCAGCATGCCGGGCGGTTCGGGGGAGATGGTCAACCTTGGCGCGCGCAACGGCGCGGTGCTCAGCCAGGTAGCGGCGGCGCAGAGCCTGCGCGTGCTGGCGGTAGTACTGTGCGTGCCGGCGCTGTTCAAGTTCCTGCTGGGTGACGGAGTACCGCTGAATCACACCGGAAGTGTGAGCTGGGGCTGGCTGGCGCTGATTGCGCCGCTGGGCGTTGCCGTCGCCCTGCTCTGGCAGCGCTTGCGCCAGCCCAACCCGTGGCTGTTCGGGCCATTGCTGGTGGCAGCCACCGTGAGCCTGGTGGGCAACCTGCAGATAACCCTGCCCAATGGCGCCAGCCAGATCGGCCAGTGGTTGATCGGCAGTGGCCTGGCCTGCCACTTCAACCGCGCGTTCTTCCGCCGCGCACCGTCGTTCCTGGGGCGTACCCTGGTGGCCACGGCGTTGTGCATGGCGATTGCCGGCAGCGCCGCTTGGGTATTGAGCGTGATGACCGCGCTGGACCTGCGTTCGCTGACATTGGGGATGATGCCGGGCGGAATTGCCGAGATGAGCCTGACGGCAGAGACCCTGCAACTGTCGGTGCCGCTGGTGACGGCGCTGCAGGTGATGCGCTTGTTGTTCGTGCTGTTTCTGGCAGAGCCGTTGTTCCGGGTGTGGAACACCAACTCGGAATAATCGCGTCGCCTGCTTCGCGGGCTTGCCCGCTCCCACAGGTACTGCACCGCCCTCAAGGCAGGTGCTATCCCTGTGGGAGCGGGCAAGCCCGCGAAGCAGGCGACGCGTTCTTTCAGGTGATCAGAGCGGTGGCAATGCCCAGTTGATCGGCGCCAGCCCGCGCTGCTCGAGGAAACTGTTGGCCCGGCTGAAATGCCCGCACCCCAGGAACCCACGGTAAGCCGACAACGGCGATGGATGCACCGATTTCAGCACCAGGTGCTTGGTCCCGTCGATCAGCTTCTGCTTGCTTTGCGCATGCGAGCCCCACAGCAGGAACACCACGTTCGGGCACTGCTCGCTGACCACCTGGATGACCCGGTCGGTAAAGAACTCCCAGCCTTTCTTGGCATGCGACGCGGCATTGGCGCGCTCCACGGTCATGGTCGTGTTGAGCAACAGCACGCCCTGCTCGGCCCAGCTCTGCAGGTAGCCATGGTTGGCAATCGGGATGTTCAGGTCGCGCTGCAGCTCCTTGTAGATGTTGACCAGTGACGGTGGCGTGGCCACGCCCGGCTGCACCGAGAAGCACAGGCCATGCGCCTGGCCCGGCCCGTGGTACGGGTCCTGGCCGAGGATGACCACCTTCACCTGGTCCAGCGGCGTCGAGTTGAGCGCATTGAAGATCAACGGCCCTGGCGGGTAGATCTCTTTGCCGGCGGCGTACTCGCCGCGCAGGAACTCGCGCAGCTGATGCATGTAGGGCTGGTCGAATTCGGCGCGCAAGGCAGCCTTCCAGCTGGGTTCGAGTTTGATGCGATCGTCGTCAGTCATGGGGCCTTCCATAAACAATGGCGCGACACTAGGTAAGCCCTTCCCGCTTGTCAAACGATCCGACCGACGACCGGCATGTTCGGCCAGGCAAGCCATACTTGTCCGATGACTTGCGCGAGGTAGTCCATGACCATTCATTGCGAGGTACTCACCGGCGCCGATGGCGCCCGCATCGGCATCGCCACCCTGGATGCGCCCAAGGCGCTCAATGCCCTGAACCTGCCGATGATCGAGGTATTGGGTGAACAGTTGCACGCCTGGGCTCGCGACCCAGGGATCGTTTGCGTGCTGCTGCGCGGCAACGGTGCCAAGGCCTTCTGTGCCGGCGGTGATGTGCGTGCGCTGGTGCAAGCCTGCCGCGACCACCCCGGCAGCGTACCCCCGCTGGCCGCCACCTTCTTCGCCGCCGAATATCGCCTGGACTTTGCCCTGCACACCTATCCCAAGCCGCTGCTGTGCTGGGGGCACGGGCATGTGCTGGGCGGCGGCATGGGCCTGCTGCAGGGCGCCAATGTACGTATCGTCACCCCCAGCAGTCGGCTGGCCATGCCGGAAATCAGCATCGGCCTGTACCCGGATGTGGGCGCCAGCTGGTTCCTTGCGCGCCTGCCGGGCAAGCTGGGGTTGTTCCTCGGCCTGACAGGCGCGCCGATCAATGCCCACGACGCCTTGGACCTGGGCCTGGCCGACCGCTTTCTGGGTGAGTACCAGCAAGAGGCGCTGATCGAAGAACTGCTGCAACTGAACTGGCAGGAACAGACTGCCCTGCAACTGAACAGCCTGCTCAAGGCCGAACAGCACCGCGCCTGCGCCGAGTTGCCCGAGGCCCAGTGGCTGCCGCGGCGACAGGTAATCGATCAGTTGCTCGACGTGGCCGACGCAGCCGCCGCCTGGCGTGCGCTGGAGGGGCTAAAGCACCACGACGACCCGCTGCTGGCAGATGCCGGCCAACGGTTGCATGAAGGTTGCCCGCTGACCGCACATCTGGTGTGGGAACAGATCCGCCGGGCACGGCACCTGTCGTTGGCGCAGGTGTTTCAGATGGAGTACAGCATGAGCCTGAACTGCTGCCGCCACCCGGAGTTCAGCGAGGGCGTGCGTGCGCGCTTGCTGGACAAGGACAACCAGCCGCACTGGCACTGGCCCGATGTGGCGCAAGTGCCGGCGGCGGTGGTGGAAGCGCATTTTGCCAAGGTGTGGGAGGGGCGGCATCCGCTGGCGGATCTCGGGTAGCTTCGAGAAGTTGGGGCTGCCTTGCAGCCCATCGCGACACAAGGCCGCTCCTACAAACGGATCGCGGTCCCCTGTGGGAGCGGCCTTGCGTCGCGAAAGGGGCGCACCGCGCCCCCGATTTTCAATTCATCTACCGCTGCCAGTTCCCCCCTTGCCCGTGCCCACGCCGCCCGTCCCCGCGCCGGTCACCATCCCCCCGCCCGTTGGAGTGCCAACGGTCATGCTGCTGGTAGCGCTGGCTGCCACCGCGATAATCATGACGGTCCCGGTCGCGCCCATAGTCATACCGCTGGCGGTTGCCATAGTCATTGCGAGGGTTGCCATACCACTGCTTCATCCCCGGCTGTGGGTGAGACCGGTAGTGAGGCGCAGGCGCCGAGCGGTAGTAGTAACGCGGCGCCGGCTGGTAGTAATAGCGCTGTTGCGGCGTTACGTAATAGCGGTCATAGCGGTAATAATCCGGTGATACATAACGGTCGGAGTAGTAGTGGTCCGACCGGTAATAGCCCCCGCTCTCGTAGTACGGAACGCAGGCGGAAGTCATCAGCCCCAGCAGGGCGATCAACAGGATTCGATAGGACATGGCGGCCTCCTGGACCGCTGGAGTGCCCGAACAGCGGCGCTGGCGAGCATCGATGCGAAATGCGATCATCGACATTGAATAAGACAGTGCCGCCAAGGTGCAGTGCCATTTCTGCAACAATTTGATACAGGTGAGCGGCAGCCATGCCCGACAACCAGCACTGCCCCGCTTGCGGCGCCCTCAACCAGTGCAGCCTGGCCGACCCGCGCCGGGCCACCCAGGCCTGCTGGTGTTACAGCGTGACCATCGACCCTGCCGTGCTCGAGGCCCTGCCCCCCGAGCTGCGCGACAAAGCCTGCCTGTGCCCGCGCTGCGCCGCCGTCGAAGAACAACTTCGCTCCCCCGCTTCCGACTGACCGTTTGCCATGCGCCTCGACCGTTTCCTCGCCAACCTGCCCAGCCACAACCGCCAGCAAGTCCGCCTGATGCTCGCGCAACGCCGTGTGCGGGTGGATGGCCAGGTGGTCAGCGACCCGCTGGCCGAGGTGCGCGAGTTCAGCCGCGTGGAGCTGGACGACCAGCTGCTGCAGGCTGGCCGCCCGGCGCGCTACCTGATGCTGCACAAGCCCGCTGGCTGCGTCAGCGCCACCCAGGACCCGCAACACCGCACTGTGCTCGACCTGCTGCCAGCCGGTTTGCGTGAGGACCTGCACATTGCCGGGCGGCTGGACTTCAACACCACGGGCTTGATGATCCTGACCAACGATGGCCAATGGTCACGCCGGCTTACCCAGCCCGCGACCAAGCTGCCCAAGCACTACCTGGTGCAAACCGAGGACGAGATTGGCGAGCACTATGTGGCCAAGTTCCTCGAGGGCTTCTACTTCGCCTTCGAAGACCTCACCACCTTGCCCGCCCAGCTGGACATCCTCGGGCCGCGCCAGGCACGGCTGTCGATCGTCGAAGGACGCTATCACCAGGTGAAGCGCATGTTCGGCCATTTCGACAACAAGGTGGTGGGGTTGCATCGGGAGAGCATGGGGGCGATCCGGCTGGACCCGGGGTTGGCGCCAGGGGCGTTTCGTGAGCTGACGGCGGATGAAATAGCGACGGTCTAGGTTGGCTGTTCCGGCCTCTTCGCGGGCACGCCCGCTCCCACAGGTACACCACAGGCCTCCGGGTTGGTGTGATCCCTGTGGGAGCGGGCGAGCCCGCGAAGAGGCCGGACCAGACAGATCAGGGTCGTCATACGACCGCTCAGCGACAAAAGTCACATTTTCCCCCGAACGGCACTTGCGGGATCCCCGACCCACTGCTTGAATCCAAATCGTCAGTCTGCATGTGACTACCAAGTCACGCCCGCAGTCGAAGACACCTTTTGCCGGCCACCCAGGGCCTCGATGCCTTGGGGCACGGCAAATTGCCCACCAAAAACAATACCGTCGACGCACGTGCCAAGGATCGACACAGGGCCCCCCGGTTTCTCTTCAGGCAAATGCCTACCTGTCATAAAGAACGTGCACCCTAGGTGACGCGAATACCCTTTTTGCGCCAGGAGTCGATGACATGAGGCCAGAAATCGCTGTACTTGATATCCAAGGTCAGTATCGGGTTTACACGGAGTTCTATCGCGCGGATGCGGCCGAGAATACGATCATTTTGATCAATGGCTCGCTGGCCACCACGGCCTCGTTCGCCCAGACGGTACGTAACCTGCACCCGCAGTTCAACGTTGTACTGTTCGACCAGCCATACGCGGGCAAATCCAAGCCGCACAATCGGCAGGAACGCCTTATCAGCAAGGAGACCGAAGCACATATCCTCCTCGAGCTGATCGAGCACTTCCAGGCAGACCACGTGATGTCGTTCTCGTGGGGTGGCGCAAGTACGCTGCTGGCGCTGGCGCACCAGCCGCGGGGTGTGAAGAAGGCTGTAGTGAGTTCTTTCTCGCCGGTGATCAACGAACCGATGCGCGACTACCTGGACCGTGGTTGCCAGTACCTGGCCGCCTGCGACCGCTATCAGGTCGGCAACCTGGTCAACGACACCATCGGCAAGCACCTGCCGTCACTGTTCAAGCGCTTCAACTACCGCCACGTCAGCAGCCTGGACAGCCACGAGTACGCGCAGATGCACTTCCACATCAACGAGGTGCTGCAACATGACCTGGAGCGGGCGCTGGATGGTGCACGCAATATCGACATCCCGGTACTGTTCATCAACGGCGACCGCGACGAGTACACCACGGTCGAAGATGCGCGGCAGTTCAGCAAGCACGTGGGCCGCAGCCACTTCAGCGTGATCCGCGATGCAGGCCACTTCCTGGACATGGAAAACAAGACCGCTTGCGAGGACACCCGCAGCGTCATGCTGGGGTTCCTGAAGCCAACCATGCGTGAACCTCGTCACCGTTACCAGCCTGTAAAACAGGGGCAGCATGCATTGGCCATCTGAGCAGCTCGGCGTCCTGTGGATGAGACCCGCAAGCCAGGGGGCGCCGACAAGCTTTTTTATAACTTGGGCTTCTAATTCGTTGAGGGTTCTGGTAAAAAGTGCTGCGCAAACGCGGGTATAGTTTAGTGGCAAAACGAAAGCTTCCCAAGCTTTAGTTGAGGGTTCGATTCCCTCTACCCGCTCCACATCGCATTCCCGCATGGCGTTCCCGCAACGTCATCGCTGTTAAAAGGAGCCCAGGCTCCTTTTTTCGTTTCTCCCCTCCCTTTGACCTGCCCCATGGCCATTTGCCTGCCGATCCGCTTCAATGCGTGGATGGATTCGTGAAGCATTTCGAAAGGACGACGCATGTTTCTCTCCCGCTGGCTACCAGGCCTTGCCAACCTGCTGCACTACCGCCGCGAGTGGTTCCACGCCGACCTGCAGGCCGGCCTCTCGGTGGCAGCGATCCAGATTCCCATAGCCATCGCCTACGCGCAGATCGTCGGCCTGCCGCCGCAGTACGGCCTGTACGCCTGTGTGCTGCCGATGATGGTCTACGCCCTGATCGGCAGCTCGCGCCAGCTGATGGTCGGCCCTGACGCCGCAACCTGCGCGATGATCGCAGGCGCCGTGGCGCCGTTGGCCATGGGCGAGCCGCACCGGATTGCCGAACTGTCGGTGATCGTCACCTTGCTGGTCGGGGTAATGCTGATCGCGGCCGGGGTGGCCCGGGCCGGGTTCATCGCCAGCTTCTTCTCGCGGCCGATCCTGATCGGCTATCTCAACGGTATCGGCCTGAGCCTGATCGCCGGGCAGTTGTCCAAGGTGGTGGGGTTCAAGATCGAGGGTGACGGCTTCATCCTCAGCCTGATCAACTTCTTCCAGCGCCTGGGCGAAATCCACTGGGTGACGCTGCTCATCGGTCTCGCCGCTCTGGGCCTGCTGATCTGGCTGCCACGGCGCTACCCCCGCCTGCCTGCGGCGCTGACGGTAGTGGCGCTGTTCATGCTGTTGGTCGGCCTGTTCGGCCTCGACCGCTTCGGCGTCGCCATTCTCGGCCCGGTCCCTGCCGGCATCCCGCAGCTGGCCTGGCCACACAGTAACCTGGCAGAAATGAAAAGCCTGCTGCGCGACGCCTTGGGTATCGCCACCGTCAGCTTCTGCAGCGCCATGCTCACCGCACGCAGCTTTGCCGCCCGGCACGGCTACGCGATCAACGCCAACCACGAATTCGTCGCCCTGGGCGTAAGCAACCTGGCTGCCGGCGTTTCCCAGGGTTTTGCCATCAGCGGCGCAGACTCGCGCACGGCGGTCAACGACATGGTCGGTGGCAAGAGCCAACTGGTGGGCATCATCGCCGCGCTGGTCATCGCCCTGATCCTGCTGTTCTTCACCGCGCCGATGGCGTGGATCCCGCAGGCCGCGCTGGGCGCCGTGCTGCTGATGGCCGGCTGGGGGCTGATCGACATCAAGTCGCTGGGGCACATTCGACGCCTGAGCCGCTTCGAGTTCTGGCTGTGCCTGCTGACCACGGTCGGCGTGCTGAGTCTGGGCGTACTACCCGGTATCGTGTTTGCCGTGACCCTGGCAATCCTGCGCCTGCTGTACAGCATCTATCAGCCCACCGACGCGGTGCTGGGCTGGCTGCCGGGCACCGAAGGCCAGGTGGACATCCGCAAACACAAGGATGCCCGCACCGTGCCAGGCCTGGTGGTGTACCGCTTCGACGACGCGATCCTGTTCTTCAACGCCGACTACTTCAAGATGCGCCTGCTCGAGGCGGTGCAGAGCCAGGACCAGCCCAAGGCCGTGCTGTTCGATGCCGAAGCGGTAACCAGCATCGACGTCAGCGGTATCGCCGCCCTGCGCGAAGTGCGCGACACCCTGGCCGCCCAGGGCATCTTCTTCGCCATCGCCCGCGCCCGCGGCACCTTCCTGCGCATGCTGGTGCGCTCGGGGATGGCCCGCGAGATGGAAGACAAACTGCTGTTCGGCTCGGTGCGGGCGGGCATTCGCGCCTATCGGGTTTGGCGCAACAGGAGTCGTATTGTGAAGGTGACCGAACAAGGCTGACGGCGAGTTGATGCCACAAATTTGCCTCCTACAGAGGAAAGGACTAATCGGCATTCGGAAAGGGATGATGGGCTAGCGACAACCTTGTTCGCTAGCCTCGTTTTCCCGCTCTGAAAACACGGCCGGGCACTCCCTTATCTGTAGCGCTGGATAACCGGCAGCTACGCCAATGGCGTACACGCTGCTATGCTTTTCACTGAAACAACCTTGTTCACCAAACGAGTCAGAGAACTCCTTGATGATGACACCTATCGCTTGCTGCAAGTCAGGCTCATGGCTTCACCTGAGACAGGAGACCTGATTGAGGGAACCGGTGGCCTACGCAAAATACGAGTGCCCGCTAACGGGCATGGAAAACGCGGTGGTGCCAGGGTTATCTACTACCACTTCATATCCAGATCACAGATAGCCATGCTCTACATCTACGGCAAAAATGAGCAGCCCGATCTGTCCAGCGAGCAGCGCAAGGCATTGAAGTCCATCATTGAACACTGGAGGCATGCATGAACCGCTTTTTTGACGAACTG
Organism: Pseudomonas sp. B13(2017); assembly: GCF_002113245.1. Lineage (NCBI taxonomy): Bacteria > Pseudomonadati > Pseudomonadota > Gammaproteobacteria > Pseudomonadales > Pseudomonadaceae > Pseudomonas > Pseudomonas sp. B13(2017). The sequence goes on from NZ_NEJX01000008.1 coordinate 161,435, forward strand.
ATGGAGAGCGTTCAACAGATGGACGACATCGTCCAGGGCAAGTGCGCGCCGTCTCGCGAATTCGCAATCGATGCTCTTCAGGTACGAAGCATCCGCAGGGCAACAGGGCTTTCACAAGTACGCTTTGCCGAGATGATCGATGTTCAGGTCGCCACGCTGAGAAATTGGGAACAAGGCCGACGAGAACCGACCGGGCCAGCCAAGGCATTGTTACGTGCGATACGCAACGATCCAGATCATGTACTGAAGGCCCTTGCTCACTGACATAGGCCCGCCTGACCAGCATGATCACCTGTGACCGACTGTTCAGCGCTTTGGCCGCTACAAACCGTCCGCCTGCAACCATTCAGTATCCCAACCTCTCCAGCATCACAACCTCTGGCTCCGCCGGACGCTGATAGAACCGTAGCAACGCCCCCGTGCGGTTGGTAAAGATCCCGTCGACACCCGCCTTCATCGCCTTGTCGAAGTCCACCGGTTCGTCGAGGGTGTACGCATGCACCAGCAAATCCCGCGCCTGGCTGGCCTGGTTCATCCAGGGCTGGATCAGGTCGGCATAGCTCTGTTCGCCCAGATGAGTGCGCTTTGCAGAAGGCCCCGTACCGACCGCACCGCCCTGCCTGGCCTGATCGAGCCAGCGCAGGAATTCTGCCTGGTCCTTCGGCTGCTGACGGGCATAGAACGCGGCCTTGTCGGTTTCACCCGAGTCAGCGAAATCCTGCCCGGAAGCGGGCTCGATGGTTTTTGTCCCCACCCACAACAGGAGTACCTTCGGCACCTGCGGCATGGCCTCGTGCAGCAACGCCAGGCTGTTGCGGTCGAAGGTCTGCAACACCACACGGCCTGGCCGGTCGAGCCAGCCGCGGGCTGCGAGGCGCGCCTTCAGGTCCTGCTCGATACCCGGGAACTGCTTGGGGACCTTGGTCTCGATGTACAACCCGGGGTGCCGCTCGGGGTTGCCTTCAGCGATGTCGATGACCTCGTCCAGGGTGAGGATCGGCAGTTTGCGGAAAGAGGCCCGGGCACGCGCCGGGTAGGCCTGGTTGAACCAGCTGCCAGCATCCAGCGACTTCAGCTCGGCGAGCGTGAAGGCGCTGACCGGGCTGTCCTTTCGCTCTGGGAAGCGCTCGGCGACATCGCTGGTACGCGACAGCACATCGTCATGGACCACCACCAGCACGCCGTCACTGCTACGTTGCAGGTCGAGTTCCAGGTAGTCGGCGCCCTGGTCACGGGCCAGCAGGTATGCAGGGGTGGTGGATTCCGGGGCATCGTACGAGGCGCCGCGGTGGGCGATCACCGCCGGGTGCGCAATGCCGTGGGCGGTGGCCAGGGCCTTGCCATTGCTGGCGGAAGCGGCCGATACAGTGAACAAAGCGGTCAAAGCCAAGAAACTGAAGATGGGATTGCGCATGGATAAGTCCTTTATCGTCCTGTGAACCTTGCGCTGCCTGTTCTGGCCTCTTCGCGGGCACGCCCGCTCCCACAGGTACTGCACTGAATTCAAGGGCAGTGTAATTCCTGTGGGAGCGGGCGTGCCCGCGAAGGGGCCGGCATTGCCGACACAAGGCCCTTGCCTGGATACAACCCTCGCACACCTTGCATGACATGCTAAAGTCGCCCCCGTTCCCGCTCCACCCAACGGACCCCAGCATGCCCGCACTAGACGCCACCCTCACCCCCTGGCCGGAACTCGCCGCCCACCACCCTTGCGACGCCCTGCTGCTGGGCAACGGCGCCAGCCGCGTGCTGTGGAAGCCGTTCGGCTACTTCTCGCTGTTCGAGGAAGCGCAACGTGCCGGCCGCAAGAAAGGCCTGGCCGTGAGCGACCAGGCACTGTTCAAGTCGCTGGGTACGGAACTGTTCGAGCCGGTGCTCAGCGCCCTCAACACCACCGTGCGCACCAACGCCGCGCTGGCCATCAACTCCACCGCGCCGCTGAACCGCTACTACTCGATCAAGGAAGCGCTGATACACGCCGTACGCACGGTGCACCTGCCGTGGCCACTCATGCCGGCCACGACCCTGGCAACCCTCAACCAGGCCCTGCGCGGCTACCGCAGCGTCTACACCAGCAACTACGACCTGCTGCTACCGTGGGCCGTGCAACACGCCCCGCACGGCTTCGCCGAACTGTTCGACGAGCAAGGCTTCTTCGACGTGCGCCGCACCAACGGCGAAGGCACGCGGGTGCTGCATCTGCATGGCGGCCTGCACCTGCTCAAGCTGCCCGACGGCACCACCCGCCAACGCAGCGCCGACAGCGCCGAACTGCTCGATGGTTTTGCCGTGAACATCCCGGGCGAAGTGCCGCTGTTCATCAACGAAGACCGCAGCGACGAGAAACTGCGCGCCATCCGCAACTCTGACTACCTGGGCTGGTGCCTGGGGCAACTGGCGCGGGAAAGCCAGGGGCTATGCCTGTTCGGGCTGCACCTGGACAGCAGTGACCAGCATCTGCTCGAAGCCATCCGACAGGCCCGACCGATGCATCTGTCGATTGCCATAAGGCCGTTGAGCGAGGCATCGGTGATCAACCAGAAGCAGCATTTTGTCGACAGGTTCGGGGATATGCCCGGGACCGTGCTGCATTTCTTCGATGCCAGTACGCATCCGTTGGGGCAAGCAGCGTTGGCTATTGAAGCACCGCTCACCCACAGGTGAAGTGGACCAATTGGGGGCCGCTTTGCGGCCCATCGCAGGCAAGCCAGCTCCCACAGGGATCGCGCAACTCCTGAATTCTGCGCGGTACCTGTGGGAGCTGGCTTGCCGGCGATGGGCTGCGTAGCAGCCCCGTTTACGCTATCTGTCAGGCATCAGGGCTTGCCCGCTCCCACAGGGATCGCGCAACTCCTGAATTCTGCGCGGTACCTGTGGGAGCCGGCTTGCCGGCGATGGGCTGCGTAGCAGCCCCGTTAATGCTATCTGACAGGCATCAGGGCTTGCCCGCTGAATCACTCGCCCCATCAAGGCGCCGACGCGGTTGTCACCTGCACGGCCGGGCCAACTGCAACCGGCTCGGGCATCGCTACATCGCCGCCCAGCTGGCGGATTTGCCGAATCTGCTGGACCCTGTTCAGGTTTTCCCAGGCGACGGGATAGTGCCCCGGCGACAACTCGATCGCGCTGCGGAAGAACTGCTCAGCCACATCCAGCTTGCCTTCCACCAGGCAGACATAGCCGACATCATTGCTGGCCTCTGCACGCTTTTCGACCTGTTCGAAGGCAGACACCGCCTCCTCATAGCGCCCCATGCGAGCCAGCAGCAACCCATAATTGCGCCAAAGCGGTTTGTAGGTGCCGTCGTAGCTCACACCACGCTTGTACCGGAGCTCGGCATCGGCCCATTGCCCGGCCATGTAGTAGGAATACCCCAGGCTGTTCTGCACCAACGCCGAACGTGGATCGATGAGCTCGGCCAGGCGGTAGTAGGTCTGCGCCTCGGCGAAGTTGTCGGCCAGATCCGCGAGCACCCCCAGCCCGTTGTAGGCCTTGAGCGGCGACTTGCTGTCGACCCTGAGCGCAGCCGCCCCTGTCTGGGTGTTGGCCGCGTCCTTGGCGAAGCGTTTCTGATCCACGGCAACTGCCTTCAACAGCATTACCTTGGCCTGCTCATGTTTACGCATGGACAGGTTCAGCAGGCCCATTTCCGTCAAGGCATCGGGGTTTTCAGGTGCCTTGCTCAGTACCTCGGTGAAGGCCATCTCGGCAAGCTGGTTATTGCCCCGTTCGCGGTGGATACGACCAACCCAGACCAGGGCCTCATAACGTTCGGGCGCCAGCTCGAGGACGCGCAGGTACTGGTACAGCGCCTGGTCCAGGTCACCGGCCTGGTAAGCCATAGCAGCCATCTGCATCGCCTGGTCGGGCGAGTTGCTTTGCGACTGCACTTGGTAGAGCACCGAATTGCCAGCGGAGTAGACAGAACGCACCCCATTCAAGTCTGGCCCAGTGCTCTGGCAACCCGAGAGCACGGCGATCATGGTCAACAGCAAGCTGATCCTGTTCATGTCATGGATTCCCGAACGTTTTAAGTATCCCGATGATCACCGGGCCGATGGCTACCAGAAAGAAGCTTGGCCACAGACAGAAAATTAGCGGAAAAACCAGCTTTGTTCCGATCTTCGCGCCCATTTCCTCGGCGGCCTGCATGCGCCGGTCACGAAACTCCTCGGCGTAGATTCGCAAGGTGGCCGCTACGCTGGTGCCGAAGCGGATGCTTTGGGCCAACAGGCTGACCAAGCCTTGGATGTCTTCCAGCCCGGTCCGGTCCGCCAGTTGCCTGAGCGCTTCGGTACTGGAAATACCGGCGCGGATTTGCGCATTGACCAACGCCAGTTCCTCGGCCAGCTCGGCCTGGCTGACCGACATTTCTTCGGCCACCCGCTCGATTGCATGGGGTAACGCCAGACCCGATTCTACGCACACCACCATCAAGTCCAGGGCATCTGGAAAGGCCGCACGCAACCGACCCTGCCGAGCCGTCTTGCGCTTGTCGATATACAGTGCCGGCAGCAACCATCCGACTGCAGCCCCTGTGAGCACCACAGCGATAATCACGGTTGAGGAAAGGTTGGGTACCAGTGGCAGTGTCAACAGCGATATACCAACCAGAATCAGCGGCAACAGCAAACGAACCGCCCAGTACACCTGTACCGCTGACGCCGAGCCGTAACCCGCGTGGGTCAAAAGGGTTCGGGTGGCTGACGCCTGCCCTTGCTCAGACGGGCCAAGGCGCCGACCGACCCGCTCCAGCAGGAGTTGCAGATTGCCTGGCGCCTCCCGCCCGGCCGCAGCGCTGGAGTGATCACGCTTGATTAATGCAAGACGACGTTGCAGAGGGCTCTGCAACCCCAGCACCAGTAACGTCACGGTGATCACCGCAATGACCGTACTCACCCCGATCGCACCGACGATCAGCAGGCGTGTCAGTGCCTCATTGTCCGTCACCCGACTTAATAAACCGAGCAAATAATCCATGACCGACGCCCCCGTTGCGAGAACTGCTTAAACCTGGATTCGGATGATTTTGCGAATCCAGAAGATCCCGACCAGCATGGAGCCAAAAGCCGCCATGATGAGCTTTTGGCCGAAAGGATCGTTGACCAGCGTTGGCAAATACGTGGGGCTAGTGAGCATGATCCCCGCCGCCAGCACAAAGGGTACGGCCACCAGGACCCAAGCCGACATTCGCCCTTCGGCCGACATCGTCTTGACCTTGCGTTGAAAGCGAAAACGCCCCCGGATCAGGCTACTCAGACGCTCCAGAACTTCGGTAAGGTTGCCGCCAGTCTCGCGATGAATGAGGATCGAAGTCACCATCATCATCACCGTCATACTCGGCACCCGTTCCAGCAGGCCAAGCATGGCCCGGCGCACATCGTTACCGTAGTTGATATCGGCGAAGGTCAGGCCGAATTCATGCGCCACCGGTCCCTTGTGCTCCTCTGCCACCAGGCGCAGGGTTTCATTGAAGGGATGCCCAGCGCGCAATGCCCGGCACATGGCTTCCAGCGCATCCGGCAAACCCTCCTCGAATCTGGCGAAACGCATGCCACGGTCATGGGTGATTTTCAGCAGCGGCAACCAGAACGCCACGAACGCTACCGCCAGCGCCAACCACCAGTAAGGAAAGAACATCCAGGCCAGCATCCCGGCAGCCGCTGCCAGAACGAGCCCCATCAGCAATACCCGATAGGCCCGGTACTCATGCCCGGCTTGCTCGATCATTTGCGTCAGCGACGCCATGAAGGGTAACTGCTCGAGCCGCGCCTCCAGCGGCGACAAGCGGTTCAGGTACTTCTGCCGCAGCACAGTCTGCATGTTCGGCAGATGGCTTGCCCGCTCCAGGAGCACCAGTCGGCCGCGAATACGTTTGCGTACCTTGCCCGCTTCGCCGAACACTGGCACGACCAATCCTTGGCTGAGGAGAAACACGGCAACAAACACCATGCCTAGAAATATCAGGATGTATTCAACGGGTATCTGGCTCATGGCTGACCAACCTCCATCCATTCCGGCCTGAACATAGTCAACGGCAACTCGATCCCGCGCTTGGCCAAAGAATCGCGAAAGGCCGGGACCATGCCACTTGGCCGGAAATCACCAAGCACCTGGCCCTGCTCGCCCAGGCCATTGCGGACGAACGAGAATATCTCGGTCATGGTGATGATTTCGCCCTCCATGCCGTTGATCTCCTGCACACTGACCAACCGCCGCTTGCCGTCTTCCTGTCGCTCCAGCTGGATCACCACATCGATGGCCGATGCGATCTGCTGGCGCATGGCCTTGATCGGGAAAGTAGCGCCAGACATCAAGACCATGTTCTCGACCCGGCCCAGCGCATCGCGCGCGGTGTTGGCGTGGATGGTAGTCAGTGAACCATCGTGACCAGTGTTCATCGCCGTCAGCATGTCCAGCGCCTCGGCACCACGCACCTCGCCGATCACGATGCGGTCTGGGCGCATCCGCAGGCTGTTGCGCACCAACTCACGCTGGCCCACCTCGCCGCGCCCCTCGATGTTCGCCGGCCGTGTTTCCAGGCGCACCACATGCGGCTGCTGCAGTTGCAGCTCGGCCGAGTCCTCGATGGTGACGATGCGCTCGTTATGGGGAATGAAACTGGACAGCACATTGAGCATGGTGGTCTTGCCGCAGCCGGTGCCGCCGGAGATCAGCACGTTCAGCCGCCCCCGCACGATCGCCTTGAGCAGCAAGGCGATGGCCGGCGTCAGCGCGCCCGCCTGGATCAGGCTGTCGGTATTGAGCAGGTCCACCGCAAAGCGGCGTATCGAGATACTTGGCCCGTCGATGGCCAGCGGCGGGATGATCGCATTGACCCGCGAACCGTCCTTGAGGCGTGCATCGACCAACGGCGAAGACTCGTCGATACGCCGGCCGAGGCTGGAGACGATGCGGTCGATGATGTTCAGCAGGTGCTGATCATCGCGAAATCGCACATCGGTGCGCTGCAACTTGCCGAACCGTTCGACGTACACCGAGTCATGCCCGTTGACCAGAATGTCGGACACCGTATGGTCGGCCAGCAGCGGCTCCAGCGGGCCAAGGCCAAGCACTTCGTCGGTGATCTGCTTGATGATCAACTGGCGGCTGGCAGAGCTTACCGGCGCCGAATGCTCATCGAGCAGACGCTGGCAGATATCACGGATCTGCCGCACGGCCTCGGCCTGCTCAAGCGAATCGAGCAAGGACAGGTCCATGACCTTGAGCAGTTGCTGATAGGTTTTTTCCCGCCACTCGGCTTCCACCGATGTGACCTGGCTTTTCGTTTCAAACAGAACATCCGGTGCCGAATGTTCCCACGCCATCAACGCCTCTGCCGGGTCCTTCGCGCCTCCACCCTGCTTCGACGGCGTCAACGCCTCGGGGGTGGCTGCCTGTTTGCGCAAACGGTTACGGAAATCGCTAAGCATGGTTCACCCCCGAAAAACACGCTTGAAGGCGCGTTTGAACAGTCCCGTGTCAGTGTCCACCTGCTTGCCAACCAACTCCTCGGCCAGCCCACGCAGCGCCTGGGTGATCGCGGAGCGAGGTGCTTGCAGGCCTAATGGCACACCCGTGTTCTGGCTCTGATTGATGACGCTGAAGTCATTCGGCAGTTTCACGATATTGGTGCAGCGCAGCGCCTCGCCAATATCCTTTAGGCTGACCGGTGCCGCCTTGTCGTAACGGTTGACGACCACCTCCAGCTGATTGCCGCGCACGCCCAGGTCATCGCGCAGAATGCGCGCCAGGGAACTGGCATCGCGCAGGTGGTTGACGCTCTGCTGCACCACGACGTACACCCGGTCGGCCTGCTCCAGCACCGAAGCGGTGATGTGATCGATCTGCCGCGGCAAGTCCGTCACCACCCAGTCATAGTTGGCCCGCGCCAGCTGCAGCAGCGCATCCAGCTGTTCGGCCTGCACATCCTGCGGCAGGCACAGCTCATTGGCGCGGCTGCCAAGCACATGCAAGGACGGGCTGAAATGGCTGCAGAAGCCGCGCAGTGCAACACCATCCATTTCTTTTATCTGCTGCAACACGTCCAGTTGGCTGTGCGACTGCGCCACATCCAGATGATGCGACACGCTGCCAAACTGCAGGTCCAGGTCAAGCAACAGGGTGTTGCCCTTGAGGCTGAGCTGATGCGCCAGGTTGCAGGCCAGCACCGTGCCGCCGGAGCCACCCTTGGCATTCATCACCGCGACCAGTTTGCCTGTTGCCGTGCTGTTGGTCTGGGTTTCCATGACCATACGGTTCAAGGCAGCGATAAGCTCCGTGGCAACGATAGGCTCTGGCAGAAAATCACGCGCACCGGCCTGCATCGCCAGGCGCATGCCTTCCCGATCGTCCAGCAGGCCACACACCAACAGCGGCGGGCGCTCATGGGCCGGGCGTTGCAACAAGGCTGCCAGTTCCTCACGCCACAGCTGGCCAACGCGCAGCAGCAGGAAATCGGGCATCCGGTCGAGCCCGTAAAGCGGGTCGCAATGCCCATTGCTCACCTGACGAACATTCACCTCCAGACCGGAGATGCGCTGACAGATTTCTTGCAATTGACGCAAGGCCAAGGCGTCGGAACTGCTGATCAACAGACGCATCCCGGGCTTGATGGAAGTAGCGGATACGGAACTCTCCCTAAGATTCAGCATGGCGTGATCTCCGGTACGACACCCGCCCCGGTATGACGCCCGAGGCTCTCGCGAGGTAAGGTCGCCTTGAATACTGGCAGGGTAATGGGCACCCCAAAACCTGGAATAAACAGGCTGAATTGAAAGTTCTGCAGCGTCAGCTGGACATAGCGGACAGCGGCAAACCCGGTGGCGTTCACCAGATCACCGGGGTTGGCGACCTGTGCACCGTTCTTGTCCAGATAACGCAGGGTAAGGTCCGAAGTGTCCAGGTCGGCCAGCAGGCCACTGGCTCCGCTGTCGCCCGCACTGTTGAATATTGCCCGGCGCAGCACCACCGGATCGCTGATATTGCACACCGCTGCCAGCCGTGCGCCACGCCGAACGGACTCATTCAGCACATTCACGGTGTAGTACAGCCGGCCTATTTCCAGCACCCCGAACAGCAGCGTGAACATCAACGCACTGACGATGGCGAACTCCACCACGTAAACGCCCTGCATGCCTCTGCGCTTCATCACAGTGCCCTCATCACAGTGGTGGCGACCAACGGAAAGTTCAGCGCCGTGCCGCCTCCGATAAAGGCCGGAATGCCGTTGGCGATCAGTGGGGAAAAGACCGCGCTGATGGTGACCTGAACGTGGTCGTTGGTGCCCGCCACCTTGGCCACCTGCACGGTAGTATCAGCCGGCATCCCGGTCAGGCTGCAGGGCGGCGCTGAAGGTGCACCGTACACCGCCACTTTCTTGGTCATGCACTCGAGGTCGGCGCTCACTTCGACCTTGCCAAGGGTCGAGTTCCAGGCCTGGCTGGCGACAAAGCGTGCGGCATCCCGGCTGCCCTGCAGCAAGCTGTTGTACTGGTAAAGCATGCGGCCAAATTCGCCGAAAGCCAGCAAGGTCAGGAGCAACAGTGGCAGGGTGATGGTGAACTCGACGATTGCCACCCCTTGCTGACGTTGTGCACGCTTGAGCCGATAAAGTTCCATGACACGCTCCTAGGAGTCGGTGCTCGGTGTGCCACTGCCATTGATAAAGGTTTTGTACAACTGGATGATCTGCGGGCCGGAATCGTCCTGCGGAGTAGGCCCAGGCACGCCGTCACCCTCGCATTGCTTGACGAACTGGCCAAAGATCTGCGAATCCCCACCTGAGTTGTCGGCAGGCTGCACCACATAGAAGCAACCGAAACCAAGGACCGGAATCGATGATGCCCCCGAGTTCTTGCCCGAGCAGTCGCCTACCACGATCTTCAGCATCCGTCGCTCGAAAACTCCACTCGACTGGCAACCCGTACCGCCTGCGACACATGCGGCGGTCTGCGCGGCATAGTCGTTGTAGTCGAACAGCGGCGTGCCGCCAGCAGACAGGTTGCCATTGCTCGAAGTGACGACTTGGCCCTGCTGCTCCACTTGGTTAGGCGTGATTGCGTCGTTGTACTTCATTACCGGATTGCTATAGGTCGTCACCAGGTCTGGCGGATAGTCCGAACTATTGAGCGACCCGGCATACTGGCCGAAGCGAGTATTCAGGCCTTTCACAGCAGGACCAACCGTGTTGCCAGGCTTGGTAGCGGCGTTGTCACCGACATTTCGGCAAACCGAGGCGCCGCCAGCCATGAGTTCGCCAACCTCCTTGCCGCCCGAGCCAAAATCGAGCAGCTGAAAATTGCCCGGGCCAATCGGGTCGCTGTCCTTGGAAGCTGATTTCAAGACCTCCAGGTCACCAAAGCGATACCCCCAGAACATGCCGGTGTCCGGGTTGTATTTGGTCGGGTCCCCACACACCAGCAGCGGCGCAAGATCACATGGACTGGTGGGGCTCGGCCCGGCGGTTGCAATCGCCGTCACACTTTTGGTCCCCACGGTTCCTGTACCGATTGACTGGGCGAAGCTCCAGAAAAAGCCCGCCAGTGAGTAGTTCGATACCGAGACCCGCACATAGGTGGCATTGGCCGGCCCGGGGAAGGAGAAAGGCCCATAGACATTGTCTGCCAACTCCACCACGGCAAATCCGCCAGGGTTGCCGCCGATTGCCGTCAACAGCTCCATGTTGCCAGCGGCCTTGGCATTTTCGTTGAGGGTGAAGAGCGCGGCTGCTCGCGTGGTACTGGCAGAATTGCCAGTGCCCATCACCTGGCTCAGGGTCTTGGCGCCACTGAGGGCGGCGGCGTCCACGGCATTCTGCAGTCGAGTCTTGTTCAACAACATGTGACCGCCATCGAGCACCAACGCTGCCATCATCAGTATCGCCAACAAGGCGATCACGATGATGACAGTCACTGCCCCCCGCTGTTGGCCTCGCGGCGCGGTGAACATCCGTTGAGCTCGAGGAGTCATGATTACGCCCTCAATCAGCGAGTTGAATCAGTGACTTGGATCTGGATCGGCTGACCGATCTGCTGCGCATCGCCAGTCGCCCCCCGATAACCATTCATCACCTTCTCCAGCAACGGCCCATCGGCGCCGACGGCAGGCAGTTCGGTGCCTGGATTGGCGGCCACCTGCTTGTCGGCAATCTGCTGGTAGGTTGTCTGGTAGACGCTGTAACCCAGCGGGCCGACGCGCCCCTCGTCGTACGACATGCAACCGGACACCCCCGACAGCAGCGCGCAACACACGATCATGGTTCTCATGCTGGTTCTCTCCGATCAGTTCAGATCATGGCCAAAGTTGCCACCGCTGACACCGAGGCTGACGGGCACCGCGCGCCCCGGCTCACTGCCCTTGGTCTTGCCGAGCAGGTAGAAGTCCAGGTCACTGGGCTCGACGAACTTCTCAGTGGGCAGGCGCACCGCCTTGGCATCCACGGGCTTGGCGAGGTGCGGCGTCACCAGGATCACCAGTTCGGTTTCACCGTTGATGAACGATTGGCTGCGGAACAGGTGCCCGAGTATCGGCAGGTCCCCCAGACCCGGGAAACGGCTGACGAAATCGCGAGTGTTTTCGCTGATCAAGCCGGCGATGGCAATGGTCTGGCCATTGCCCAGTTCGACCGTGGACTCTGCGCTGCGCTTGGTCAGCGACGGAATAACCTGGGAAACTCCATCGCCCAGGATGCTGCTGAGGCCCGTGTCGAGTACCAGCGAGTTGGCGTTGGAAAGCTCGCTCACCGAGACATTCAGGTTGAGGTTGATACGCCCGGAGTCGAGCACCACCGGCAGGAACTTCACGCCGACACCGAATTCCTTGTATTCGATGGTGATGCCATCATCCTCGGTGATCGGCACAGGGAACTCGCCACCGGAAATGAACTCCGCCTGCTGGCCGGTCAGTGTGGTGAGGGTGGGTTCTGCCAGCACCTTGGCCGAACCATTGTCCTTGGACGCTTCCAGCACCACATTGAAGAGGAAATCGTCGGACAGGAACTGGGCGAACAAGCCTTTGCCGCCACCAATCAGCGAACCTGGCGAAAGGATCGACCCGCCGCCTGGAGTCAGGCCCAGTCCTTGACCATTGTTGAACCCGCCACCGCTCCAGTTGCCGGATGATCCAAGGGCATTGAAGCGCACGTTAAGGTTCTTGATCAGGCTGCGCTGCATCTCTGCCACTTTGACTTCCAGCATTACCTGCTGGCTGCCACCGACGCTGAGCAGGTTGATCACCTCCAGCGACTGGGCCGGGGCCGCCTCGGCGGCTTCACCCTTGCCTTGCACCACACTCGAGGTTTGTGCGGCATAGGTCTTGGCCACTTTCATCGCTGTGTCCATGGCCGCGGCGCTGCGCACCTGACCACGCAGTACCAACGCGCCCTGGGCGCTGAACACCTCGATGTTCTCTTCGGGCAGCAGCTGGTGCAGTTTGGTCTTGAGCCCGGTGAGGTCATGCACGACCTCCACATCTAGGGTGTCGATCAAGCGGTTATTGCTGTCCCACAGCAGTACGTTGGTAGTGCCCAGGGAACGGCCGAGCAAGTAGAGCTGGGTCGGGCTGGTGATCAGGATATCGGCGATATCCGGGTTGCCGACCGAGATTTTCCTCACTGGCGTACGAGCACTGATCGTCCGCGACTTGTAGATGGGCACCTGGACCATGTTGGTGTTGGCCGCCGGCATGGCGCTGTATCCCGATCCTGGTTCTGCAGCCTGCGTCACACCGACGAACAGCAGCTGCGTACCCAGCCCGCACAACAGGTACATCCCTAGTCTCTGCAAAGTATTCATGCACAACTCCTTGCGAGGTATTCTTGTTCCTGCCGAAGGTTAACCATTCGGACGCCAGCTGCTTTAGAACCGTGCTTTCGCTACTTCAACTTCAGTCCCACGGATGATGGTGACCGCGCCACCGTCACTACTGCGATTTACCACCGGTCTTGTTTGGGGTTTGAATGCTGGCGTTGCAGCCTTCACCGGCTCGACAGCGGCAACGGCTGGCGCCTGCTTCTGAGCGTCCAGCGGGTTGCGCAGAGCCAGTTGCAACTTCCCTTCGGATTGCGCCCTGACCAGCACCTCGGCCTCTTTGGCCGACATTTCCAGGGTCACGGCACGTACCACCACCGGCTGGGTCTTGTCCGTCCCCGCTGTCTGGTCCACAGCCAATACCCGGAGGTCCTGGAGGATGGTTCTGGATTCGGCGTCATTACTACCGCCATTGCTTTGCTTGGTTGCCAGAACATCGACCCGGTTGCCCGGCAACAGGAACCCGCCCACCCCGACCACATCATCCACACGCACCGAAATGGCGCGCTTGTCTGGAGCAATCAACGAAGCCAGGGTACTGCCACCCAGGTGCTCGGCCAGGCGAGCGCTACGCAGCACATCGCCGCGCAACAATGCAAAAGTGGCAATCTTGCCAACCACCTTTTCATTGCTGTCAAAGGCATCGTCAGGTACCGCATCCTTGGGCATGCGCACGATGGCGACTTGCTGCGCCTCGATCATCTGCCCGAACGGGATCTCCACCGTGGCGACCACCACGTTCTTCATGTTGTCATCCGGGGCGGCGTTGAGCCGACCATTGAGCCAGTTGTTCGCCATCAAGGCGGCGCCAAGCCCCAGGGTCAGGGACACGGCAACCAAGGTCAGCGTACGGGCACTCATGTCTGCATCTCCTTATCCAAGGAAGTCGATCTGCACGAAGTAGCTTTGCCAGGCCCATTTCAGCTCCTGCTCCGACAACGGCCCCTCGCCCCCCATGTAACGCTGGCGGTCAAGTGCCATGTTCAGCAGATCGCGAGGGTGGCAGGGCACCAGCGGCACGCCTTCTGCCTCGTACAGGGCCTGTAGCGCGTAACGCAACAGCAGCGGGTCGTAAGCCAGGCCCAGGCGTTCGCATTCCTGACGCCAGATGCGTTCGTACTCATCGACTTTCAGGTAGCTGAACTGCAGCTTGTAGCCAATCCGCCGCAAGAAGGCTTCGTCAGCCAACTCCAGCGGGTTGAGGTTGGTGGAGAACACCAGCACCAGATCGAACGGCAGCTCGCAATGGCGCCCGCCACCCAGGTTGAGGAAGTCGCGCTTCTCTTCCATCGGCACGATCCAGCGGTTGAACAGTTCGGCCGGGGCCATGCGCTGGCGCCCCATGTCGTCGATGATGAACAGGCCGTTGCTGGCCTTGAGTTGCAAGGAGGCCTGGTACTGACGGGTACCGGGATCGAAGCGGACGTCCAGTTGCTCCATGCCCAACTCACCGCCAGTGATCACAACCGGGCGTTTGCAGCGCACCAGCCGACGATCGATTCCTTCGTTGAGCAACAGGCTGGTAGATTGACTTTCTTCCTCCAGGCGCTGATGCACCTGGGGGTCGTATACCTCGATGACCGACTCGTTGATCTCGATGGCATGGGGTACCCAGATGGCTTCGGCGAACAGGCGGATCAGGCGGCTGCTGACGTAGGTCTTGCCGGTGCCTGCGGGGCCATAAATCATGATGGCGCGTCCGGAGTTCAGCGCTACCCCTAGCTGGTCGAGCATGCTCTCCGACAGCACTACGCCCGCAAAGGCCTTGTGCATGTCCTGCGTACTGATGCGGCCATGGTGGATGGTCTGCAGCTTGAGCAGGTCACGATAGGCACTTACCGGGAAGGGCGCCGCGCCGATGTAGCCGCTGCGCGCCAGTGCATCACGGGCGGTACCGCGGCCGCGTTCGGTCAAGCCGTAACGCAGCACCTGCCCCCCCGTTTGCACACCGACCTGGCCCAGTACTTCAACGCGGCCATCCTTGCGTAGAAAAGCCAGTATCTCCTCCACCACCGCACCGGTCAGCGCCAGGCGCTCGACCAGGCGCGACAGATCCAGCGTACCGGCGTCGTACAGGTGCTTGCACAGCAAATCACCGAGAAAGCTTTCCGCCAGTCCAGTCTCACGGACTGTGCGAGGTTGTGGTGCCAGGCTCTGCACTGCGTCCTTGTCACAGGCACCGCTGTCTCTGAGTGCGTACATTTTCAGCCTCCTAGGCTAAAGGCCAGCGGTTGCCAGAAAAGGCTGACAAGGGTTCCGAGAAGAATTGCCACGGCGTATGGGAAGGGCTTTCCGGCCACCTCATCAGCCTCCGGCGCGAAATACGCCTGTGCTCTCAACATCAACCAGTAACGCGATAAGGTCATCGGTAATTGGCCACGCACTAGAATTAGAAGAAGACCACATAGACATCCGGCAATCAGACTCAGGAGTGCCGCGTTGAGCGCGCCGTTCAAAGGAAGAAAAGCGCCGACCATAGCCATCAGCTTGACATCGCCGGCAGCCATCCCACCCAAGGCGTACATTGGGAGAAAAATGGCGAAGGCAATCAGCCCCCCCAGCAACCCATAACCGAAACCACTGACTCCGATGGAGTAAGCCTGACCAGCCAAGCCCAACCCCAGCCCCACCAGAATCAGGAGGTTGGGAATGCGGTGGCGACGAATGTCGCTCGCCACCGCGATAGCCAGCAGCCCCATCAGCAAAACAGTCATAACCAACGGCTCTCTGGTCATCACCGCCTCTCCCTGCTGGATGATTATTTCTATTAGCACGCCGACCCTTTGATGGCAGTGCAAAGAGTCTGCATCTTTGTCTGCACTGCAGTTCCGAGACTAGTGAATATCCCAACAACAAGTGCCGTCACCAACCCACCAGCCACCGCATATTCCACAACGGTCAGGCCATCTTCATCTTTGACGAACTTCACGACCGAAGCCTTGATTGTTTGCAGAGTCATTTCGCTCACCTCGCTAAGGACATTGTTTTTCTTCGCGGGCAGTGGCGGTTGCACTACCTGTTGGGAATCCTAGTCAGGGGGAGGCGACAGTCGTTAGGAGATTTTTGCGAATCGCTAGGACTTTTTTGCGGCCATTGGCCAGCATCCAAAAATTCACAATGCCACCAGGAAAACAGGTAGCAAGTGTCAATATGAGAAGCACTTTCGTACGCATTTGCAGCCGGCTCAGGGAAAGGTTCTGGCACGTTTGTTCAAAGCCGACGAGCGGTCGCCATGATCAAAGACCAGCCTGGCTGCGGAACCTGTCTAACATCAGGGTTTTACAAAACGCATACAACCCCTTAAGCAAAAACGATCTAAGTTAATAACCAAATTGCTCGTCGAACTAATAGTGTTTTGACAATACTGCTGCTCGTAGGGAAACTCCCAGCACTAAGGTTAAGTCACGATGTCTAACCCGGGCACAAAGCCGCTGTTGTTGTGGTTCGATCTGACACGCGATCATTCCACCGAAGCGCTGATGGCACAGTTCAGTCATGTCTGCGATTGCAAACTGGCGAAGGCCGTCGCGCATTCCGAACGCCAGCAGGCAGACATGATCTGCATGCATTTCGATCGCCCCGACACCCTCAACCTCAACCTGCTGCTGGAAGTGAAACGCAACTCACCATCCATCCCGGTCACCATGTTCACCGTGCAGCACTCCGAAGAGTTGGCTGTCTGGGCCATGCGTTCGCGGGTCTGGGAGTATCTGGTATTGCCGCTGACAAGCGGTGAGAAAAGTCGCTACATCGATGTCCTCAAGCAGCTTTGCGACATACGCCGCGCCAGCAAGGCCTCAGGCAATGCGCAGCGCATCGATCACCTTCCCTCCCTGCCGGACAGCATTCGCCTGACCGGCGAACACCACAAGCACCAGGCGCTCAGCAAGGTCATGCCGTACATCGACCAGCACTTTCGCGAATGTGTCGATCAAAAGGACCTCGCGCAGCGTTGCGGCATGACCACGGCCCGCTTCAGCCGCCTGTTCAAGGAAGTCAACGGCGTTGGGTTTCTGGATTACATCCTGAGCAAGCGCATGAACCTGGCCATGGACCTGCTCGTCAACAGCCAGATGCCGATTACCAGCATCGGCTATGAGGCCGGCTTCAAGGACCCGTCCTACTTCGCCCGCACCTTCAAGCAGGTCAGCAACTGCACGCCCAGCGAATACCGCCAGGCCCGTCAGCTGGCAGCGACGGCCAGCGAAACCGAGCCCCTGAAAGATACGAATGCGCCACTTCTGGATAACGTGTTACCGAGTGCGGCGTTTCACAAGAGCCGCTGAAGGATCACACGCCAGGCAGCAACCCGTCCCCTCGCAACAACGTCTCCAGGCAATGCTCCTGCACCCCATAGAACGCCTTGAGCTGCCCGATCTTCTCCAGCAACGCGCCGTTGTCCCCTGCCTGGCGCCGCTTCACCGCAAGAATCATCTTGTTCTTGTTGGTGTGCTCCAGCGAGATGAACTCGAACACCTTGGTCTCGTACCCGCAGGCTTCCAGGTACAGCGCGCGCAGGCTGTCGGTCAGCATCTCGGCCTGCTGGCCCAGGTGCAGGCCGTACTGCAGCATCGGTTGCAACAACCCTGGGCTGTGCAGTTGCGGGCGGATCTGCTTGTGACAGCACGGCGAGCACATGATGATCGCGGCGTTGCAGCGGATGCCGGTGTGGATGGCGTAGTCGGTGGCGATGTCGCAGGCATGCAGGGCGATCATCACTTCGATGGCCTCGGGCACCACGCTACGCACGTCACCACACTGGAACTCCAGGCCCGGATGCTCCAGGCGCAAGGCGGCGGCGTTGCACAAGTCGACCATGTCCTGGCGCAGCTCGACGCCGGTTACCTGCGCTTTGCGGCCCAGGCTGTTGCGCAGGTAGTCGTGCATGGCAAAGGTCAGGTAGCCCTTGCCAGAGCCGAAGTCGGCCACCCGCAGCGCCTGCTGCGCTGGCACCGGGGCGCTGGCCAGGGCGTGGTCGAAGACTTCGATGAACTTGTTGATCTGCTTCCACTTGCGCGACATGGACGGGATCAGCGCGCCTTGTGCGTCAGTCACGCCGAGGTCACGCAGGAAGGGCCGCGACAGCTCCAGATAGCGCTTCTTCTCGCGGTCATGGCCGCTGCTGCTGGCAGCTTCGCGCGGTGCCTGTGCGCCGTGGCGCTGGAGCATGGGCTTGCCCTTCTTGCTGAAGGTCAACTGCACTTCACCGTCGGCGTCGAACAGGTGCGCATTGCGGAAGCTGTCCGGCAGCAACTCGGCGACCAGCGCCTGGGCCTGATCCAGCGCCAGGTTGCGGGTGATGTCGCGGGTCTGGTGGCGATAGACCAGCGACAGGCACGGCTGGCCCTTGACCTGCAGCGGCTTGGCAATGATCCGTTGCAAGGTCTGGTCGGCACCGACATGGCGCGCCAATACCAGTTTGACCAGGGTATTGCCATGCAGGGCGGCGTTCAGCAGGTCGAGAAACTGGGTGCGCGCATCCGGCGCGGATGGGGCAGAAGAACTGGCGGACATGGAAAAACGGTGCCTCGGATAGCGGGGAGCGCATGGCGCAATGCGCGCATTCTACAGGGTGCTCAACTTCCTGTGGGAGCGGGCTTGCCCTAATGCCAGTCAGTTAAGGTTTGCCTGTTTAGTTGGGGCTGCTTTGCAGCCCTTCGCGGGCTTGCCCGCTCCCACAGGGGTCGCGCAAATCATGGGCTCAGCGACACACCTGTGGGAGCGGGCAAGCCCGCGAAGGGCCGCAAAGCGGCCCCCATTTGCTTAACTGACTGGCATTAGGGCTCAATCGAGAATCACCAACCGGTTGGGCAACTCGTTACGTGCATGGGTAGGCGGCACATGCTCGCTGAGCAGTTCGCCGCACGCCTCGATGCACTCGACAAAACCCTGCAAGGTGCGGCCCTGGCGTACCTGTTCGGCAAAGCGGGCGACGATGGCCGCGCGGGCGGTGGCATCCAGGTGGTGCTCGATGCCGCGGTCAACCAGGATCTCCACATGCCGCTCCGCCTCGCTGACGAAGATCAGTACGCCCGTGGCACCAGCAGTGCGCTGCAGGTTCTGTTCGCGAAACTGCTGGCGGGCCAGGCGCGAGGCGCGCCAGCGGCGCAGGGCCCGGGGGATCAGCCAGCCGGCCAGGCGTGGGCTGCGCAGCAGCAGGCACAAGCCGACGAACAGCAGCACATTGGCCACCAGCAAGCCACGCACTCCGGGCCAACCCAGCAGCCAGTGCAACAGGGCCGGCACGGCCAGCGCCAGCACGGCGGCCCAGAACAACGGCCAGTAGGCGTAGTCATCGGCCCGGCGGGCCAGCACCGTAACCAGTTCGGCATCGGTGCGCCGTTCGGCACGGGCAATGGCTTCGGCGATCTGGCGCTGATGGTATTCGTCGAGGGGGGTCATGCCGTCGGTCTCTTGAGCGTTCTTATAGTTGTTGTCCCGGCATTCGGGGCTTCATCCGCAGGCGACATATTCAGGCATAATCCGCCGCTGGAAGAAATGCCTGCAAATCGTACAACAATAGCCGCCTGAAAACTTCGGCCGCGCGCGTATCACCGTGGATACAGCAGAGGCCCCACAACGGAATTGATGATGAAACTGTCTTTGCTGGGCCTGGCCATGGGCCTTGCCAGTCAGGCGGCCCTCGCCGCCCCCTCCGCCCCGCCCCTGCAGGACAAGCAGGCGTTCATCGACCATCTGATCAGCCAGATGACCGAAGCCGAGAAGATCGGCCAGCTGCGCCTGATCAGCATCGGCCCGGAAATGCCCCGCGACAAGATTCGCGAGGAGATCGCCGCCGGCCGCATCGGTGGCACCTTCAACTCGCGTACCGCGCCCGAGAACCGGCCGATGCAGGACGCGGCCATGCGCAGCCGCCTGAAGATCCCGATGTTCTTCGCCTACGATACCGTCCACGGCGAGCGCACCATTTTCCCGATCGGCCTGGGCATGGCCGCGACCTGGGACATGGACGCCGTCGCCAAGGTCGGCCGCACCGCCGCCATCGAAGCCGCGGCCGACGCCCTGGACATGACCTTCGCACCGATGGTCGACATTGCCCGCGACCCGCGCTGGGGCCGCACCAGTGAAGGCTTTGGCGAAGACACCTACCTGACCTCGAAAATCGGCCAGGTGATGGTCCGCTCGTTCCAGGGCAGCAGCCCGGCCAATCCCGACAGCATCATGGCCATCGTCAAGCACTTCGCCCTGTATGGCGCGGTGGAAGGCGGGCGCGACTACAACACGGTCGATATGAGCCTGCCGAAAATGTACAACGACTACCTGCCGCCCTACCGCGCCGCGCTTGACGCTGGTGCCGGCGGGGTGATGGTGGCGCTGAACTCGATCAACGGCGTGCCGGCCACCTCCAACACCTGGCTGATGAACGACCTGCTGCGCAAGGAGTGGGGCTTCAAGGGCGTGACCATCAGCGACCACGGTGCCATCCAGGAACTGATCCGCCATGGCGTCGCCCGCGACGGGCGCGAAGCCGCCAAGCTGGCGATCAAGGCCGGCATCGACATGAGCATGAACGACACCCTGTACGGCGAAGAGCTGCCAGGCCTGCTGAAGTCCGGCGAAGTGACCCAGGCCGAACTGGACCAGGCGGTGCGCGAAGTGCTGGGCGCCAAGTACGACATGGGCCTGTTCAAGGACCCGTACGTGCGCATCGGCAAGGCCGAAACCGACCTGAAGGACTACTACGGCAACGACCGCCTGCACCGCGATGCCGCGCGTGACGTGGCGCGCCGCAGCCTGGTGCTGCTGGAAAACCGCAACCAGACCCTGCCGCTGAAAAAGGCCGGCACCATCGCCCTGGTCGGCCCGCTGGCCGATGCCCCGATCGACATGATGGGCAGCTGGGCTGCCGACGGCAAACCAGTGCACTCGGTGACCGTGCGCGAAGGCTTGCGCCGCGCCGTGGAGGGCAAGGCCAAGCTGGTCTACGCCAAAGGTTCCAACGTCACCGGCGACAAGGCGATGTTCGATTACCTGAACTTCCTCAACTTCGATGCCCCGGAAATCGTCGACGACCCGCGCCCGCCCGCGGTACTGATCGACGAGGCGGTGAAAGCGGCGAAGCAGTCCGATGTGGTGGTGGCAGTGGTGGGTGAATCCCGCGGCATGTCCCACGAGTCGTCGAGCCGTACCACCCTGGAAATCCCGGCCAGCCAGCGGGAGCTGATCAAGGCCCTGAAGGCCACCGGCAAGCCACTGGTGCTGGTGCTGATGAACGGCCGCCCACTGTCGATTGCCTGGGAACGCGAGCAGGCCGACGCCATTCTGGAAACCTGGTTCGCCGGTACCGAAGGCGGCAACGCGATCGCCGACGTGCTGTTCGGCGATTACAACCCGTCCGGCAAGCTGGCCATCACCTTCCCGCGTTCGGTCGGGCAGATCCCGATGTACTACAACCACACCCGTATTGGCCGGCCTTTCACGCCGGGCAAACCGGGCAACTACACCTCGCAGTACTTCGAGGAGCCCAATGGTCCGCTGTACCCGTTCGGCTATGGCCTGAGCTACAGCAGCTTCGAACTGTCGGGGCTGAAGCTGTCGAACAAGGACCTCAAGCGTGGCGACACGCTGGAAGCCAAGGTGACGGTGAAGAACACCGGCAAGGTGGCAGGCGAGACCGTGGTGCAGCTGTACCTGCAGGATGTATCGGCATCGATGAGCCGCCCAGTGAAGGAACTGAAGAACTTCCAGAAGCTGATGCTCAAGCCTGGCGATTCGCGCACGTTGAGCTTCCGCATCAGCGAAGAAGACCTGAAGTTCTACAATGGCCAACTGCAGCGGGTTGCCGAGCCAGGGGAATTCAATGTCCAGGTCGGGCTGGATTCCCAGGCGGTGCAGCAGCAGAGCTTTGAACTGCTGTAACTGACAGGTTTTGCCTGTACCGGCCTCTTCGCGGGCTTGCCCGCTCCCACAGGTACTGCACAAGTCCATCGGGCTGTGAATCTCCTGTGGGAGCGGGCAAGCCCGCGAAGAGGCCGGCCCTGATATCCCATTCATCCGGATCCGCCCCATGCCCTTTTCCGTTCGCGCCCTGCGTCTGGGGCTGATCACCCTGCTGATCGTGCTGGGCACCGCCTTCAGCGCCGGCTGGGCCATGCACCAGGCCAAGCGCCAGGCCATGGAAGCCGACGCCCAGCGTGCCAGCCAGCAGTTGGGCTTGTATGCCAATGCCCTGCACACGCTGATCGACCGCTACCGCGCCCTGCCCGCCGTGCTGGCGCTGGACCCGGAACTGATCGCCGCCCTGCGCGGCCCGGTCAGCGAACCGGTGCAGGACGCCCTGAACCGCAAGCTCGAACGCATCAATGGCGCCGCCAACTCCTCCACCCTCGAACTGCTCGACCGCACCGGCCTGGCCATCGCCGCCAGCAACTGGCGGTTGCCCAGCAGCTACGTGGGCTCCAACTACGGTTTCCGCCCCTACTTCAAGCAGACCCGCAGCCAAGGCAGTGGCCGCTTCTACGCCGTGGGCGTGACCAGTGGCGTGCCGGGCTACTTCCTCGCCAGCGCGGTGAACGACGAGCATGGCCGCTTCCTCGGCGCCATGGTGGTGAAGCTGGAGTTTCCCGAGCTGGAACGCGAGTGGCGCCAGGGCAGCGACATCCTGCTGGTCAGCGATGCCCGCGGCATCACCTTCATCGCCAACCAGGACGGCTGGCGCTACCGCGAACTGCAGCCGCTCAGTGGTGCCGACCGTGCCGAACTGGCCGAAACCCGTCAGTACGACAAGCAACCGCTGGTGCCACTGCAGCACCAGGTGCTGACCCGCTTTGCCGACAACAGCACCCTCAGCCGCGTGCAAGGCCCGGAGGGCAGCGCCGAATACCTGTGGGAAAGCCTGCCGCTGGAAGGTGAAAACTGGACCTTGCACCTGCTGCGCAAGCCGCAGGTAGCCGCCGACGGTCGCAATGCCGCCCTCGGCGCCGCCGCCGTTTGGCTGAGCCTGGTGTTCGCTGCGCTGTTCGTCAGCCAGCGCCTGCGCCTGGCCCGCTTGCGCCAGCGCAGCCGGGAGGAGCTCAAGCGCCAGGTCGAGGAGCGCACCCGTGAGCTGCGCACCGCCCAGGAGGGGCTGGTGCAATCGGCCAAGCTGGCGGCGCTGGGGCAGATGTCGGCAGCCATGGCCCATGAAATCAACCAGCCGCTGACCACCCAGCGCATGCAGCTGGAAACCCTGCGCCTGCTGCTCGACCATGGCCGACATGACGAAGCACGCCAGGCACTGGAGCCGCTGGAGCAGATGCTCACACGCATGGCCGCGCTCACCAGCCACCTGAAAACCTTCGCCCGCAACAGCCCGGTCGGCCTGCGCGAGCGCCTCGACCTGGCCACGGTGGTCGACCAGGCCCTGCACCTGCTGGAAGCGCGCATTCGCAGCGAAGAAGTGGAAGTAGCCCTGTACCTGGCGCGCCCGGCCTGGGTGCGCGGCGATGCCATTCGCCTGGAGCAGGTGCTGATCAACCTGCTGCGCAATGCCCTCGACGCCATGGCCGACAAGCGCTACAAACGCCTGGAGATCCGCATCGAGCCCGACGGCGAGCTGTGGCGCCTGAGCGTGCTGGATTCGGGTGGCGGCATTGCCGAGGCCGACCTGGCCAAGGTCTTCGACCCGTTCTTTACCACCAAGCCGGTAGGCGAAGGCCTGGGGCTGGGCCTGGCCATTTCCTACGGCATCGTCCACGAGGCCGGCGGCCAGCTGCAGGCCGAAAACCTGCCTGGCGGCGCGCGCCTGAGCCTTACCCTGCCCCGTGACCTGGAGCCTGTATGTTGAATTCAGTGATCGTCGTCGATGATGAAGCCAGTATCCGCACCGCGGTCGAGCAATGGCTGAGCCTGTCCGGCTTCAGCGTGCAACTGTTCGCCCGCGCCGAAGAATGCGTGGCACACCTGCCACGGCACTTTCCCGGGGTGATCATCAGCGATGTACGCATGCCGGGCATGGATGGCCTGCAATTGCTCGAACGCCTGCAGACGGACGACCCCGACTTGCCGGTGATCCTGCTGACCGGCCACGGCGATGTGCCCATGGCAGTGGAAGCCATGCGCAGCGGGGCCTACGACTTCCTGGAAAAACCCTTTACCCCGCAGCACCTGCTGGGCAGCCTGCGCCGGGCCCTGGAAAAGCGCCAGCTGGTCCTGGAAAACCGCCGGCTGCACGAACAGGCCGACCTCAAGTCACGCCTGGAAGGCACGCTGCTTGGCATGTCCCAAGGCCTGCAACAGCTGCGCCGGCAAGTGCTGGACCTGGCCAGCCTGCCGGTCAATGTGCTGATCCGCGGCGAAACCGGCAGTGGCAAGGAGCGCGTGGCCCGCTGCCTGCACGATTTTGGCCCGCGCGCCGGCAAGCCGTTCGTCGCCCTCAACTGTGCAGCCATCCCCGAGTCGCTGTTCGAGGCCGAGCTGTTCGGCCATGAAAGCGGCGCTTTTACCGGTGCCCAAGGCAAGCGCATCGGCAAGCTGGAGTACGCCAACGGCGGAACGGTGTTCCTCGACGAAATCGAAAGCATGCCACTGGCCCAACAGGCCAAGCTGCTGCGGGTCATCCAGGAACAGAAGCTGGAGCGCCTGGGGGCCAACCAGAGCATCAGCGTCGACCTGCGCATCATTGCCGCGACCAAGCCCGACCTGCTCGAAGAAGCCCGCGCCGGGCGCTTCCGCGAAGACCTTGCCTATCGCCTGAACGTTGCCGAGCTGCGCCTGGCGCCATTGCGTGAACGGCGTGAGGACATTCCACTGCTGTTCGAGCACTTTGCCCGTGCCGCCGGCGAAAAGCTTGGCCGCGCAACCCCGCCACTGTCGGGTGCGCAACTGGCGCAGCTGCTGTCACACGACTGGCCGGGCAACGTGCGTGAACTGGCCAACGCGGCGGAACGCCATGCATTGGGGCTGGGCTCACCGAACATCGAGGTGGCGCCTGCCGGGCAGTCGCTGAGCGAGCAGATGGAAGCGTTCGAGGCGCAATGCCTGCGCGCGGCGCTGCGCCAGCATGGGGGCGCGATCAATGCAGTGATGGAAACGTTGCAGCTGCCGCGGCGCACACTGAACGAGAAAATGCAGCGGCATGGGTTGGTGCGCGAGGATTTTGTTGGGCGGGAATGAGCGGAAATCCGCCTATCGCGCTCGGCCGGCAAGCAAAAAACCGCTCATTAGCAGGATTTTTTTGGGGCTGCCTTGCAGCCCTTCGCGGGCACGCCCGCTCCCACAAGGAAACGCGAAGAGTCAGACGTCACGCGGTCCCTGTGGGAGCGGGCGTGCCCGCGAAGGGGTGCGCAGCGCCCCCATTTGAAGCCCAATGCACCCATTTGGCACACCTTCTGCAATTGCCTTGGCAAGCTGCGCCACGGCGCGCTCCACAAAAACAACGAGAAGGTATCCCTGATGGATAATGCCACCTCCCTGCCAGCCGGGGCGGCCACCGCGCCCGCCACAGAAAAAACCACCGCCAGCCGCCTGAAGTCGATCTTCAGCGGGTCCATCGGCAACATGGTCGAATGGTACGACTGGTACGTCTACGCCGCATTCTCGCTGTACTTCGCCAAGGCCTTCTTCCCGGCCGGCGATTCCACCGCACAATTGCTCAATACCGCCGCGATCTTCGCCGTGGGCTTCCTCATGCGCCCGATCGGTGGCTGGCTGATGGGCCTGTACGCCGACCGCAAAGGCCGCAAGGCCGCATTGATGGCCTCGGTGCTGCTGATGTGCGCCGGCTCGCTGGTCATCGCCCTGACCCCGGGCTACGAAACCATCGGCGTCGCCGCGCCAATCCTGCTGGTCATCGCACGCCTGCTGCAGGGCTTGTCGGTGGGCGGTGAATATGGCACCTCGGCCACCTACCTCAGCGAAATGGCCAGCAAGGACCGCCGTGGCTTCTTCTCCAGCTTCCAGTACGTGACCCTGATCTCCGGCCAGCTCATCGCCCTGGCGGTATTGATCGTCCTGCAACAGACCCTGACCACCGAGCAGCTGTATGCCTGGGGCTGGCGCGTACCGTTCGTGATCGGTGCGCTGTGCGCCGTGGTGGCCCTCTACCTGCGTCGCGGCATGGAAGAAACCGCCTCCTTCACCAAGAAGGAAAAGGCCAAGGAAAGCCTGATGCGCACCCTGCTGCGCCACCCCAAGGAGCTGATGACCGTGGTCGGCCTGACCATGGGCGGCACCCTGGCCTTCTACACCTACACCACCTACATGCAGAAATACCTGGTCAACACCGTGGGCATGAGCATCAGCGACTCGACCACCATCTCGGCCGCGACGCTGTTCCTGTTCATGTGCCTGCAGCCGGTGATCGGCGGCCTGTCCGACAAGATCGGTCGACGCCCGATCCTGATCGCCTTCGGCGTGCTCGGCACCCTGTTCACCGTACCGATCCTCAGCACCCTGCACACCATCCAGACCTGGTGGGGCGCGTTCTTCCTGATCATGGCGGCGCTGATCATCGTCAGCGGCTACACCTCGATCAACGCCGTGGTCAAAGCCGAGCTGTTCCCAACCGAAATCCGCGCCCTGGGCGTGGGCCTGCCGTACGCCCTGACCGTGTCGATCTTCGGCGGCACCGCCGAGTACGTGGCCCTGTGGTTCAAGAGCGCCGGCATGGAAAGTGGCTTCTACTGGTACGTCACCGCCTGCATCGCCTGCTCGCTGCTGGTTTACGCGACCATGAAGGACACCAAGCAGCACTCGCGGATTACCACTGAGTGATGCTGGCCTGGCAGTACTGAAAAGGGGCGCTCCAGTGCATGGGGCGCCCCTTTTTTGTGATACGCGGCAGCCTGTGAGCCGTTTGACGGCCTTATTCGGCTCACAGAATGAGCCGAATAGCGCTATTATTCGGCTCACAAGATGAGCCGAATAGCCGGCTTATTCGGCTCATGGGACGGATCATGAATAGCCCCTTATGGATCTGGCAGCAACCTGCCTGGCCACGCTTCACCTGGCAAAACGAAGCCATCGCGCCAACGCTACGCAATTGCATCGACATGCAAGGACGCCTGCTGGGCAAGATCGGCAGCGTAGATGCACTCAGCGAGTGCCAGAACATCCTCGATACGCTGCTGCAAAACATCGTCACCTCTTCGGCAATCGAAGGTGAGCAGTTGAACGTGGGTTCTGTCCGCTCTTCCCTCGCTCGCCGGCTGGGCATCGAGGAGCAAGGACCTACCAATGCCCGCAGTGAAGGGCTGGCGGAGCTGATGCTGGATGCAACGCAAGGGTATGACCGACCGCTGACCCTGCAGCGCCTGTACACCTGGCACCAGTGGCTGTTCCCACTGGCACAAGGCGCCTTGAGCAAAGCGATACTGGTCGGCCAGTTGCGTGATGAAATGCCCATGCAGGTGATCTCCGGCCGGCTCGACAAGCCTACTGTGCATTTCGAAGCGCCACCGCGCGATGGCCTGGAAGCCCGACTCAACGAGTTTCTCGACTGGTTTGCCAACAGTCGCGATTCCACCAGCCTGGACCCACTGCTACGTGCCGGCATCGCCCACTTCTGGTTCGTCACCCTGCATCCGTTCGACGATGGCAATGGCCGTCTGACTCGGGCAATCACCGACCTGGCGCTGGCGCAAGGTGAGCGACAGGCCATTCGTTTCTATGCCATGTCTGCCAGCATCCTCGAAGACAGGGCCGGCTATTACCAAGTGTTGGAGAACAGCCAGAAAGGCGACCTGGATATCACCCGCTGGCTATCTTGGTTTCTTTCTACCCTGCTGCGCAGCCTGGAACAGGCCCTGGCCAATATCGACCGGATACTGGCCAAGGCCAGGTTCTGGCAAGCACATCGCTCAGATGGTTTGCTGCCCGAACAGGTAAAGGTGCTCAACAGGTTGCTCGATGGCGGCCCCCGAGGATTCGAGGAAGGCATCAACGCAGCGCAATACCAGGCGGTGGCGAAGGTATCAAAGGCCACTGCGACCCGCCACCTGTCCGATCTGCTCGACAAGGCCTGCCTGGTTCGCCTGCCTGGCGGGGGCCGCAGTACCCGCTACCGCATCAACACTCAGGACATCTCCAACGCCTGACGCGGCTCACGGCGCTGGTACCAGGTGGCCATCAGCACCAGTACCAGCAACACCCCGCCCAGCACCGCCGAAGAGCCGACCGTGCCGAAGTCCAGGCCGCCCTTCTCGTGGGGCTTGGTGAGGAAGTCGCCCAAGGTGGCGCCGAACGGGCGGGTAAGCACGAACGCAACCCAGAACAACACCACGCCAGGAATGCGTGTCCAGTAGCGGGCCACCATTACCAAGGCGATGGCACTGCCGATCAAGAGTGCACCACCGGCAAAACCGAGCCCCGAGTCATCTGCCAGGTAATCGCCCAGCGCCGTGCCGAGGGTGTTGGAAAACAGGATCGCCACCCAGTAGAACAATTCGCCCGTGCGGTTCTTGATGCGGGTGACATCCAGCGGGTTGCCGCTCAGGCGCCATACCAGGAAGGTCAGCAGCAGGATGCCGATGAGGATGGCCGAACCCGCGGCGTAGCCCAGGCCCAAGGTGCGGTCCATGAAGTCGGACATGGTAGTGCCGGCGGTGCTGGTGGAGAGGATCACCAGCCAGTACAGCATCGGGTGGTAGCGGCGCGAGTACAGCTGGCCGAGCAAGGTCAGCAGGAACACGCTGATCAGCAGCAGCGAGCTGAGGGCATAGCCGATGTTCAGGGTCATCGACAGCAAATCACCCGCCGTTTCGCCAAGGGTGGTAGCGCAGATCTTCATGACCCAGAAGGCCAAGGTGATTTGCGGAAGTTTGTTCATTGTTGTGCCGCTCCGGTTTGAGGTGCGGCGATGGTGCTGAGCAGCATTTGAAAAATCGGTTGGTGATGTATGAAAAATGCGTTGAGAAGCCTTCAATGACAGATTTTTCATCCTTAACGCCCCATTAATTCCACCCCTTCAAGCTGCAATGGCTGGCAGAACGTCGGCGCATGGGCAGACATATCCTGAGCCAGAACCGCTGCCAGAGCCCAAGATGCGCGCCAATATATATCTAATTATTCGATTTTTAAGCGCTATTATTTGCGCTTTTTAATCAAGTTAATCGGCGTAGGATTAAACCCATAGAAACAAAACAACCTCAAGAACCCCTGGAGCAACGACCATGAAAAACAAACTGATCCTCACCCTGGCCCTCTCGGTTTTCGCTGCTGGCGCCTTCGCCGAAGATGGCTTCAACCGCACCAACGCCCACACCTTCGCAGCGACCCAGAGCCAATCCGCTGCCTACGCTGAAGATGGCTTCGACCGCACTGGCGGCCAGCGTTTCGCCGAAGACGGCTTCGACCGCACCGGTGGCCAGCGCTTCGCCGAAGACGGCTTCGACCGCACCGGTGGCCAGCGCTTCGCCGAAGACGGCTTCGACCGCACCGGTGGCCAGCGCTTCGCCGAAGACGGCTTCGACCGCACCGGTGGCCAGCGCTTCGCCGAAGACGGCTTCGACCGCACCGGTGGCCAGCGCTTCGCCGAAGACGGCTTCGACCGCACCGGTGGCCAGCGCTTCGCCGAAGACGGCTTCGACCGCACTGGCGGCCAACGTTTCGCCGAAGATGGCTTCGATCGCACCAACGCCCACCGCATCAGCTGATCCCTGATGCGAGCACCCAGCCCGGCTTCGGCCGGGCTTGATCATTTGCAGGCGGGCACAGGCTTGGCACACTAGGCACCTTGTCCACCAGGAGGTAGGGCCAGCAAGCCCAGCACAGATGTATTACTACGAACCCGCCAAAGGCCACGGCCTGCCCCACGACCCGTTCAACGCCATCGTCGGCCCCCGCCCTATCGGCTGGATCTCCTCACAGGACCGCGAAGGCCGCCTGAACCTGGCGCCCTACAGCTTCTTCAATGCCTTCAACTACATCCCGCCGATCATCGGTTTCTGCAGCGTCGGGCGCAAAGACAGCCTGAACAACATCGAGCAGACCGGCGAATTCGTCTGGAACCTCGCAACCCGCCCGTTGGCCGAGCAGATGAACCAGAGCTGCGCACCGGTTGCCGCCGAGATAAACGAATTTGAATTGAGCGGCCTCACCGCCAAGCCGTCGAGCATCGTCAACGTGCCGCGTGTCGGCGAAACCCCGGTGGCCTTCGAGTGCAAGGTCAGCCAGATCGTCCAGCTCAAGCGGGCCGACCAGGAACTGGTGCCCAGCTGGCTGATCCTGGGTGAAGTGGTGGCGGTGCACATTGCCGAGCACCTGTTGAAGAACGGTATCTACGATACCGCTGCCGCCGAGCCGATCCTGCGTGGCGGTGGCCCGGCAGACTATTTCGAGCTGGGCAACCTGTTCAAGATGGCCCGCCCGCCGGCCTGATCACCAGATCAGCTCACCCTCTTCGCTGACGCCCTGCAGGCGTTGCAGCTCGGCGGTGGCCGCTTCGTCAGCGGCCACGGCGCCCTTGAACACCTGGCCGTCGAGAATCTTGTGAAAGCGCGGCGCGCCGCCCATGCCCAGGGCCTTGACCGCGATGGCCGCGTTGTAGCCGCCACCTTCCACCGGGACCATCGCCGAAACCGCTTCGAAATGCGGGAATTCTCTACGTGCCATGTTGCTATCTACCTGGTTGATCAAGGGCAGCATCTTACCCTATTCACCTGTACCGGCCCTATCGCCGGCAAGCCAGCTCCCACAAGTACTGCACCGCCCTCAAGACCTGTGATGCCCCCTGTGGGAGCTGGCTTGCCGGCGATGAGGCCAGAACAGGCAATACCTCAATCAAAGGTATGCAGATCCAGGCTGCTGACCACCTGTTCCTGCACCAACTCACCAAACACTTCCAGCGTTGGCGAAGCAAAGTAGCCAGTCATCGCCTGCTGGTCTTGCCAGCTGCCACTGAGCAACCATAAATCGGCATCAGCCTGCGAACGCTGCACCGTGAAACTCAGGCAGCCCGGTGTCCGCAACGAGGGCTCAAGCAGGTCACGCAGGCGCGCGCCCAGCTCCGCCGAGCGCCCGCTGCTGGCACGGATGAAAGCAAGGTGGGTGACCGGTTGTGTCGGGGTCATTGCACAATCTCCTTGAAGCAGGCGGACGGAAAAGCCAGGCTGCCAAGGTTAGGGCCTCACCCGCGCGACGCGTTAGGCCATTACTGCTCGCCGATTGCCTGATCCTGCAGCGCGGCAGGATCAGGCAATCGGCGTGCAGCTTTTGACTAGCGCCCGCCATTGCCCAAACCTATGCTGCGTCGGTCAGCAGAGGAAAGCCATCATGACCATCGCCACGTCCATCGACCCGAGCCTGGAACTGCAACGCCAGGAGCTGGCCGAGCTGATCCGCCGCCACGCCGGGGAGCCCCACGGCCCGGCATCGGCCATCGATGACCTGTACCTGGTGCGCTACACCGAAAACGTGCGCTCGGTACCGACCCTGGCGCAACCCGCGCTGTGCATCCTCGCCCAGGGCAGCAAAAGCCTGTTCCTGGGTGACGAGCAGTACGCCTACGACCCGCTGCACTACATGGTGGTCTCGGTAACCTTGCCGCTTAGCGGCGTAAAGCTCGACGCCAGCCCCGAGCACCCGAGCCTTGGCCTGCGCATGGACCTGGACCCGGCCGAAATCAGCCAGCTGATCGCCGAAAGCGGGCCGATGCTGGTGCCCAACCGGCCTTCCGGTCGTGGCTTGTATGTGGAAAGAACCGATGCCGCGTTGCTCGACGCCTTGCTGCGGCTGATACGCCTGCTGGACACCCCTCGCGACATCGCGATGCTCGCGCCGCTGTTCCGTCGGGAGATTCTGTACCGCCTGCTGCGCGGGCCGCAGGGCTATCGGTTGTACGAAATCGCCTTGGCCAACAGCCAGACCCACCGGGTTTGCCAGGCCATCACCTGGCTCAACCAGAACTACCAGCTGCCTTTGCGCATCGAGGACCTGGCGCGGGAGGTCAACCTCAGCACCTCGACCTTGCACCACCGGTTCAAGGCCGTGACGTCGATGAGCCCGTTGCAGTATCAGAAGCAACTGCGCCTGCAGGAAGCGCGGCGCTTGATGCTGAATGACGGGCTCGAGGCAGCGGTGGCTGCCTACCGGGTGGGGTATGAAAGCCCGTCACAGTTCAGCCGTGAATACAGCCGGCTGTATGGCGCGCCGCCGATTCGTGATGTGGCGAGGTTGCGGGCGACTGCTGGCTGAAATTTTGGCTGGCAGTACCGGCCTCTTCGCGGGCTTGCCCGCTCCCACAGGTACAGCACAACGTTCAGAGCCTGTGCAAAATCCTGTGGGAGCGGGCAAGCCCGCGAAAGGGCCGGTACAGGCAATAGCTTCACTTCAACCCAACACAGCCCCCTGCCACTGATTCTGGTCAACCTGGATCAAGGTCGGCCCCTTGCGCTCCACTGCCTGACCCAACGCCACCTGCAGCTGCGCCACATCTGCCACCTGCTCCGCCGCCGCGCCCAGGGCCCGCGCCACACCGATGAAGTCTGGCGTATGGATATCCACCCCGACCGGCTCGATGGCCCGGTTGACCATGTACTTCTTGATTTCCTCGTACCCCTGGTTGTTCCACAGCAGCACGATCAGCGGCACCTGCGCTTCCACCGCGCTGGCCAGCTCCGGCAAGGTGAACTGCAAACCGCCATCACCAATCAGGCACACCGCAGGCGCACGCTCACCGACCTGCTCCGCGCTGCCCAGCCAGGCGCCCATGGCCGCCGGCAATGCATAACCCAAGGTGCCGTAGCCGGTCGAGGCATTGAACCAACGGCGTGGCTGGTCCATGTCCAGGGTCAGGTTGCCGGTGTACACCGGTTGGGTCGAATCGCCCACCAGAATGGCATTGGGCAGGCGCTCGAGAATTGCGTTCAGCAAGCGCGTCTGGCTCAGGGTCGGCTGGTCCCAACCCGCCGCCAGTGCCTGGCGCAGCTTGGCCACCCGGGCGGCCCCCCACGTGCTTTCACGCACGGGTTGCGGCAGCGCCTGCAAGGCACCGAGCAGCGCCTCGGCGGCCAGTTCGGCATCGGCCACCAGCGACAGTGTCGGCAGGTAATTGCGCACGGTCTGGTCCGGGTCGATGTCGATGCGCAACAGGCTGCCCGGGATCTCGAAACCACCTTTGAAGGTGACGTCATAGTCGGTTTCGGCCAGTTCGGTGCCGATCGCCAGCACCACATCGGCCTCGGCCACCAGCGCCCGCGTGGCTGGCAGTGACTGGGTCGAGCCAATCTGCAGCGGGTGGCTGGCCGGCAGCAGCCCCTTGGCATTGATGGTCAGCGCCACCGGCGCCTGCAGGTGTTCGGCCAGGCGCGCCAGCGCAGCGCCCGCGGCCAATGCGCCGCCCCCGGCCAGGATCAATGGTCGCCGTGCATTGGCCAGGCGCTCGGCCATCTGCGCCACTGCCTGCGGCGCTGCCCCCGCCCGGCTGCTGCGCACCACGCGCCCCGGCAGCAGGTGATCGGCCGGTTCGACCAGCACGTCGAGCGGGATCTCGATATGCACCGGGCGCGGCCGGGCGCCTTCGAACACGGCGAATGCCCGGGCCAGCACCTGCGGCAGGTCATCGGCACTCATCAGGGTGTGGGAAAACGCCGCCACACCCGACACCAGCGCTGCCTGGTTGGGCAACTCGTGCAGCTTGCCGCGGCCACCGCCCAGCTGGTCGCGGGCCTGCACGCTGGAAATCACCAGCATCGGGATCGAGTCGGCATAGGCCTGGCCCATGGCGGTGGTGATGTTGGTCATGCCCGGGCCGGTGATGATGAAGCACACCCCGGGCTTGCCGCGGGTCCGCGCATAGCCGTCGGCCATGAACCCGGCACCCTGCTCGTGGCGCGGGGTGACATGGCGGATGGACGAGCCCGCCAGGCCGCGGTAGAGCTCCACGGTATGTACGCCAGGAATGCCGAAGACATGGTCAACGCCATAGCCTTCAAGGAGTTTTACCAGTACTTCGCCGCAGGTTGCCATCGGGTTTCACCATGAATCTTGGTTGGGTTATGCCCTTATTGGACCCAGCCACGGCTATCGCCACAATGCAAAAAAACACATACTAGCCATGTCCTGCAATCATGGCTCAGCACAATGAAACGCCTCCCGCCCCTGCCCGCCCTGCATACCTTCCTGGTAACCGCCCAGCACTGCAATTTCACCCGTGCCGGGCAGCAGTTGCATATCACCCAGGGCGCCGTCAGCCGGCAGATCGCGGCCCTCGAGGAGCATCTGGGTTATGCCTTGTTCCAGCGCCAGGCCCGTGGGCTGAGCCTGACCCGTGAAGGCCAGGACTGGCTGCCAAGGGTGCAGCAGGTGTTCGCGCTGATCGAACAAGGGGTGCGCGAGGTGGGTGGGCGCAGCACTACCTTGCAGCTCAAGGCACCGACCTGCGTGATGCGCTGGCTGCTGCCACGCCTGATGGAATGGCAGGCGCTACGCCCGGATGTGCCTGTAGAGCTGACCACCACGGTGCAACATGGAGTGGACTTTCGCCGCGAGGGTTTCGATGCGGCGGTGGTCTATGGTGAGGCGCCGAACCATGGGCTGCGCGTGCGCAAGCTGTTCGATGAGCAGCTGACACCGGTGTGCGCGCCGTCATTGCGCCAAGGGCCGGTACCGTTGCAGCAGGTCGAGGACCTGGCGCTACACATGCTGCTGCACCCGTCGCGGGATGAGCATGACTGGCGGTTATGGCTGCAGGCAGCCGGGGTGACGCTGGGCACTCAAGGGCCGAAGCAGCATTTCGAGACGCTGGACATGGCGATGGCCATGGCCTCGCAGGGGACCGGCGTGGCCATCGGCGACTGGTCGCTGATCGGCGATGACTTGCGCGGGGGACGGCTGTGCATGCCGTTTGCGCTGAAGGTGATGACCGGCAAGGGGTATTACCTGGTGAGCCAGGCCAAGAGCTTGCCGGCGGGGCTTGTGGAGTTGCTGGATTGGCTGGAACACCAGGCCAGCCAGTGAGGGCCTCTTCGCGGGCACGCCCGCTCCCACAGGTACAGCACAGATTCCAAGACCTGTGCTTCACCTGTGGGAGCGGGCGTGCCCGCGAAGCAGGCGACTCAATACCCGACCGTGAACCGCTGCCGCGAATGTTGCGGCTTTTCCAGTTCCTCGAGCATGGCAATCGCGTAATCGGCAAAGGTGATCCAGCTCTTGCCATCCGCGCCGATCAACAGATGATCCTTGCCCAGCTTGTAATGCCCGCTGCGCTCACCTTCAACGAACTCCGCCGACGGCGACAGGAAGGTCCAGTCCAGGTTCGGCTCCCGTTGCAACGCTTCCAGAAAACGCACCCCGGCAGTGGCCTCGGCCTTGTATGCCTCGGGGAAGTCCGGGCTGTCGATCACCCGATGCCCAGACGGCAGCAACAGGCTGCCGGCCCCACCCACCACCAGCAGGCGCCTGACCCCGGCCCGCTTGACCGGTTCGATGATGGCGTGTGGCTCGATGGTCGAGAAATGCGCCGCACTCAGCACCGCATCCACACCCGCGACCGCCGCTTGCAGGGCCGCGCTGTCCTTGGCATCCAGCGCCTTGACCGTCACCCCGTCCCGCCCCTGCAACCGGGACGGGTCGCGGGCGATGGCCAGCACACTGTGGCCACGGCGCAGGGCCTCTTCCAGCAACTGGCTGCCAGCGCGGCCAGTGGCACCGATGATTGCAATCTTGCTCATGGGATACTCTCCATCAGTTGAACGGAATTACCACTTCATCTCGCCCTTGGCGACCTTGGCCCCCAGCTCCAGCGAGCTTTCATCGGCCAGCCCCAGGTAACGTTGCTTCATCGCCGCGATCAACGCACCGGCGTCTTTCGCCTTGGCGGTCTCGGCATCGAAATCACGAATGTAGTTCGCCGTGAAACGCACGGCCTCCAGCGATCGGCTGCTGTCCCCCAGGTAATGCCCGGGGATGACCGTGCGCGGCGCCAGCGCTTCGATGTGCGCCAGGGTGCCGAGCCAGTCGGCGTGGGACTTGGCCGTTTGCGTGTCGGCCATCCATACATGAATGTTCTCCGACACCACCACGCCACCGACCACCGCCTTGATCGACGGGATCCACACAAAACTGCGGTCAGGTTGCGGGCCGTCCAGGCCGACCACCTCGAGGGCCTGCCCTTCCAGCGTCAGGCGGTTGCCTTCGAGCACCTGCGGCAGCACCAGTCGCGCCGGCTTGTCCGTGCCCATCTGCGGGCCCCAGTAGGCCAGCTTGGCATCCATGGTCTGGCGGATATGGGCAACCGTGGCGGCCGACGCCAGGACCTTGGCCTCCGGGAAGGCCTGGGTCAGGGTATCCAGGCCGAAGTAGAAGTCCGGGTCGCCATGGCTGATGTAGATACTGGTCAGCCGCTTGCCGCCCGCCCGCAGGCGCTGCACCAGCTGCTCGGCCTGGGTCTTGCCGAACTGGGCATCGACGAGGATGGCGTCGTGCTCGCCACTGACGATCACCGAACTGACCGGGAAGATCGCCTCATGCCCGGGGTTGTAAACCTCCAACCGCAAGGGGTCGGCAGCCAGCGCCGGGCCGGCCAGGGTCACACAGGCCAACAGCAGGCCACGCAAGGGAGTGAAAAGAGACATCGCAAACGCCCGTCAGATGAACAATGCCCAACAGCTTAGTTGCCCAATCCGTGACAAAAAATGCGATGCTCGAACATAGTTTGTTTCTGAAACCGGGCAAATCATGGACCGTCTCAACGCCATGCGCGTATTCGTCACCGTCGTCGACCTGGGCAGCCAGTCGGCGGCGGCGGATCATCTGCAACTGTCGCGGCCGGTGGTGTCGCGCTACCTGGCAGAGCTGGAAGACTGGGTTGGCGCACGGCTGATGCAGCGCACCACACGCAAGCTCAGCCTCACCGCCGCCGGCCAGGAAACCCTGCCTCGCTGCCGGCAACTGCTGGAACTGGCCGGCGACCTGCAGGCCGCGGTGCAGCAGCCGGATGACGCGCCCAAGGGCGCATTGCGCATCAGCGTCAGCACCTCGTTCGGCCAGGCCCAGCTGGTGGATGCAGTGGCCGCCTACGTCCGGCGCTACCCCGGGGTGAAGGTGGAACTGCAGATGCTCGATCGCACGGTCAACCTGGTGGACGAGCGCATCGACCTGGCCATCCGCACCAGCAATGACCTGGACCCCAACCTGATCGCCCGGCGCCTGAGTGTGTGCCGCTCGGCAGTGTGTGCGGCACCGGCCTACCTGCGCGAGCACGGCACGCCGCAACGGGTCGAGGAGCTGAGCCGGCACAACTGCCTGACCCATGCCTACTTCGGCCACAGCCTGTGGCATTTCGAGGTGGCCGGCCAGCAAGTCGCCGTGCCGGTGGCGGGGAACATCAGTGCCAACGAGGCGATGACACTGCAGAAGGCGGCGCTGGCCGGCGCAGGTATCGCCATGCTGCCGACCTACCAGGCCGCGGAGGCCCTGCGCCGGGGTGAACTGGTGCGCCTGCTGCCCGAAGCCAGGCCACGCGAGCTGAACCTGAATGCGGTGTACACCTCACGCAAGCACATGCCGGCGACCTTGCGCAGCATGCTGGATTTTCTGGTGCAGCGGTTCAAGGACGAACCGGAGTGGGATCGGGACTTGTAAGGCCCATGTGGGAGCGGCCTTGCGTCGCGAAAGGACCGCGCAGCGGTCCCGGGATCTTGGCCACATCAAATATTGTCGGGGCTGCTACGCAGCCCTTTCGCGACACAAGGCCGCTCCTACAGGGGTGGCGTTGTCACTCCTCGACGCTCATGTATTCCTTGGCCCAGCGGATGTAGTCCTCGGGCTGGGTGTAGGTGTGCGAGAGTTCGGTGGCACTGAGGTTTTCCGACTTGTTCTGCTGGCCGCGCTGCAGCCGCAGGCAATCGTAGGTGGCCTTGATCGCGGCAAAGTAGGCGGCGTGACCATCGACCACGATGCGCACGCCCAGGCGTGCCAGGCGCTCGTCGTCGCGCAGGCTCGGGTTGCCGTAGGTCACCAGCATCAGCGGCACCGTCAGGTGCTCGGCAATCTGCTCGAGTTGCTCGAAGTCCTTCACCCCAACCATGCAGATACCGTCGGCTCCGGCCTTCTGGTAGCTCTGGGTACGTACGATGATTTCTTCGGTGGTGAGCACGCCAGCGTTGGTCCTGGCAATGATCGACAACGACGAATCGACCCGTGCCTCCAGCGCCGCACGGATCTTGCCGACGCCCTCTTCAACCGGGATCAGGTCGGTGGACTTGCGCCCGAACTGGGCAGGCAGCAGGGTGTCCTCGATGGTCAGCGCAGCCACGCCGGCGCGCTCCAGTTCGATGACCGTGCGCATGACATTCAGCGCGTTGCCATAGCCGTGGTCGGCGTCAGCCAGCACCGGCAGTTGCGCCACGCGACCAATACGGGTGGCCTGCTCGACGAACTCGCTGAGGGTGATCAGGGCGAAGTCCGGTGCAGCCAGTACCTGCAACGAAGCGACCGAACCACCGAGGATGCCGACCTCGAAGCCCAGGTCTGCGGCAATGCGTGCCGACATCGGGTCGAACACCGATGCGGTGTGATAACAGGAACCTGAAGCGAGCAGCTCGCGGAAGGCAAAACGCAGATCTTGATGGGAAGCCTTGGGCATGATCACTCCGCAAAATAAGTTGAAATTCGAACGGTAACTACCGACCCCTGTAATCGGGTCTACCTGGCCTGTTCCAACCGTCGCCATCTGGGCGGTCATGCTCGACATGCAGGCAGAGGAATAAAAGGTGTGGGAGACAGCGGCGCGAAAACCTGCGGCATAATGTTGCACCAAGCTGGTGCAAGCCCGCGGTTTTCAGCCTCTGTGGCATACCAACGATATCACGCAGCCATGCAGCACTGGATGAATGCGCCAATGCCGATCTTGCATAGGGGATGCAGATAGTACATAGGAAGCTACCTAACTCAGGTTACAATTTCGGGGCTCCTTCGCGGGCACGCCCGCTCCCACAGGTACATCACAGTCTTCAAGCCCTGAGTTGTACCTGTGGGAGCGGGCGTGCCCGCGAAGAGGTCTCAACCGATAAACAAGGTATCCCCGTGACCGCCGCCCTGCCCCCCACCACCCTGCGCAATGTGCTCACCGCCCTGATGCTGGCGATCTTCCTCGGCGCCCTGGACCAGACCATCGTTGCCGTCTCGCTGCCGGCAATCTCGGCGCAGTTCAACGATGTCGGCCTGCTGGCCTGGGTCATCTCCGGCTACATGGTGGCGATGACCGTGGCCGTGCCGATCTACGGCAAGCTGGGCGACCTGTACGGGCGGCGCAGGATGATCCTCACCGGCATCAGCCTATTCACCCTGGCCTCGATCGCCTGCGCCCTGGCCCAGGACATGCAGCAACTGGTGCTGGCCCGGGTACTGCAGGGCATTGGTGCCGGCGGCATGGTCTCGGTGAGCCAGGCGATCATCGGCGACTTCGTGCCCCCGCGAGAGCGCGGCCGCTACCAGGGCTATTTCAGCAGCATGTACGCGGTGGCCAGCGTCGCCGGGCCGGTGCTGGGCGGCTGGCTGACCGAATACCTGTCATGGCGCTGGGTGTTCTGGATCAACCTGCCGCTGGGGCTGGTTGCACTGTGGGCGATCCGCCGCGCCCTCGGCGGCATGCCGGCGCAGCGTCGCGAGGCGCAGGTGGACTACCTTGGCGCCGTGCTGCTGATCCTCGGCCTGGGTAGCCTGTTGCTGGGCATTACCCTGGTCGGCCAGGGCCACGCCTGGGCCGACCCGGCCGTGCTGGCCCTGTTCGCCTGCGCCGCACTGGGCCTGGTGCTGTTCATCGCCCATGAACGCCGCTGCCGGGAGCCACTGCTGCCACTCGGTCTGTTCGGCAACCGCGTGGCGGTGCTGTGCTGGGGCGTGATCTTCTTCGCCAGCTTCCAGTCGATCTCCCTGACCATGCTCATGCCGTTGCGCTACCAGGGCATCACCGGCGCCGGTGCCGACAGCGCGGCCTTGCACCTCCTGCCGCTGGTGATGGGGCTACCCATGGGTGCCTTCACCGGCGGGCGCATGACCAGCCTGACCGGGCGTTACAAGCCGCAGATCCTGGCCGGTGCACTACTGATGCCGCTGGCCATTTTCGCCATGGCGCTGACCCCGCCGCAGTCGGCCTTGCTCAGTGCACTGTTCATGCTGCTGACCGGCATAGCGTGCGGGCTGCAGTTCCCGACCTCGCTGGTAGGCACGCAAAGCGCGGTGGACAGCAAGGACATCGGCGTGGCCACCAGCACCACCAACCTGTTCCGCTCGCTGGGCGGGGCCATGGGGGTGGCGTGCATGTCCAGCCTGCTGCTGGCGCTGCTGCACCAGGGCGGGTTCGAGTCGCTGGGTAATCCGTTGCTGGGGAGCCTGAAGGCCGGAGAAGTGGACCTGGTGACACAGGGGCGGTTGCTCGAGACGTTCCGGCAACTGTTGATGGGGAGTGCCGGGGTAGCCGTGCTGGGAATGTTTGCAGCGTTTGCATTGCCCGACCGGCAACTGCGCGGACGCTAAAGCTACACGATCTCTGTGGGAGCGGCCTTGTGTCGCGAAAGGGCCGCGACGCGGCCCCAGGATTTCAGCAGTGATGCACAAATTGCCGGGGCTGCTGCGCAGCCCTATCGCGACACAAGGCCGCTCCCACAGGATCTGTGATTTGTTCAAGGTCACCCGAAAGCATTAATCCCCCCTTAACACAAAGGGGTAACACTCCCTCACAATCCTTAACAAAGTGTCATTTGCGCAGAGCCGGGCTCAAGCGCAGCATATCCAGCCCGGTGTCGACCCATTTTTCGACATCCTTCAACAGATCGACACTGTCAGGCAGCAACAGCCAGCGCCCGATCAGGCCATCGACATAGGCAAACATGGCCACCGCCGCGCGCTCGACATCCAGCTCGCCTGGCAACTGGCCCCGGCGCACGGCATTGGCCAACGCCAGGGTGATGCCCTTGTGGCAATCCAGCACCGCACCCTGGCGCTGCTGGCGAATTTCACACATGTCATCGGTGAACTCGCACTTGTGATGCAGGATTTCATTGATACGCCGGGTTCGGGCATCAAGCACCAGCTCGTTGAACACTTGCAGCAACAGCTTGCGCATGCAGCCAAGCGGGTCCACTTCGTCCTCGCTTTCGCTCGCCCGCGCCAGGTGGTCATGGGTTTCATGCAGGCTGTCGAGCAGCGCCTGCACCAACTCGGCCTTGTTGTTGAAGTGCCAGTAGATCGCCCCCCGCGTCACACCCGCCAGTTCGGCGATGTCGGCCAGGGTGGTTCGCGCAACCCCGCGCTTGTAGAAGGCCTTTTCCGCCGCCTCGATGATCTGGGCGCGGGTTTCCTGGGCTTCTTCTTTGGTTCGACGGACCATGGCAGTACAAACCTCATCTGCCCCGAACGCGCGGCGCGTGCGGGGAACACTCCGGGGGCACCTCTGCAGGGTGCCTCGCGGAGGAGCTAATCAAGGGCTGTGGCAGTACCCGAGTACAACCCAGCGGTATTTACAAACAACCATGAATGTAAGTATATTCCTTAGCAAGCTATTTATCCACCGGATAGCAATTTTTCCAGATCAAGACTCTTCCATTACTCTTGAGCGTCTCCCAGCTCCAGCGACCCGAGGATCCTCATGCAATTCAAGCCAGCCGTTACCGCTCTGGTTTCCGCCGTCGCCCTGGCAACCCTGCTCAGTGGCTGTAAGAAAGAAGAAGCAGCGCCAGCGGCGCAGGCTCCTCAGGTCGGCGTCGTGACCATCCAGCCCCAAGCCTTCACCCTGACCTCGGAATTGCCGGGGCGTACCAGTGCCTACCGCGTCGCCGAAGTGCGCCCGCAGGTCAACGGCATCATCCTCAAGCGCCTGTTCAAGGAAGGCAGTGAGGTCAAGGAAGGCCAGCAGCTGTACCAGATCGACCCTGCCGTGTACGAAGCCACCCTGGCCAATGCCCAGGCCAACCTGCAGGCAACCCGCTCGCTGGCCGAGCGCTACAAGCAGCTGATCGACGAACAGGCTGTCTCCAAGCAGGAATACGACGACGCCAATGCCAAACGATTGCAGGCCGAGGCTTCGCTCAAAAGCGCGCAGATCGACCTGCGCTACACCAAGGTCCTGGCACCGATCAGCGGCCGTATCGGCCGTTCTTCGTTCACCGAAGGTGCACTGGTGAGCAATGGCCAGGCCAACGCCATGGCCACCATCCAGCAACTCGACCCGATCTACGTCGACGTCACCCAGTCCACCGCCGAGCTGCTCAAGCTGCGCCGTGACCTGGAAAGCGGCCAGTTGCAAAAGGCCGGTGACAACGCCGCCTCGGTGCAGCTGGTGCTGGAAGACGGCAGCCTGTTCAAGCAGGAAGGCCGCCTGGAGTTCTCCGAAGTCGCGGTCGACGAGACCACCGGCTCGGTCACCCTGCGCGCCCTGTTCCCCAACCCCGATCACACCCTGCTGCCAGGCATGTTCGTGCATGCGCGGCTCAAGGCCGGGGTCAACGCCAACGCCATCCTGGCCCCGCAACAGGGCGTGACCCGCGACCTGAAAGGCGCGCCGACCGCGCTGGTGGTCAACCAGGAGAACAAGGTCGAACTGCGCCAGCTCAAGGCCAACCGTACCCTGGGCAGCGACTGGCTGATCGAGGAAGGCCTGAACCCGGGCGACCGCCTGATCACCGAAGGGCTGCAATACGTGCGCCCGGGCGTCGAGGTCAAGGTCAGCGAAGCCACCAACGTCAAGAAGCCGGCCAGCCCTGTTCAGGCCAACGCGGCGAAAGCAGACGCCAAAGCGGAGTAAACCATGTCGAAGTTCTTTATCGATCGCCCGATCTTCGCCTGGGTGATCGCCTTGGTGATCATGCTGGTCGGCGCCTTGTCGATCCTGAAGCTGCCGATCAACCAGTACCCCAGCATCGCGCCGCCGGCCATCGCCATCGCCGTGACATACCCGGGCGCCTCGGCGCAAACCGTGCAGGACACCGTGGTACAGGTGATCGAGCAGCAGCTCAACGGTATCGACAACCTGCGTTATGTGTCGTCGGAAAGTAACTCCGACGGCAGCATGACCATTACCGCCACCTTCGAGCAGGGCACCAACCCAGACACCGCACAGGTGCAGGTGCAGAACAAGCTGAACCTGGCCACCCCGCTGCTGCCGCAGGAAGTGCAGCAGCAAGGTATCCGCGTCACCAAGGCAGTGAAGAACTTCCTGCTGGTGATCGGCCTGGTGTCCGAAGACGGCAGCATGACCAAGGACGACCTGGCCAACTACATCGTCTCCAACATGCAGGACCCGATCTCGCGTACCGCGGGTGTGGGTGACTTCCAGGTGTTCGGTGCGCAGTACGCCATGCGTATCTGGCTCGATCCGGCCAAGCTGAACAAGTTCCAGCTGACCCCGGTCGACGTCAAGACCGCCGTGGCCGCGCAGAACGTGCAGGTGTCCTCCGGCCAGCTCGGCGGCCTGCCGGCCATGCCGGGTACCCAGCTGAACGCCACCATCATCGGCAAGACCCGCCTGCAGACTGCCGAGCAGTTCGAAAAGATCCTGCTCAAGGTCAACAGCGACGGTTCGCAGGTGCGTCTGGGTGATGTCGCCCAGGTTGGCCTGGGTGGTGAAAACTATGCCGTCAGCGCCCAGTTCAACGGCAAGCCGGCCTCCGGCCTGGCAGTTAAACTGGCTACCGGTGCCAACGCCCTGGACACCGCCAAGGCCCTGCGCCAGACCATCGCCGACCTGGAACCGTTCTTCCCGCCTGGGGTGAAAGCGGTATTCCCGTATGACACCACCCCGGTGGTCACCGAATCGATCAGTGGCGTTATCCACACCCTGATCGAAGCCGTGGTCCTGGTGTTCCTGGTGATGTACCTGTTCCTGCAGAACTTCCGCGCCACCATCATCACCACCATGACCGTACCGGTTGTGTTGCTGGGTACCTTCGGCATCCTTGCCGCTGCCGGCTTCAGCATCAACACCCTGACCATGTTCGCCATGGTCCTGGCCATCGGCTTGCTGGTGGACGACGCCATCGTCGTGGTGGAGAACGTCGAGCGGGTGATGTCCGAGGAAGGCTTGCCGCCCAAGGAAGCGACCAAGCGCTCGATGGAGCAGATCCAGGGTG
This sequence comes from Pseudomonas sp. B13(2017), assembly GCF_002113245.1. NCBI lineage: Bacteria > Pseudomonadati > Pseudomonadota > Gammaproteobacteria > Pseudomonadales > Pseudomonadaceae > Pseudomonas > Pseudomonas sp. B13(2017). Next base: position 205,248 of record NZ_NEJX01000008.1, read on the forward strand.
CCCTGGTGGGTATCGCCCTGGTGCTGTCGGCGGTACTGCTGCCCATGGCGTTCTTCGGCGGCTCCACGGGTGTGATCTACCGGCAGTTCTCCATCACCATCGTCTCGGCCATGGGCCTGTCGGTGCTGGTGGCGCTCATCTTCACCCCGGCCCTGTGCGCCACCATGCTCAAGCCGCTGAAGAAGGGCGAGCACCATGTGGCCAAGCGTGGCTTCTTTGGCTGGTTCAACCGCAACTTCGACCGCAGCGTAACCGGCTACGAGCGCAGCGTGGGCACCATCCTGCGCAACAAGGTACCGTTCCTGCTGGCCTACGCGCTGATCGTGGTCGGCATGATCTGGCTGTTCGCCCGCATCCCTACCGCGTTCCTGCCGGAAGAAGACCAGGGCGTATTGTTCGCCCAGGTACAGACCCCGGCCGGCTCCAGTGCCGAGCGCACCCAGGTGGTGGTCGACCAGATGCGTGAGTACCTGCTCAGCGAAGAGGCCGACACCGTGGCTTCGGTGTTCACCGTCAACGGCTTCAACTTCGCCGGCCGTGGCCAGAGCTCGGGTATGGCGTTCATCATGCTCAAGCCGTGGGATGAGCGCTCCAAGGAAAACAGCGTGTTCGCCCTTGCCCAGCGCGCCCAGCAGCACTTCTTCACCTTCCGCGATGCGATGGTGTTCGCCTTTGCCCCGCCTGCGGTGCTCGAACTGGGTAACGCCACCGGCTTCGACGTGTTCCTGCAGGACCGCGGCGGTGTCGGCCATGCCAAGCTGATGGAAGCGCGCAACCAGTTCCTGGCCAAGGCCGCGCAGAGCAAGATCCTCAGCGCCGTGCGCCCGAACGGCCTGAACGACGAGCCGCAGTACCAGCTGACCATCGATGACGAGCGTGCCAGCGCCCTGGGCGTGACCATCGCCGACATCAACAACACCCTGTCGATTGCCCTGGGTGCCAGCTACGTCAACGACTTCATCGACCGTGGCCGGGTCAAGAAGGTGTACATCCAGGGCGAGCCGAACGCGCGGATGAGCCCGGAAGACCTGCAGAAGTGGTACGTGCGCAATGGCGCCGGCGAAATGGTGCCGTTCTCCTCCTTCGCCAAGGGCGAATGGACCTACGGTTCGCCGAAGCTGTCGCGTTACAACGGCGTCGAGGCAATGGAAATCCTCGGTGCTCCGGCCCCGGGCTACAGTACCGGTGAAGCCATGGCCGAGGTCGAGCGCATTGCTGGCGAACTGCCAAGCGGCATCGGCTTCTCCTGGACCGGCATGTCCTACGAGGAAAAACTCTCCGGTTCGCAGATGCCGGCACTGTTCGCCCTCTCGGTACTGTTCGTGTTCCTGTGCCTGGCAGCCCTGTACGAAAGCTGGTCGATCCCGATCGCCGTGGTACTGGTAGTACCGCTGGGTATCATCGGTGCCCTGATCGCCACCAGCCTGCGCGGGTTGTCCAACGACGTGTACTTCCTGGTCGGCCTGTTGACCACCATCGGCCTGGCGGCGAAAAACGCCATTCTGATCGTCGAATTCGCCAAGGAACTGCACGAGCAAGGCCGCAGCCTGTACGACGCGGCGATCGAGGCGTGCCGCATGCGTCTGCGCCCGATCATCATGACCTCGCTGGCGTTCATCCTCGGCGTGGTACCGTTGACTATCGCCAGCGGCGCCGGCGCCGGCAGCCAGCACGCCATCGGTACTGGCGTGATCGGCGGCATGATCAGTGCGACCGTGCTGGCTATCTTCTGGGTACCACTGTTCTTCGTCGCAGTGTCGTCACTGTTCGGCAGCAAAGAGCCGGAAAAAGACGTCACCCCTGAAACTCCACGTTATGAGGCTGGGCAATGACCAAGTCTTTGTTGTCCCTGGCAGTAACCGCTTTCATTCTTGGCGGCTGCTCGCTGATCCCTGACTACCAGACCCCGGAATCGCCGGTGGCTGCGCAGTGGCCGCAAGGCCCTGCGTACTCGCCGACGCAATCGGCGGAAGTTGCCGCCGCCGAGCAGGGCTGGCGCCAGTTCTTCCACGACCCGGCACTGCAGCAGCTGATCCAGACATCGCTGGTCAACAACCGCGACCTGCGCGTTGCCGCGTTGAACATCGACGCCTACCGTGCGCAGTACCGCATCCAGCGTGCCGACCTGTTCCCGGCGGTTTCGGCCACCGGCAGCGGCAGCCGCCAGCGCGTACCGGCGAACATGTCGCAGACCGGCGAAGCGGGCATCACCAGCCAGTACTCGGCCACCCTGGGCGTCAGCGCCTATGAGCTGGACCTGTTCGGCCGCGTGCGCAGCCTGACCGAGCAGGCCCTGGAAACCTACCTGTCCAGCGAGCAGGCGCGTCGCTCCACGCAGATCAGCCTGGTGGCCAGCGTGGCCAACGCCTACTACACCTGGCAGGCCGACCAGGCGCTGTTCAAGCTGACCGAAGAAACGCTGAAGACCTACGAGGAAAGCTACAACCTCACCCGTCGCAGCAACGAAGTCGGCGTAGCCTCGGCACTCGACGTCAGCCAGGCGCGCACCGCCGTGGAAGGCGCCCGGGTCAAGTACTCGCAGTACCAGCGCCTGGTCGCCCAGGACGTCAACAGCCTGACCGTGCTGCTGGGCACCGGCATTCCCGCCGACCTGGCCAAGCCTCTGGAGCTCAATGCCGACCAGCTGGCCGAAGTACCGGCCGGCCTGCCGTCGGACATCCTCCAGCGTCGCCCGGACATCCAGGAAGCCGAGCACCTGCTCAAGGCCGCCAATGCCAACATTGGCGCGGCCCGCGCAGCGTTCTTCCCGAGCATCAGCCTGACCGCCAATGCCGGCAGCCTGAGCCCCGACATGGGCCACCTGTTCTCGGGCGGCCAGGGCACCTGGCTGTTCCAGCCGCAGATCAACCTGCCGATTTTCAACGCCGGCAGCCTGAAGGCCAGCCTGGACTACTCGAAGATCCAGAAGGACATCAACGTCGCCAAGTACGAAAAGACCATCCAGACCGCCTTCCAGGAAGTCTCCGATGGCCTGGCGGCGCGCAAGACCTTCGAAGAGCAGCTGCAGGCGCAACGCGACCTGGTGCAGGCGAACCAGGACTACTACCGCCTGGCCGAACGCCGCTATCGCATCGGTATCGACAGCAACCTGACCTTCCTCGACGCCCAGCGCAACCTGTTCAGCGCCCAGCAGGCACTGATCGGCGACCGCTTGTCGCAGCTGACCAGCGAGGTCAACCTGTACAAGGCGCTTGGCGGTGGCTGGTACGAGCAGACCGGGCAGGCCAACAACCAGCAGGCAGCGGTGGAAGCACCGAAGAGCTGATTGCAGCTGTCAAAGCATCAAGCCCACCCTCGCGGTGGGCTTTTTGTTTTGTGTTGCCTGTGCTGGCCTCTTCGCGGGCTTGCCCGCTCCCACAGGGCCACCACAGTTTCCAAGGCTGTGGTGATCCTGTGGGAGCGGGCAAGCCCGCGAAGAGGCCAGCACAGGAAAAACAATTAACCAACCAGAACATTCCGTTCGATTATCGCCCGCTTCCGTTTGTGGCGAATTGCCTCACCCCAGCCCTACGCCGCACCATCCTCCCACGCAACGTTGCCCCGGTTCATCCCAAAAGACCCGCACCTGCAGGCCGCATCCTGCAGCGTACCGGCTCGCCCATAAAAACAAGAGATCCACGACAGATGAGCACTTTGCAACCCGCACGCCAGCTGCTGCCCGGCCTGTTGGCCATGTCCTGCGCACTCCCCGTGTTCGCCGCCGACCAAGGTGGTTTCCTGGAGGACGCCAAGGCTACCCTCAACCTGCGCAACTTCTACATCAACCGCAACTTCGTCGACCCGGCGCACCCGCAGGCCAAGGCCGAGGAGTGGACGCAGAGCTTCATCCTCGACGCCCGCTCCGGCTTCACCCAGGGCACCGTCGGTTTCGGCGTGGACGTACTGGGCCTGTACTCGGTCAAGCTCGACGGCGGCAAAGGCACCACCAACACCCACCTGCTGCCGGTGCACGACGATGGCCGCCCGGCCGATGACTTCGGCCGCCTGGGCGTGGCACTGAAAGCCAAGCTGTCCGAAACCGAGCTGAAAGTGGGTGAATGGATGCCGGTACTGCCGATCCTGCGCTCGGACGATGGCCGCTCGCTGCCGCAGACCTTCCGCGGTGGCCAGCTGACCTCGAAGGAAATCGCCGGCTTGACTCTGTACGCCGGCCAGTTCCGCGGCAACAGCCCGCGCAACGACGCCAGCATGGAAGACATGTCGCTGAATGGTAAGGCCGCATTCACCTCCGACCGTTTCAACTTTGGCGGCGGCGAGTACACCTTCAACGACAAGCGCACCATGATCGGCCTGTGGGATGCCCAGCTCAAGGACATCTACCGCCAGCAGTACCTCAACCTGGTGCACAGCCAACCCCTGGGCGACTGGACCCTGGGCGCCAACCTGGGCTACTTCATCGGCAAGGAAGACGGCGCCGAACGCGCTGGCGAACTGGACAACCGCACCGCCTCGGCCATGCTCTCGGCGCGCTATCAGGGCCACACCTTCTACGTCGGCCTGCAGAAAGTCAGCGGCGACGACGCCTGGATGCGGGTCAACGGCACCAGCGGCGGCACCCTGGCAAACGACAGCTACAACTCCAGCTTCGACAACGCCAAGGAGCGCTCCTGGCAGGTGCGCCATGACTTCAACTTCGCCACCGTCGGCGTGCCAGGCCTGACCCTGATGAACCGCTACATCAAGGGGGACAACGTCACCGCAGGCGGCGTGGACGATGGCAAGGAATGGGCGCGAGAAACCGAATTGGCCTATGTGGTGCAGTCGGGCAGCTTCAAGGACCTGTCGGTGAAGTGGCGCAACTCCACCATGCGCCGGGACTTCAGCACCAACTCGTTCGATGAGAACCGGTTGATCGTGAGTTACCCGCTGAATCTCCTCTGAGTTCTTCGCGGGACCGCACCAGCCTTGAAACCTGTGCGGTCCCTGTGGGAGCGGGCATGCCCGCGAAGAGGCCAGAAGCCACAACAAATAACCATAAGCTATAAATAAATCAATAAACCTTCTTTGACGACATATGCAGCAACCGCTTGAATAGGCCCCTGATCCCCGCCCCAGAGCCGTGACATGGACCTCCGTCAGCTGCGCTACTTCATCGCCCTCACCGAATACCGCAGCTTCGTCCGTGCCGCCGAGGCCATGGGCATCACTCAACCCGCCTTCAGCCGTGCCATCCAGAGCCTGGAACACAGCTTCGGCTGCCCACTGGTCGACCGCGCCAGCAAAGCCCTGCCGCCCACCCCCGAAGGCTTGGTAGTGCTGCAACATGCCCGGCGCCTGGTACAAGGTGCCGCGCAGCTGAGCAACGAAGTGCTGCAAATGACCAAGCTCGACGCCGGCGAGCTGCATTTCGGCAGCGGCCCGGCGCTGGCCGTGCGCCTGGTGCCCGACGCCCTGCGCCACTTTCTCGAACGCCACCCGGGCATCCGCACCTCGCTGCTGGTGGACAACGCCGAACGCCTCGGCCAGGCCCTGCGCCGCGAGCAGATCGAGTTTTTCGTCGACGATATCCGCCCGTTCGAAGCCGACCCCAACTTCCACACCGAGCCCCTTTCACCGCGCCCCGGCCTGTTCTTCTGCCGCCCGGGGCACCCATTGCTGGCCAAGGACAGCCTGTCGACCAACGACCTGTTCAGCTACCCGCTGGCCAGCGCCCTGCTCGCCCCCGGCGTGCGCAAGCGCCTGGCCAACCTGAGCGGGCGCAGCGATTTCACCCCGCACCTGCAAACCGAGCACCTGGCCGTGCTGCGCAGCGTGGTGCAGGCCAGCGATGCCATCGGCACCGCCAGCGAAGAAGCCGTGGCCGAAGACCTGGCCAGCGGCCGCCTGGTGCGCCTGCACTGGCGCAACCTGCCACCGGCGCTGGAAGTGCTGAGCGTGCGCTGTGGCGTGGTCAGCCGCAGCGGTTACCGGCTGTCGCCGGCGGCGCGAGCGATGATCGAGACGCTGGTGGGGCTGGATATGCCAGTGCGGGCTGCTGCCATTCGCTGAGCTGATGATGGTGGTGGCTGCGGGCTATCCTGATCACTATCCGGTCACAGGTTGCCTGTACTGGCCTCTTCGCGGGCTCGCCCGCTCCCACAGGTAATCCACCTGGCTTGAAACTGTGGTGATCCTGTGGGAGCGGGCAAGCCCGCGAAGAGGCCGGTTCAGGCAAAACAAAGCTGAACAGGGAGGCACAACAATGAAAACCCTCGTCGACCACCTGAGCCAATACGCCAGCTACCACCGCGACCCACGCAACATCGCCACCCACTTCGTCGGCATCCCGATGATCGTGCTGGCGGTCACCATCCTGCTGTCGCGCCCTGGCTGGGAGGTGGCGGGCATGTGGCTGTCCCCTGCCCTGCCGGCGGCGGCAGCCTCGGTCTGGTTCTATCTGCGCCTGGACCTGCGCTTCGGCCTGGTGATGGGGTTGTTGCTTGGGCTATGCCTGTGGGTCGGCCAGGTGCTGGCGATGCAGACGACAGCGCTGTGGCTCGGTGCCGGGCTGGGGGCGTTCGTGGTGGGCTGGATCATCCAGTTCGTCGGCCATTACTACGAAGGCCGCAAGCCGGCGTTTGTCGACGATGTCAGCGGATTGATCATCGGACCGTTGTTCGTGGTGGCAGAAGCGGCATTCATGCTCGGCCTGTGCCCGGCCCTGAAGCAGGCTGTGGAAAGCAACGCCGGCCCGGTGGCCATGCGGTAGAAGAATGCGGCCATGTAAACATTCCATGGCCCTATCGCCGGCAAGCCAGCTCCCACAGGGACTGCACTGCCCTCAAGCCTGATGCAATCCCTGTGGGAGCTGGCTTGCCGGCGATAGGGCCGGTACAGGCATTACTGCTGTCGCGACTCCACGCCCAGCTCGTCCCACACCGACTCAGCCATGTGGAAGGTGGCATTGGCCGCCGGAATGCCGCAATAGATCGCGCTCTGCATCAGCACTTCCTTGATCTCGTCGCGGGTCACGCCGTTGTTGGCCGCCGCGCGCAGGTGCAGTTTCAGCTCGTCGTTGCGGTTCATGCCAATCAGCATGGCGATGGTGATCAGGCTACGGGTATGGCGCGGCAGGCCAGGGCGAGTCCAGATGTCCCCCCAGGCGTGGCGGGTGATCATCTCCTGGAACTCGCCGTTGAAGTCGTTGAGCTTCTCCAGGCTGCGGTCCACGTGGGCATCGCCAAGCACTGCGCGGCGTACCTGCATGCCTGCGTCGTAACGTTGTTTCTCGTCCATGGCGGTATCCTCAGTGAGCCAGCAGGAAGTCGAGCACGCGGCGGCTGAACGCCTCGCCGATCTCGACGTTGGAGAGGTGCGCCGCCGGGAAGTCGACGTACTCGGCACCCGCGATACCGGCCTGCATGAAGCGGCCGTGCTCCGGAGTGGTCACCACGTCCTCGGTACCGGCAACGATCAGCGCCGGCACCTGGATACGGCCCAGTTGCTCGCGGTAATCGGCATCACGCACCGCCGCGCAGTTGCCGGCATAACCTTGCGGACTGGTTTGCGCCAGCATCTGGCAGATGCGCTGGGCCTGCGCTGGCTGGGCCTGGGCGAAGCCCGGGGTGAACCAGCGGGCGATGGAGGCATCGCGCAGGTCGACCATGGCCTGCTGGCCGCCCTTGAGCACGGTGTCGATACGGGTGTTCCACACCTCGTCGTTGGCGATCTTGGCGGCGGTATTGCACAGGGTCAGACTGTGCAGGCGCTCGCCGGCATTGATGCCCAGCCACTGGCCGATCAGGCCACCCATCGACAGGCCGACGAAGTGCGCCTTGGCAATATCCAGCCCATCGAGCAGGGCCAGCACGTCACGACCCAGCTGTTCGATGCTGTAAGGGCCTTCAGTGACCAGCGACCCACCGTGGCCACGGGTGTCGTAGCGCAACACGCGCAAGTGCTGGCTCCACAGTGGAATCTGCGTGTCCCACATGCCCAGGTCTGTACCGAGCGAGTTGGACAGGACCAGCACCGGGGCGTTTTCCGGGCCATCGATCTGGTAATTCAAAACGCCATCGGCCAGTTGCAAGTGCGCCACAGCGGTCTCCTTCAGGCAGTGAAACGTTGATGTTCGGACACGGCGCGCGCCACCCAGACGCGGGCCTGGCCCAGGTAATGGGCAGGGTCGAGCAAGCGATCGAGTTCTTCGGCGGACAGCTCGGCGCTGACTTGCGGCTCTTCACCCAGCACAGTGCGCAGGTGGCGCTGTTCGGCCACCGCGCGCTGGCAGCACTGCTCCAGCAGGTGGTGGGCGTGGTCGCGGCCCAGGCGCTGGGCAAGGACGATGCTCACCGCTTCGGCCAGCACCAGGCCCTGGGTCAGGTCGAGGTTACGGCGCATGCGCGCGGCATCCACTTCCATGCCCTCGGCAATCACCTGGGCCTGGCGCAGCGCACCAGATACCAGGCAGCAGATGTCCGGCAGGGTTTCCCATTCGGCATGCCACAGGCCAAGGCTGCGCTCATGCTCCTGGGGCATGGCGGCGAACAGCGTCGAAACCAGCCCCGGCACGCGGGTCGCGGCACCGATCAGCACTGCGGCGCCCACCGGGTTGCGCTTGTGCGGCATGGTCGAAGACCCACCCTTGCCCGGCGCGGAAGGCTCGAACAGCTCCCCCGCCTCGGTCTGCATCAGCAGGCTGACATCACGGCCGAACTTGCCCAGGCTACCGGCGACCAGCCCCACCACCGAGGCAAACTCCACCAGGCGGTCGCGCTGGGTGTGCCAGGGCTGCTCGGGCAGGGTCAGCTTGAGCTGCTCGGCCAGGGCTTCGGCCACCGGCATCGCCTTGCTGCCCAAAGCCGCCAGGCTGCCCGAGGCACCGCCGAACTGCAGCACCAGCAAGCGTGGGCGCAGCTCCTGCAGGCGCTGGCGGTGACGGGTCAAGGCGCCCAGCACACCGGCCAGTTTCATGCCCAGGGTCACCGGGGTGGCATGCTGCAGCCAGGTGCGCCCCACCAGCGGCGTGTCGGCGTGCTGCAAGGCCTGGCGCGACAAGGTATCGGCCAGCTTGCCGAGGTCGGCTTCGATCAGGTCGAGGGCAGCGCGCAGCTGCAGGACCAGCCCGGTGTCCATCGCGTCCTGGCTGGTGGCGCCCAGGTGCACATAGCGCTCGGCCTCGGGCACGCCACTGGCAATCACCTTGCCCAACGCCTTCACCAGCGGGATCGCCGAGTTGCCAGCAGTGGCGATGGCATTGGCCAGCGCGCCAACGTCATAGCGCTCGGCGTGGCACGCCGCCTCGATGGCCGCTACTGCGCTATGCGGGACCAGCCCGGCAGCCGCCTCGGCCCGCGCCAGCGCCGCTTCGAAATCGAGCATGCCCTGCAGGCGGCCACGGTCGGAGAAGATCTCGCGCATGGCCGGTGCGGTGAAGTAGGCGTCGAACAGTTGGTTGGTCATGCCACGTCCTTAATCATCGTGGTGCAGGTACGCGGCCTGCTTCGGCAAGCGCAGGCTGAACAGGAAGGCAATCGCCATCATCGCTGTCACGTACCAGTAGAAAGTGTTTTCCATGCCCAGGGTCTTCAGGCCCAGGGCAACGTATTCGGCCGAACCGCCGAACGCCGCGTTGGCCACTGCATAGGCCAGGCCCACACCCAGCGCACGCACCTGCGGCGGGAACATCTCGGCCTTCACCAGGCCGCTGATCGAGGTGTAGAAACTGACGATACACAACGCCAGGGTAATCAGCACGAAGGCCATGAACGGGCTGCTCACGGTTTTCAGCGCCATCAGCAGCGGCACGGTGAACAGCGTACCCAGGGCGCCGAACAGCATCATCGAATTACGCCGGCCGATGCGGTCGGAGAGCATGCCGAAGAACGGCTGCAGCACCATGAACAGGAATAGCGCGCCAGTCATCACGTAGCTGGCGTTTTTTGCGGTCATGCCGGCGGTGTTGACCAGGTACTTCTGCATGTAGGTGGTGAAGGTATAGAAGATCAGCGAACCGCCCGCGGTATAGCCGAGCACGGTGATGAAGGCCGCCGCGTGGTCGCGGAACAGGCCCTTGATGGTGCCGGCGTCCTTGTCCTGGCGGGTTTCGGCGCTGCTGGTCTCATGCAGCGAGCGGCGCAGCATCAGCGAGATCAGCGCGGCAATGGCGCCGACCACGAACGGAATGCGCCAGCCCCAGGCGCGCAGTTCTTCTTCAGTGAGCAGCTGCTGCAGGATCACCACCACCAGCACCGCCAGCAACTGGCCGCCGATCAGGGTCACGTACTGGAACGAGGCGAAGAAGCCGCGCTGGCCGCGCAGGGCCACTTCACTCATGTAGGTGGCAGTAGTGCCATATTCGCCGCCTACCGAAAGGCCCTGGATCAGCCGGGCCAGCAACAGCAGCGCCGGGGCCCAGGTGCCGATGCTGGCATAGGTGGGCAGGCAGGCGATCATCAGGGAGCCGAAGCACATCATCAGCACCGAGATCATCAGGGAATTCTTGCGACCATGGCGGTCAGCGAGGCGGCCGAAGATCCAGCCACCGATGGGGCGCATCAGAAAGCCCGCGGCGAACACGCCTGCCGTGTTCAACAACTGCACGGTGGGGTCGTCGGAGGGGAAGAAAGCCGGGGCAAAGTAGATCGCGCAGAAGGCATAGACGTAGAAGTCGAACCATTCCACCAGGTTGCCTGAAGAGGCACCAACGATAGCGAAGATGCGTTTGCTGCGTTCTTCGCCGGTGTAATAGGCTGAGGTCATGGTGAGTTTACTCCTGGAGGGTCGCAGGTAATTCTAGACACACCTGGTAACACACTCGTTCCGCTATTTGCCTGGCAATTGGCCTTGAGTCTGGCAGGACCGGCCTCTTCGCGGGCACGCCCGCTCCCACAGTGGGAGGCGTGGTTCCCCTGTGGGAGCGGGCGTGCCCGCGAAGAGGCCGGTACAGGTCAAACCCGCTCGATGGCCAGCGCCAAACCTTGGCCTACGCCCACACACATGGTCGCCAGGCCTTTGCGCCCACCGCTCTTCTCCAGCTGGTGAAGCGCAGTCAGCACCAGGCGCGCACCGCTCATGCCCAGCGGGTGGCCCAGGGCGATGGCACCGCCGTTGGGGTTCACCTGCGGTGCATCGTCGGCCACACCCAGCTCACGCAGCACCGCCAGACCTTGGCTGGCAAAGGCTTCGTTGAGCTCGATCACATCGAAATCATTCACCGCCACACCCAGGCGCTCGGTCAGCTTGCGCACTGCCGGCACCGGGCCAATGCCCATCACCCGCGGTGCAACACCGGCACTGGCCATGCCCAGTACCCGGGCACGTGGGGTCAGGCCGTGTTTCTTCACCGCCTCGGCCGAAGCCAGGATCAACGCCGCGGCACCGTCGTTCACGCCCGAGGCGTTGCCGGCGGTGACGGTCTTGTCCGGGCCGTTGACCGGCTTGAGCTTGGTCAGGGCTTCCAGCGTGGTTTCCGGGCGCAGGTGCTCGTCATGCTCGACGATGGTCTCGCCCTTCCTGTGCGCGATACGCACCGGCACGATCTCTTCGGCGAAGAAACCGGCGGCCTGGGCGGCAGCTGCCTTCTGCTGGCTGCGCAGGGCGAAGGCGTCCTGGTCAGCACGCGAAACCTGGTAATCGTCGGCCACGTTGTCGGCGGTTTCCGGCATGGAATCCACACCGTACTGGCCCTTCATCAGTGGGTTGATGAAACGCCAGCCGATGGTCGTGTCTTCGAGCTTCATGTTGCGCGAATAGCCGCTTTCGGCCTTGCCCATGACGAACGGGGCACGCGACATCGACTCAACGCCGCCGGCAATCGCCAGCTCCATTTCGCCGCTGGCAATGGCGCGGAAGGCAGTGCCGATGGCATCCATGCCCGACGCGCACAGGCGGTTCAGGGTAACGCCCGGGATGCTCTGCGGCAGGCCGGCCAGCAGCAGCGCCATGCGCGCCACGTTGCGGTTGTCTTCACCGGCCTGGTTGGCGCAGCCGAAGAACACTTCGTCAACCTGATCCCACTGCACGCTCGGGTTGCGCTCGATCAGCGCCTTCAGCGGCACGGCGGCCAGGTCGTCGGCCCGCACGCCGGCCAGGGCGCCGCCGAAGCGGCCGATCGGGGTACGGATGGCGTCACAGATGAATACGTCGCGCATCAGGCTTCTCCTGCCACCTGGCCATGGGCCGCGGCGGTACGGGCTTCGAGGTCACGCAGGGCGGACAGCTCGACTTCGGTAGGTTCGGCAGTGGTCTGCACATCGTCGGCAAAGCGGATCGCCCAGCCAGTGGCGGCGATGATCTGCTCGCGGGTCACACCCGGGTGGATCGCGGTGACGACGAATTCGTGGGTGCCGGCTTCCGGCTCCATGATGCACAGGTCGGTGATGATGCCGACCGGGCCGTCGCCTGGCAGGCCAAGGCGTTTGCGCGAGTCGCCGCCTTCACCGTGGCCAACCGAGGTGATGAAGTCCAGCTTGTCGACGAAGGCACGCGGCGACTGCTTGAGGATGATCAGCACCTGCTTGGCGGAACCGGCGATTTCCGGTGCGCCACCGGCACCCGGCAGGCGGGTTTTCGGGGCGTGATAGTCACCAACCACAGTCGTGTTGATGTTGCCGAAGCGGTCGACCTGGGCGGCGCCAAGGAAGCCGACGTCGATGCGCCCACCTTGCAGCCAGTAGCGGAAGATCTCGCCGGTCGGCACCACGGTGTCAGCGGTTTCGGCCAACTCGCCGTCGCCGATCGACAGCGGCAGCACGCTTGGCTTGGCGCCGATCGGGCCGGATTCGTAGATCAGCACCACGTCTGGCGACGAGGTCAGGCGCGCCAGGTTGGCAGCCTTGGATGGCAGGCCGATGCCGACGAAGCACACAGCACCGTTGCGCAGGCGACGGGCTGCGGCGACGGTCATCATTTCGGAAGTGGAGTAGCTCATTGTGCGGCCTCCGCAGTGCTGGCCAGCTTGGCCTTGAATTCGTTGAAATCGGCAGTGCCACGGATGTAGGTGTCGATCCAGGCGGTGAACGATTCGCGGCTACGCGCGATCGGGTCCCAGGCCTGGTAGAAGCGGTTGTCACGCTCGTAGTAGCCGTGGGCATAGGACGGGTGCGCACCACCAGGTACCAGGCATACCGCGCTCAGCGCCCAGGTCGGCAACACGCAGGCGTTCATCGGGGCCTGCAGGTCGTCGACGATTTCCTCGACGGTGACGATGCAGCGCTTGGCGGCCAGGGCGGCTTCCTTCTGCACACCGAGGATGCCCCACAGCAGCACGTTGCCTTTACGGTCGGCCTTTTGCGCGTGGATCACGGTCACGTCCGGGCGCACCGACGGCACGGCTGCCAGCACTTCACCGGTGAACGGGCAGGTGACACTCTTGATCAGCGGGTTGACCTTCGGCAGGTCGGAGCCGGCGTAGGCACGCAGCACGGCGAACGGCAGGCCAGAAGCACCGGCGACATAGGCGTTGGCCAGGTCGGCGTGGCTGTGTTCTTCGATTTCGATGGCGTGTGGCCACTGCTTCTCGACGGCATCACGCAGGCGGTGCAGCGAACCGACACCCGGGTTACCACCCCAGGAGAAGATCAGCTTGCTGGCGCAACCGGCGCCGATCAGCTGGTCGTAGATCAGGTCCGGAGTCATGCGCACCAGGGTCAGGTCGCGCTTGCCCTGACGGATGATCTCGTGGCCGGCAGCAGTCGGGATCAGGTGGGTGAAACCTTCGAGGGCGACGGTATCGCCATCCTGGATGAACTGCTTCACGGCTTCGTGAAGCGGGAGAATTGCAGCCATTTGGAGACTCCTGGTCAGGGTGCTTCGGTGAGCTCAGATTAAGGAGACTGGTGGGTGGCTTACAATCCGATAATCGACTATTTGTGCGATTATCGAACCATTTGTTGCATCCCTACCTATCTCCCCTCACTGCCTGTACTGGCCTCATCGCCGGCAAGCCAGCTCCCACAGGTACCGCACCGGCTCGGGGCCTGATGCATTCCTGTGGGAGCTGGCTTGCCGGCGATGAGGCCACTGCGTCAGGTCGCGTCAGCGTGGCTCACCAGCCCTTTCACGATCACACCCACGGTCGCCAGCCCCGCCGGCACCAGCAACGCCGTCAGCACCTGTTCGAAGTTCCAGCCCAGCCCCAGCAGCGTCGCGCCACTCCAGGCCCCGAGAATCGCCCCGAAGCGGCCGATACCCAGCATCCACGATACCCCTGTGGCGCGGCCCTGTGTCGGATAGAAGCGCGCCGCCAGCGAAGGCATCGCCGACTGGGCGCCGTTCACGCACATGCCGGCAACCAGCACCAGGGTGGCCAATACGGTGATGTTGCCCAGGCTCTGCCCCACGGCGTAGGCGAACACCCCGGCCAGCAGGTAGAAAATGCCGATCACCTTGTGCGGATTGAAGCGGTCCATGGCCCAGCCCACGCCGACGGCACTCAGCACGCCACCGAACTGGAACAGCGCGCCGATGAAGGCAGCCTGTTCCATGCTCGCGCCGCTGTCGCGCATCAAGGTTGGCAGCCAGCTGGTCAGCAGATAGACGATCACCAGGCCCATGAAGTAGGTCAGCCACAACAGCATGGTGCCCATGCCGTAGGTACCGGAGAAGATCAGCGCGAACACGTTGCGCGCGGCCACCGCCTTCTGTTCCGGCACGCTGAAGCTGCCCGCCTCGGCCACCACCTGCGGCGCGATGGGCGACAAGGTCTGGCGCACTTTGTCGGTGCCCCGATTGCGCACCACCAGGAACCGCGCCGACTCCGGCAGCCATACCATCAGCACCAGCGCCAGCAGCAACGGCAGCACGCCACCGATCACCAGCAGGCTGTGCCAGCCGTAAGCCGGGATCATCTTGGCGGAAATGAAACCACCACCGGCCATGCCCAGGTTGAAGCCGCAGAACATGCTGGTCACCAGCAGCGACTTGAGGCGCTCGGGGGTGTATTCAGACAACAGCGTGGTGGCGTTGGGCATGCCTGCGCCAAGGCCCAGGCCGGTCAGGAAGCGCAACACCAGCAACTGGTCGACGTTGGTGGCATAGGCCGAGGCCAGGCTGAAGCCGCCAAATACCAGCACCGCCCCCACCAGCACGCCCTTGCGGCCAAACCGGTCCGCCAGCGGGCCGGAGCCGAGGGCACCGAAAACCATGCCGATCAATGCAGCACTCATGACTGGGCCGAGGCTGGCGCGGTCAATCCCCCACTCCTGCGACAGGGCCGGGGCGATGAAGCCCATGGCGGCGGTGTCCAGGCCATCGAGGAAGACGATCAGGAAGCACAGCAACACCACCCGCCATTGGTAGCGGGACAGCGGCTGCTGATTGATGAACGACTGGACGTCGAGGCTTTTGCCGACGTTGGTTTGCGCTTGGTTCATTGTTGTTATCCAGAATGAGGGGCACAGCCAGGCCACTGCACGCGATAAACCGGTACAGAGGACGATAGTTTGAGGGAATGCGGCCGGCGTCAGCCTGGATATAACGGTACCGCGCGCGGGTGCGGCCGCGGCAGCGAGGGGACAGTATTCATGTAAGTGCCTCTTATTATGTTTTTCTTGTTCGGTCGGCACAGCCGACCGTTGCGAGAGACATTAATCAGCGGGCGGTGGTGGCGCAATTGACCGCGAACGACACTGTGCGTTTATCGCACAGGAAACGGTTTTGCCTGTTCTAAATTTGAAAGGGGGCGCTATGCGCCCCCGGGGCACTTCAGCCAAACAACTGATGGCAAAGGTCCCGGCTGGCCGCCAGCAGGATCGGCAAGAACCGCTGCTCCAGCTCACTGCGCGTCACCCGCCCGACATGGGTACTCACATTCAACGCCGCCAACACCTGCCCCGAGGCGTCATACACCGGCACCGCAATCGAGCGCAGCCCCTGCTCCAGCTCCTGGTCTACCACGCACCAGCCCTGGGCGCGCACCTGCTGGATACAGGCGAACAGCGACTCGGGGTCATGCAAGGTACGGCTGGTTCGCGCCTTCAGGTCGGCACGTTCCAGGTATTCCCGCAGGCTGGTGTCGTCCATGGCCGCCAACAGAATGCGCCCCATCGATGTGCAATAGGCCGGCAGGCGCCCGCCCACCGACAGGTCGACCGAAATCAGCCGCTCCACGGTGGCCGAACGGGCTATATAAAGAATGTCGTCACCTTCGAGCGTGGCCATGTTGGCCGCCTCGTGCAGCTGGTCGCTGATGCGGTCCAGGTAAGGCTGGGCGGAAATCGCCAGCGGCGTCGACGACAGGTACGCATGCCCCAGCGTCAGCACTTTGGGCAACAGTGAATAGGTGCGCCCGTCGGTGGTGGCGTAACCCAGCTTGATCAACGTGTGCAGGCAACGGCGTACCGCCGCACGGGGGATTTCGGTGCGGTGGCTGATCTGGGCGATGGTCAGGTGACGCTTGCGTTCCTGGAAAGCCTGGATCACAGCCAGGCCTCGCGCCAGGGAGGTCATGAAGTCCGGGTCGCCGGTAAAGGCCTGGATGCGCTTTGCCGGGGAAGCCACGATCGGCGGTGCCAGGGCTGCCGAGGCAGATCGCCCGTGCTCCGGGTTGCCCGACTCTGGATTGACGGAATCGTTGGCCAGGGTTTCGTCACTCATCGCACACCTCAAAAAAAACGCCCACTCGTGCGATTATCGAACAAACGGCCGATAATCGCAATTGACCGCTGACACTTTTACTTATACCTTTCTCATGCCACTTGTGGCTTCTTTGGAGAGACTGGTCAGGTACCCACCGTAGAAGTCCCCAGGCAACGGCCTCGCCTTTTGGCGAGGCCGTTTTTCATTACCCTCCCGCTCGACGGTCCCGCTGCTGCATTGCAACGAACTTTTGTCCGTCTTGCCTTTCAAACTTGTACGAAAGGCCCAAACTGTTGTCGGATGCATTGCGTTACTTGCGTCTGGTGATGTCAGGGTTGGGTAAATAACGATGTTCGGCGAAATATCGGTTGCTATAATCGATTGCGCAGGCCTCGACGATGCCGTGGCAATGGAACCTTCCGCTGTATCAAGCCGTTGCGGCCAGCAAGGCATGTGCACGCTGCACAGCGCATAACAACACTCATCAAACTTAATTCAGGTACTACTGTGACGAAAGATGAACTGCGCGCGGAACTCGAGCGCCAGGCTGAACGTTACAAGGATGTTTACGGTGGCGAAGTCACCACTTACGCCGCACAACCGGATCCGGAACGCAAACCTTGGCGCAAGCGCGCGAGCGTGCGCGACCAGGCCTTCAGCCAGGAACTGGAACGTATGGAAAAGGAACTGCGCAGCGACACTCCCTGACCCCGGGACCACGCCAGCGCGTCGTCGCCCGGCCAGCCCGGGCGCGGTCGATCTTTACTGTCCGGCCGAAGGTGAAATGGAATTACACAAATTTCATACGGCCGTTTGAACAGAAGCGAAGCGGCTTTTTCTCCAGCTTTTTGCCGGTTTTCGCCAGGTTTTGCGCGTTTTAGCGGACATTTCACTGCCTACACGCCCCGCCGTGCACATCACGCTCCCGACAGGAAGATTGCCGTCGGTCTGTCGCGGATGCATCGATTGCCAAGGTTTTCTGGCATAATCCCGCCCCCCTAAGACCGCCAGACAACCTTCATGATCGAATTATTCAGCGGACTGGATGCCTGGGTGTTGGTGAGCCTGCTGCTCGCCTTGACCTTCGTGCTCGCCTTCGAGTTCATCAATGGCTTTCATGACACCGCCAACGCGGTAGCTACCGTCATCTATACCAAAGCCATGCCGCCGCACCTCGCCGTGTTCTTCTCCGGCGTGTTCAACTTCCTTGGCGTTCTGCTCGGCGGTGTCGGGGTGGCCTATGCCATCGTGCACCTGCTGCCGGTAGAGCTGCTGATCAATGTGAACACCGGACACGGCCTGGCCATGGTCTTCTCGCTGCTGGCTGCGGCCATCACCTGGAACCTGGGCACCTGGTACTTCGGTATCCCCGCCTCCAGCTCGCACACGCTGATCGGCTCCATCCTCGGCGTCGGCCTGGCCAACGCCCTGATCAACGACATCCCGCTGGGCGACGGCGTCAACTGGCAGAAGGCGATCGACATCGCCATGTCGCTGGTGGTCTCGCCGATGGCCGGCTTCGCCGTTGCCGCCCTGGTACTGATCGGCCTGAAGTGGTGGCGCCCGCTGTCGAAGATGCACAAGACCCCCGAGCAGCGCCGCAAGCTCGACGACAAGAAGCACCCGCCGTTCTGGAACCGCCTGGTACTGGTGGTTTCGGCCATGGGCGTGAGCTTCGTGCACGGCTCCAACGACGGCCAGAAAGGCATCGGCCTGATCATGCTGGTGCTGATCGGTATCGTCCCGGCCAAGTTCGTTCTCGACCTGAACAGCACCACCTACCAGATCGAGCGTACCCGCGACGCCACCCTGCACATGAGCCAGTTCTACCAGCGCAACGCCGCCACCCTGGGCGAGTTCCTGGCACTGGGCAAAGCCAAGTCCAGCGACCTGCCGGAGCAGTTCAGCTGCAACCCGCAGCAGACCGAGCCGACCATTGCCGCGCTGCAGTCCTCGCTGCAGGGCGTGACCGACTACCACAGCCTGAGTGCCGACAAGCGTGTCGAAGTGCGCCGCTACCTGCTGTGCCTGGACGACACGGCGAAGAAGGTCGGCAAGCTGCCAGGCCTGGAAGCCCGTGAAAAGGCCGACCTGGAAAAACTGCGCAAAGACCTGACCGCCACCACCGAGTACGCCCCGTTCTGGGTGATCGTGGCCGTCGCCCTGGCCCTGGGCCTGGGCACCATGGTCGGCTGGAAGCGCGTGGTACTGACCGTTGGCGAGAAGATCGGCAAGCAGGGCATGACCTATGCCCAGGGCATGTCGGCGCAGATCACCGCGGCTTGCGCCATCGGCATGGCCAACATCTTCGCCCTGCCGGTATCGACCACCCACGTGTTGTCGTCCGGCGTGGCCGGCACCATGGTCGCCAACAAGAGCGGCCTGCAAGGCGGCACCGTGAAGACCATCCTGCTGGCCTGGGTACTGACCCTGCCTGCGTCGATGGGCCTGGCGGCCGGCCTGTTCTGGCTGGCGTCCAAAGCCATTGGCTGAGTGATACCGCAATAAGAAGAAGGCGCCTGAAGGGCGCCTTTTTCATAGGTGTCATTCCTGTACCGGCCCTATCGCCGGCAAGCCAGCTCCCACAGGTACTGCACCGCCCGCAAGGCCTGTGCAGTACCTGTGGGAGCTGGCTTGCCGGCGATAGGGCCGGTACAGGCAAACTACCTTTTCTTGCCCCCCAGCAACGACCCCATCAACCCTCGCACCAACTGCCGCCCCAACTGGTTGGCCGCCTGGCGCACCGCCGACTTGATGGCCTGCCCTGCCGCACTCTGCAAGAACTCACCAGCCTTGTCGGCAAAGCTCTCTTCATCCGCCTTGGGTTGCGGCACGGGCTCCACCGGCTCGCCCTTACGCTGGGTCAGCATCTCATACGCCGACTCACGGTCCACCGGCTTGTCGTAACGCCCCGCCAGCGGCGAATCGGCAATCAGCGCACTGCGCTCAGCCGCACTCAACGGCCCGATACGCGACTGCGGCGGTGCAATCAGTACCCGCTGCACCATCGCAGGCGTGCCCTTCTCTTCCAGCGTCCCCACCAGCGCCTCGCCAATGCCCAGTTCGGTCAGCACCGCCAGGGTGTCGAACGCCGGGTTGGGGCGGAAGCCATCAGCCACCGCCCGCAGCGACTTCTGCTCCTTGGCAGTGAACGCCCGCAAGCCATGTTGAATGCGCAAGCCCAACTGGGCCAGCACCGCATCTGGCAAGTCCCCCGGCGACTGGGTAACGAAGTACACCCCCACACCCTTGGAACGAATCAGCCGCACCACCTGCTCCAGGCGATCCTGCAATGCCTTGGGCGTATCGTTGAACAACAAGTGCGCTTCATCGAAGAACAACGCCAGCACCGGCTTGTCGGCATCACCGCGCTCGGGCAGTTGCTCGAACAACTCGGCCAGCAGCCACAACAGGAAGGTCGCGTACACCTTGGGGGCATCGTGAACCAACCGGCTGGCGTCCAGCAGGTGGATACGCCCACGGCCATCCGGGTCTGGCCGCAGGAGGTCCTCAAGCTGCAGCCCCGGTTCACCGAACAACGCCTCGGCGCCCTGCTGTTCCAGGGTCGCCAATCGACGCAACAGCGCCTGGGTGGAGGCCGTGGTCATCAGCGCACTGTCTTCGCCCAGCAATTGCGGGTTGTCCTTCAGGTGCGCGAGCAGCGCCTTGAGGTCCTTGAGGTCGAGCAGCAGCAGGCCTTCACGGTCGGCCACCTTGAACGCCGCGTACAGCGCCGCCTGTTGGCTGTCTGTCAGTTCCAGCAGGTTGCCCAGCAGCAGCGGCCCCATTTCACTGAGGGTGGTGCGCAGCGGGTGGCCGGACTGCCCGGCAATGTCCCACAGGCTCACCGGGTAAGCCTGGGGCCTGTGCCCCAGCCAGGGCATGCCGGCGATGCGCTCAGCCACCTTGCCCTGCGGCGCACCAGCAGCGCCCAGGCCGCACAGGTCACCTTTGACATCGGCGGCGAACACCGCAACCCCCGCGTCACTGAACGCTTCCGCCAGATGCTGCAGGGTGACGGTCTTGCCAGTACCCGTCGCGCCCGCCACCAGGCCATGGCGGTTAGCCAGCCTCATCGCTTGCCCAACTGGCTGGCCATCCGGGCCAGCACCTACAACGATGGTCGAAATTTCCGACATCTCTTTAATCCTCTGCTCAAGCTTTACCGTAATTCGGCCGATACCTGTGGGTGATATTCGCCTTAATAGAGAGGAACAACCGAAAAGGGACTTTTTCGGGATGTTGCACTGCTTTGCGACTCCACGCGTGCAAACGCCTGATATGAAACCTTAGCGGAACCGATTACGCCATGAACAAAAGCCTTCGTTTCAGCCACAAGATTCTTTTGGCAGCGTCACTGATCGTGATACTCGCCTTCAGCCTTTTCACGCTCTACAACGATTACCTCCAGCGTAATGCGATCCGCGAGGACCTCGAAAACTATCTGGCTGAAATGGGCGCTTCCACTTCGACCAATATCCGCAACCTGTTCGAAGGCCGTATCAAGCTGGTGGAAAACCTGGCACAGAACATAGCCCAGGACCCGACCAACGCCGAAACCCTGATGGGCCAGAATGCGCTGGTTTCCAGCTTCCTCACCGTCTACCTGGGCAAGGTCGACGGCGGCTTCAGCGTGCGCCCTGATTCGAAAATGCCCGACGGCTACGACCCGCGCACCCGCCCCTGGTACAAGGACGGCATGAATGCCGCCGGCGCGACCCTGACCGAGCCGTACATCGACATGACCACCAACAAGATGGTCATCGGCATCCTCAGCAAGGTTTCCGCCAGTGTCGGCGTGGTCGGTGGCGACCTGGCCCTGGACGGCCTGGTGCAGATCATCAACTCGCTGAACTTCGGCGGCATGGGCTACGCCTTCCTGGTCAACGACCAGGGCAAGATCCTGGTGCACCCGGACAAAGACCTGGTGATGAAGTCGCTGTCGGACCTGTTCCCGCAGCACACGCCGAAACTGACCGGTGAGCTGACCGAAGTGCAGAGCGAAGGCCAGGCCCGCCTGCTGACCTTCACCCCGATCACCGGCCTGCCTTCGGCCAACTGGTACATCGGCCTGTCGGTGGACAAGGACAAGGCCTTCTCGATGCTCAGCACCTTCCGCACCTCGGCGGTGATCGCCACGCTGGTGGCGGTGGTGATCATCATCGGCCTGCTCGGCCTGCTGATCCGTGTGCTGATGCAGCCGCTGCACACCATGACCCGCGCCATGGAGGACATCGCCGAAGGTGAAGGCGACCTGACCAAGCGCCTGCGTATCCACAACCATGACGAATTCGGCATCCTGGGCAGCGCCTTCAACCGTTTCGTCGAGCGTATTCACAGCTCGATCCGCGAAGTGTCCTCGGCCACCGAGCAGGTCAACGAAGTAGCCCTGCGGGTCATCAGTGCCTCGAACTCGTCGATGACCAACTCCGACGAACAGTCCAACCGCACCAACAGCGTGGCCGCCGCCATCAACGAACTGGGCGCCGCCGCCCAGGAAATTGCCGGCAACGCCGCCCAGGCTTCGCAGCACGCCAGTTCGGCGCGGTTGCTGGCCGAAGAAGGGCAGCAGGTGGTGGAACGCAACATTGCGGCAATGAACCGCCTGTCCGACCTGATCGTCACTTCCAGCGCGCACATCGAGACGCTGAACAGCAAGACCGTCAACATCGGCCAGATCCTCGAGGTGATCACCAGCATTTCCCAGCAGACCAACCTGCTGGCGCTCAACGCGGCCATCGAAGCGGCCCGCGCCGGTGAAGCCGGGCGTGGTTTTGCGGTTGTCGCCGATGAAGTACGCAACCTGGCGCACCGCACCCAGGAGTCGGCGCAACAGGTGCAGACCATGATCGAAGAACTGCAGGTCGGCGCGCGCGAATCGGTCGAGACCATGGACCAGAGCCAGCGCCACAGCCAGGACAGCATGCAGATCGCCAACCAGGCCGGTGAGCGGCTGGACAGCGTTACCGTGCGCATCGGCGAGATCGACGGCATGAACCAGTCGGTGGCCACCGCCACCGAAGAGCAGACCGCCGTGGTCGAGGCGATCAACATGGACATCAACGAGATCAACATGCTCAACCAGGAAGGCGTGGAAAACCTGCAGGCCACCCTGCGTGCCTGCTCCGACCTGGAGCAGCAGGCCGGCCGCCTGAAGCACCTGGTGGGCAGCTTCCGCATCTGATCTCGATCCGCGTCGCCTGCTTCGCGGGCTCGCCCGCTCCCACAGGAACTGCACACCCCCTGAGGCCTGTGTAACTCCTGTGGGAGCGGGCAAGCCCGCGAAGCAGGCGACGCGGATCGAGATCAGA